>CACYGY010000015.1 GCA_902774025.1 uncultured Eubacteriales bacterium
CCCATGGAGGATAAGATTATACCTTTTCTCCTGAACAAACAAGCTGTACGCATTGAGCCTGACGGAACTCTGCGCCCGATCGGCAGACCCAAACTCATGGGTGCCGCGGACGTTGACATTGTCAGAACCTATAACAGCGAAATCAGAGGGATACTGAACTACTACAACATGGCGGGTAACTATTACCTGCTTGCACAGTTCAGATACCTCATGGAACGCAGCTGTCTTTACACTCTTGCCAGAAAACACAACAAAAGCGCCAGGCAAATCATAGAAATGTATCGTGGCGGTCATTCATGGTCTATACCTTACAGAACGAAAACAGGCGAAAAGAAGGCTGAAATCGTTACGCTCAATCAATGCAAACGTGCTCATGATGGCAACGTGGACTGCATTCGTGAATATCAGCCTTACACCAGGAAAGAACTCTGGTGGCGCATTGCGAAGAACAAATGCGAATGCTGCGGGGTGCTTTCAGAGAAACACTGCAAAGTATTTACTGTCAGGCGGCTCAAGGATTTGGGCGCGGCTCCATGGGAAGTACTCATGAAGAGCATGAGGCGCAAAACCCTCATCGTCTGCCCGGCCTGTTTCAACCTCATCAACAGCTCCATTTCTGAAGGTGATCAAAACTGATGGAGAGCCGTATGCATTGAGAGATGCCCGTACGGTTCGGGGAGAGGCATTGGGAAACCTGTTTGGCTTATGTCAAATAAGGCGCCCTTTGCCTTGGGAAACCTGTTTGGCTTATGTCAAATAAGGCGCCCTTTGCCTACTCCATTTTTGTAATCAGAAACAGCGGGCCCTCGTCAGGTCCGCTGTTTTTTCATCGTGACTGAAACCCGGAAGCGCCCGGGGATGATCCGTCATGCCTTTCGGACCTCATCCGCCAGCCCCGCCACATAGACGGCGATATCCCTGGCGGCGTCAAGGCTGCGGTATGCCCGCTGGGCGGACCGGATCTCCCTGAGCTTCTCCGCACCTCCTGCCAGGAGATCCTGAATGATCCCGGGCACCTCTGCGGGGGATCTGCAGGGAACACCCAGGTTGTGCTTCTCCATCAGATGCGGATTGTCCCGCTCCTGAGCCAGCAGGGGTCCGATCATGATCACCGGCACGTTCATGGTCACGGCTTCCAGCAGCGTGTTGGGACTCCCCCGGGCAATGAGCAGGTCGCTCTGTTCCATCTCCCGCTCCATATCCGTCACAAAACCCAGAATCGTAACACGCTCCCCGTAGCGCCTGACCAGGGTATGCTGAAGATGGTGATGCATTTCCCGGTTGTGTCCGCAGATCACGGTCACGGACATGTCCGTATGCTCCAGAACAGCCTCCGCATAGGCGCCGAGCCTGCCGGCCCCGTCACCGCCGCCCATCAGCAGGCACCGGAGCGTCCTCGACCCGTCATAGCTCTTTTCTTCCGCACTTCTGGCCGCCTCCGTGAAGCTGCTTCGAACGGGGAAACGCAGCAGCTTCAGCTTTTCCGGAGGCATCCCCTGTTTCAGGCTGGCCTCATAGGCCTCCCGGGAGGGACAGATGGTCATGTAGGCCCGCCGGTTGCACCATGTGCTGTGAATGTTCACCACATCGGCCTGCAGCACCACTAGGGGTATGTTCAGGCCATGTCTTCTCATGACCATGGTCAGCATGGTGTTGAAAAGGGAATGCACCGTCAGAATCAGATCCGGCTGAAAGGAGCGGACCTGCTTGAGAAAGCGGAAACTGGACAGGCAGGTGGACACGCTGACTTTCTGATGGAGCGCCTTGGTGATCTTCCATGCGGCGTTGTACATATGCGGCGTATAACGGCACATCAGCCCGTACTTGTGCGCGATGCTCACCCCTGTCCGGCCCATCAGCTCAAATCCGTCGATGACCCTGACTTCCAGATCCGGCATACGCGAAAACTGCTCTGCGAGAGCGTCCGAAATGGAACGATGCCCCGCCCCGGTGTAGGCGGAGGTAATCAACATTATCTTCTTCATCGCGAGTTCTCCGTCCGTTCGATCGTGCTCATGGCGTTCGTCTTTCCGGGTTCGTCCGGTTTCCTCATCGGGAGATCCGCCTTCTTCCGCGGGTACCGTCCTTCAGGTCTGCTGCAGAACCTCTTCATACAGCGCACAGATATTGTCCACAAACCGCTCCTCGCTGAACGCCCCGATCCGTTCAAGGGCGTTTTTCCGCATACGGCTTTTCATCTCCGGATCCAGCAGAATCCCGCTCACCGCCTCCACGAACTCTTCCTCTGTCCGGTAGATCCTGCCGTTTTCTCCGTCCGAAAGCACACCCAGCAGACTTTCGTCCGCCCGGCAGACCAGAGGCAGGCCCTGGGCCATGGCTTCCAGATAGGAAAGACTGTGCACCTCAAAGGTGGAAGCGGACACGAAGACATCCCCCATGGCGTAATACCGGTACACCTCATCCGGCGGGACCTGGCCCGTCATGCGGATCCGATCCGTCATTCCCATCTGTTCCGACAGGTTTTTCAGATGCTCCCGGTCCGGTCCGTCGCCCACGATGATCATCTGCACCTTCGGCACACGCCGCACAAGAGCGGGCATAAACCGGATCATCTCCTCAATGTTCTTCTCCCTGCTCAGCCGGCTGATCATCACCAGGGTACACCCGTTGTCCTCCATCTCCCACTGCCTGAAAAGCGCCTCCTTTTCCCCGGGGGTTACGGGTTTCTGGTACCGCTCCAGGGGAATACCGTTGGGAATCACGGTGATTCTGTCCCGGACGTGTTTCAGCTGGAGAAAGTGCTCCGCCTTATAGGAGGGAGCGATCACCTTCGTGGCGGGCCGGTAAACCATCCAGCCCCAGCCGGTCATGATCTTCCGGACCGGAAGCGTATCCCGGAAGCGGCCGAAGAGAAAATGAGCATAGTCCGTATGGGTGGTCATCACCAGGGGCGAATGGGTCTTCTTCGCCAGATGATAGGCCATGCGGGCAATGGAGCCTTCCGTATGCAGATGGATGATATCCGGCTTCCATGCCCGCAGTTCATCCAGAAGCGGGTCATGATGGGCAAAACTGATGCGCACATCCGGGTAAAAACCGGATTTTGTGGAACGTATGAAATAGTGATCCCCGTCCCGGAAGGATTTTCTTTTATTGGAAAGCGCCAGAACCCTGACCTCGTTTCCCCGGGCGCGAAGGCCGTTTGCCATGGCCATCACCACGTTGGATACTCCGTTGTGCTGATACACAAAGCTGTCCGACGCTATCAGAATCTTCATTTCCCACTGTCCTCTCCTCGGGAGTAAGCAGGAGTATACCATAAAACGGAAATGCCTGTAAACGACAGTCCACACCGGTATGCCCGCCCGGCACGTTCTGCTCCGTTCCCCTCCGGAAAAGGTTGAAAGGAAAAGTGAGCACCCATGGGTGTTTCCTGACGGTTGATTATTCCGAAAAAAGTGAAACATCTCTCCATTGCGTCCTTCCCGCTCCGGGGCTATGATGGAGCCGGGGTGAGAACGATGAAAGAAATCAATCTTGGTCAGATCCTGATTGAGCAGCGTCACAGGAAAGGCATCACGCAGGATGAGCTGGCCGCTCATGTCGGTGTGTCCAAGGGGGCGGTTTCCAAATGGGAAACCGGCTCTTCCCTGCCGGACATTTCCCTTCTGCCCCGTCTGGCATCCTATTTTGACATCAGCGTGGATGATCTGATCGGATACAGGCCCCGGATGGAAAAGGACAGCATCCGGAAACTGTACATCCGTCTGTCAAGGGACTTTTCCGCCCTTCCCTTTGACCGGGTTCTGGCGGAATGCCTGGAAACGGGAAAGAAATACTACTCCTGCTATCCCCTCCTCCTCGCTCTGGGTACCCTCCTGATCAATCACACGTCCCAGACCCCCTCTCCCGGTCAGGTTACGGAGATGATCGGGAAAGCCCTGGAATGGTTTCAGCGTGTCAGGACCATGGCGGACGAGCCGAAACTGCGAAAGGAGGCCCTGCATCTGGAATCCCTGTGCCTGCTTCATCTTCAGCGCCCCGCCCAGGTGATCGACATTCTGGAGCCGGATGGGCTTCAGACGGGCTCCGCGGAACCCCTGCTGGCCATGGCGTATCAGATGACCGGCAATGACCGGGAAGCCGGGAAAATCCTTCAGGCGGGCATTTACAGGGAAGTCATGAACCTTTTCAGTCTCTTCCAGTCGTATCTGTCGCTGTGCGGGAAGGATGCCTGGCATTTTTCGGAAACCTGCCAGCGCCTTTCCCGTCTTGTGGACGCCTTTCATGTGAAATCCCTGCATCCAGGTATCCTTCTGGGCCTCTATATCACCATCGCCCAGGGATATATGGCCCTGGGGGACACGGAACAGGCCCTGGCCGCTCTCACGCAGTATACAGACCTGGCGCTCAGCGACATCTACCCGCTGCGTCTGCACGGGGACCGGTATTTTGACCTTCTGGATACCTGGTTTGACGCGCAGCTTGTGCCGGGTGTCTTCCCGCCCAGGGATGAGGCGCTGATCCGCCGCGACATGACGCAGGCTCTCAGTGAAAACCCCGCTTTCCAGCCTCTGCGGGAAGATCCCCGTTTTCAGCATATGGTGGACAGACTGAGGACAAATGAGGAGGCATGATTCAATGGAGACGGTGATCACACGGAACCTTTCCAAAACCTACTCCGGGGGCACGGAGGCGCTGAAGGACCTGTCCCTTTCGCTTAAGGAGGGGGAAGTCTTCGGTTTTCTCGGCCCCAACGGCGCTGGAAAGACAACGACAGTCAGGCTTCTGACCGGTGTCCTCACGCCTTCCGGGGGATCCTGCCAGGTCATGGGCATTCATCCCGGTGACCGGCCGGAAAAAGTCCACCTTCTCTCCGGAATCATGACGGAGCACGCGCAGATGTATGATCATATGACCGGCATGGAGAACCTGATGTTCTATGCCGCCGCCTTCGGTCTGGAGAAAGGCGAGGGACAGCGGCGGAGTGAATCCCTGCTCCGGGAGCTGGAACTGACGGAAGAAAGGGACAGGAAACTGGCAGCCTATTCCACCGGTATGCGGCAGAGACTTTCCCTGGCCCGCGCCCTCCTCCACCGTCCCCGGGTCCTGTTTCTGGATGAGCCCACCTCCGGGCTGGATCCGGAAAACGTGCAGAATGTCAACCGGATGATCCGCGATCTGGCGCTGAAGGAAGGAATCACCGTTTTCCTCTGCACGCATCAGCTCCGCTACGCCCAGGAAGTCTGCACCCGTTTCGGGCTGATAGATCAGGGTGTCCTCCTTGCCTCCGGGACGTTGGAACAGCTGCGTGAGGAGGTATTCCCGTCGAAATGCCTTCACATCCGGGCGGCAAAGGTCCCGGAGGATGCCGGGCTGCTCCCCCGCGGGCCCGGGGAATATGTGGCAGAGATCCATGAAACGGAGGATATCCCGCATCTCATCCGGAAAATCGTGGAGGCAGGCGGGGAGATCTATTCCGTCACACTTCCCCGGCCCAGTCTGGAGGAGATCTACTTTGCCCTGACCGCCGGAAGAAAGGAGGCACAGGTCAGATGAGAACGGCCATGCGTGCCATGATCCGGAAGGATTTCCGCGGTATTGCCGGCAATCACCGGCTCTTTTCCACCCTTTTTATTGTGCCCCTGGTACTGACAGTCCTGGTCCCCTCGGTTTTTCAACTCGTCATCCATTTTATGCCCGAGGAAGCGGAGCTTTCGAAATTCCTTGACATGCTGCCCATAAGCGCCCGTCTGGAAACCCCGGAAGCCACCCTTTCCCACATGATTCTGAACTATGTCCTTCCGGTGTTCTTCCTGCTGATTCCCATCTTCAGTGCCTCCATCATGGCAGCCAGCGCCTTCGTGGGGGAAAAGGAACGGCACACACTGGAAACGCTGCTTTACTGTCCCCTGACCCTCCGGCAGATCTTTCAGGCAAAAGTCCTGGCTTCCTTCCTTCTGAGCATGCTTGTCTCCCTGATTTCCTTTCTGGCCATGATCCTGACCGTTGAAACGGAATCGCTTCTCCTGACACGCCGCCTCCTGCTTCCCAGTGTCAGCTGGCTGCCTGTCATGCTTCTCCTTGCCCCCTCCCTGTCCCTGACAGCCATCACCCTGATCGTGAGGGGATCCGCCAGGGCCCGGAGCGTGGAGGAATCCCAGCAGGCCGCTGTTTTCCTGATCCTGCCCCTGCTTCTTCTCATCGTCGGGCAGCTTACAGGCATCCTCCTGCTGAACGTCTGGATTCTGCTGGGGATCGGCGTTGTGTGCGCCGCCCTGGGCCTGTTCCTTCTGGGCCGCTGCGCCGGACGCTTCACCTTCGAGAGGCTTCTTCAGTACTGAAGGGGATCGGAAACACTTCTGATAAAAACCAGGATCCGGCCGGGCCAGGTGGAGGCACGGCCGGGTCCTTCTTCTCTGCGCAGGTTTTCCTGTCCTGAACTGCCTGGAACAGAGGATGGCACAGCCTCTGCCGGTCCGCATTCCTGCCTGCAGGGATGTGATCTCATCCATCTTCTCCCCGCCCCACTCTGTCACGTCCCGGATGCCGTCTTCCGTGAAGCGGAGGACCCGGTCGCAGATGCTCAGCGCCGCCCTGCGGTGGGTGACGATCACCACGGTCCTGCAGGTCAGGACGCGAAGGTTACTCAGCAGGCACTGTTCGTTCCCGTCATCCAGTTCGCCGGCGGATTCATCCAGAAGCAGCACCGGGCGCCGGGAAAACGCTGCCCGGGCGATGGCAAGGCGCCGAGTCTGCTCCTCCGAAAGGCCGAAGCCCCGCTCCCAAAGCAGGACGTCGGGATCGTCCACAAATTCATCCGCGCAGGCAATTTCCAGTGCCCTTTGGAGTCTGCCCTCATCCCGGGCGGCTCCGGGAGACGGCGGGGCAGCGGCGCTTTTTTTCTCCGTCTCCTTCACCCGCAGCCCGGAACTTCTCTCATGGTGATGGACCAGATGCTTCTTCATCCGGACCGGGAAAGGGAACGGCGGAATGATACCATATCCGAAGGCCCCGTCCATGAGATCAGGCGGTCCGAACAGGCCCGATGCGCTCTTCCTTCACGGAAAAGGAAAGGATTCTGCTGCGGCAGACGGGGACAGGGCATGAGATGAATGGCTTTCCCGTCCGTCACTCAGACCGCTTCCCATGCATTCATCCCTCCCCACCCCAGGATCTTCACATCCGGCAGGGGCATGCGTGCTCTTTTTTCCGTCTGCCCCATCCGTGGTCCGTTGTTCCGGATTTCCCACGGGCCCTCATTCTTCACAGAGACTCCGCCTTTTCCCGTTGCAAATCAGGAAGATCATGGTAGAATACGGGGCAGATTGTGGTCGTGTTTCCGTGATGGTTCCTGAACGACCTGCCTTCCTGAGATGGGAGAAACAGATGGAAGTATTCAAGCGAATAAAGAAAAACACCCGGTTCCTCTGGCATCTGCTGGACCGGAGTATCTATGTGGGCAGCCGCCGGGAAAACAATCTGGTTGCCCTGACCTTTGTCAGCATTGTCACGACCATCCTGGGCATTGTCCTGTTCCTGATGAACCTCCTCAGCTCACCCAACGGCTGGGACTTTTCCCGTGTGTTCATGTCCGTGGTGACCTTTCTGTCGGGAGCCGGCTGCGCCTGTCTGGCACATTTCCGGAAAGACCGGGAAAAGGCCGTCCTCATTCCCACCCTGTTCTGCGCCTTCGTCTTCACCTTTTACGCCCTGACGGGATACGGGGAAGGGACCGGCATTCTCTGGAGTCTTCTTCTGCCCATCGGCATGTCCTATTTTGTCAGCGTCAAATCCGGGCTCATCCTGGCCGCCTACCATTCCGTTCTCTATTTCGTGGTGTTCTTCACGTCTCTGGGAGATAATCTCCGCCCGTACTACGGACCGCTCTTCATGGAACGCTTTCCCATCCTGTACGCCGGTCTCTCCCTTTTCACCGTCTATGCCATGATTCAGTATCACCGCACGGTTCTCTTTGAGATCGACTACACCGACAGGCTGAATCAGGAAGTGGCCAGGCAGACGGCCGTGGCGGAGGAGCGAAGCCGGAAGATCGAGGAGATGTCCCTGCAGACCATTCAATCCCTGGCCAACGCCATCGACGCCAAGGATCCCTACACCCGCGGACATTCCACCCGGGTCAGTCAGTACAGTGCAAAACTGGCCGGGGCACTGGGCTGGAGTCCGGAGCGGATCACGGATCTTCAGTATGCGGCCATGCTCCATGACATCGGGAAAATCGGCGTTCCTGATTCCATCCTGAACAATCCCAAGCGCCTGACGAACGTGGAGTTCGACATCATCAAATCCCACACCACCATGGGCGGGGAAATTCTGAAAAACCGTTTCCTGGTGGACGTGGCGGAATGCGTGGCCCGGAGCCATCATGAACGGTATGACGGCAGCGGGTATCCTCAGGGCATCAAGGGGGAAGAAATCCCGGAGGAAGCCCGTGTGGTGGCCATCGCGGACGCCTTTGACGCCATGAATTCCAACCGGATCTACCGGAAAGCCTGCACCGAAACCCATATCCGCCATGAACTCCTGGAAGGCAGAGGCAAGCAGTTTGACCCTTCCATGACGGATGCCTTCATCTGTCTGTTGGACAGGGGGGAACTGAAGGACATTCAGGAAAGCGATGCCGGTGATAACGACGCCATGGCAGCCCCTTCCGCCCTGCTCCAGGAAGTGGTGGAATCCTTCGTCAATCAGAACGCTGCAGAACAGATTGACCTGGTCACGGGGATTCTGAACCGCACCGCCGGGGAGGCCGCCATCGCCAAGTCCATGAAGGAAAAGGGCGGATATCTTGTTTTCCTTGACCTGGACAATCTCAAGAAAATCAATGACCTGTACGGTCATGACGCGGGAGACCGGGCTCTGAAACTGACGGGAACGGTCCTCTCCGAATCCGGTGACGACGGATTGTGTTGCCGCCTGGGAGGCGATGAATTTCTCCTTTTCCTGGGAGGATTGAGTCAGGAAGCCGCAGGGGACAGAGTCCGCGCCGTCCAGAACGCCTTCCGTGTCCGGAAAAAGGATGACCCGGAAATCGAAGCCGCTTCCCTCTCCGCGGGTCTGGCCATGTGCACCCCGGAGGATACCTATGCCGTGACCTACAGCCGGGCGGACAAGGCCCTTTATCATGTCAAGCAGAACGGAAAGAATGATCTGAGTTTCTATCAGGATGACGCGGATGACTTCCTGGAGCGCAAGGCGGATATTCACAAGCTTGTTCAGAGCATCCGGGACAGCGGCAGTTATCAGGGAGCCATGGACGTGGAATACCGGCAGTTTTCCAGAATGTATGAGTTTGTCATCAACCTGGAAAAACGCTTCCATCAGTCTTCCTTCCTGATCATGGTGACCATGGAGATGACCAGGGACGAGGCGCCGATTCTGGAGGAACTGGAAAAGGCCATGTACTACATGGAGCAGTCCATCCGCCAGACCATCCGGAACGTGGACGTCCTCACCCGCTATAACCAGCGGCAGTTCCTGATCATCCTCCTGGGAACGAACCCGGAGGGCGTGGAGATCGCCATGGGCAGAATCTTCAGGGGATACTACAAAATGTACGGCAGCGGCTCCTTCACCCCTGTTTACGCGGTGGCCAGCTGAGAAAATTCCATCAAAAAACGCGGCGCAGCCGCGTTTTTCTATTCAGCGGGGGGTATAGAAATTGAAGATAAACAGCCCGTTCCGATCCATGGGACGGGTCTGAAGGGACCCAGCACTGACCTGCAGGGCCCGGGGCGACTTCTCCCCTCTCCGGAGGAAAGCGCTGCGGATCCGCCATCCGCCATGGACTCGTTCCAGAATCCATTCACCCGCTCCCTCTGCCTGTGCCATCTCCGTCATTTCCGTTCTTTCAGGTCCCTCCCGGGCCGTGAGCACACGGCCCTTCGCATCCGTCAGGGTGAGTCGGTTTTTCCCCGTAAAGTGCACCCTCAGGGGCATGGCCGTATCGGGAAGCGGCGCCGAAATCCCGTCGGGCACAGTCCGGCAGGCTGCAAAGAGCAGGCCGGTTTCAGTCCTTTCCCCGGTCAGGACGCTGGCCGTAGCCTCGTGGAAAACCAGATACGTGCCGCCCTCCACCGGCGTGTCCGCATACCCTGCCGCTGTTTCTCCCTCACCATGCTCCCCCTCCCCGGCGCATTCCACGCTCCATCGCCATGGAAAATCGGGCAGGACCGGATCCGGCGCCCCGGAGATGTACCGGGCCAGATAATCCCGGATAATCCGCTCCTTTCCTGGACAGGGAATGGCAGAGGCTACGGAGTCATTCCGCAGGGGTCCCCTGGGATTCCCCATGCAGTAGGCGTTCACCGCTGCCAGATAGACCTGGTCCTCCTGAAAACCTTTGCCGCTGGCGAAGCCCAGGATCCGCACCCGTTCCCCTTCCCGCCGGGAAAGGTCGCACACATAACTGACGCCCCCGGCGATGAGGGCTGAAAATGGATCCCCCGCCTCCAGACAGACCGTCCGGCCGCCCAGGATCCGGGTGCGGAAATGGTCCCGGACATTCTCCTCCAGGATCTCCCTTACATGGCGCCCCGTCACGGGCAGGACATACACCTCGTCCCCGAACACGTCCATGGAACATACGTCCCTGACGGTGAGCGGCCCGGGCCTGACTGTATAGCCACTGCTCACGGTGACACTGGACAGGAAAAGGTCCGCCTGAAGACCTTCGGCACCCAAAAGCACCGGATGAACATCGCCCCCCGCCCCGTACAGTTCCCTCAGACGGCGGGTCACACCGGAGAGAACGGAAAGACTCACCAGGTCCATGGTATCCGTCTGCCTCCGATAGAAATCCGGGCATCCGTCCCAGTCCCCAGCAGCCTCTCCCAGGGGCGTATCCATGAATTCCATGGCCGCTTCCGCATAGGGGGCGATTTTCTCTTCCAGTTCTCTGTCCACCTCATAGTCCGCCAGTTTCAGATTCCGGTTCTCCTTGACCTCCCACCGGAGTCTGCCGGAGGCATCGTCCCAAAGCCGCAGAACCGTGCAGGTCAGGTTCTGCCCGCCTCCGTTCACCACGGGAATGGGAGCTCTGTCCCTGCAGGATCGGGTAAAGCAGGCACTCCGGTGATCATGTCCCAGAACCAGAAGGTCCACGTCTTTCGTCTTCAGGATCAGTCTCAGCCCCTGATTTTCCGTATTCACCCATGGCCGCATCTTCCCCTGTGCGTTCCCCAGGGCTCCGTGATAGGCGACAATGATGAATTCGCAGCCTGCCTCCCTCATTTCCCCGAGGTACCGCTCCGCTTCCTTCACGACGGAGCAGCGCGTATTCCCCGGATGCGCAAAACACATGCCGGGAAAATGGACCGGCACGTCCCAGCGGGGCACATCCGTGTTCTCCAGACCCAGAATACCGATGCTGTGCCTGTGCCCTTCCACTTCAATGGTGCGGATCAGGTAAGGCCTGAAGACATTTTCCCCCTTTTCGTGCTCCCCGTCCGTACCGTCGTAGACCACATTGGCCGCGAGGACAGAAACACCTCCCGCCTCCATCTCCCGGTAGATTTCCTTCATGAGTTTCCAGTCCCGGTCGAACTCATGATTGCCGGGGACAAAGACGTCATACCCGATTTCCCTCAGACACAGGGCCATGGCGGGAATGGCCTCCGATTGCCCCCGCCGCCGCTGCGTGAGATGTGTGTCGGACACCGGAGCTCCCTGAAAGAGATCCCCGTTGTCCAGGAGCAGTACATTTTCGTTTCCGTACCTCTCCCGGAAACCGTGCACGGCGGTGGATACTCTGAGCATGCTGTTCTGTACTCTGCCTGAATAGAGATCCGTGTCCCAGCACCTGCCGTGCATATCCGTGGTGGTGAGAATCACAAACTCCATATCCGTTCTTTCATCCTCCTGCCTGTCAAGGGATGCCGGCTTCTTCCCTGCATTTTCTTCCTTCCCGGGCGCCATTTCCCGGGGATCAGGTTTCGGGGGTGTCCCGGAAGAAATCCTGCCGGGACTTCCCCCGATCTCTGTACCGCTGTCTTTCTGATTCGTGAATCGTTTCAGATTTCCTTCCCCGGCTTTTCCCGGATCAGGCATACCGGACAGCGGAAAAAGTGTCTCTTCCGTGGGATTCCGGTGGAAACGTTTCGGATTTCCCTCCGTTTTTCCGGAAACGCAAACCGGAAACAGAAAAACCGGGACCCCCCTTCACCGGCTCCCGGCTGTCTGTGGCCTTATGGCAGATCCCTGGACATGTACAGAATCAGATCGTCATCATTGCAGCACTCCGAATAAGGTTCACAGACCCGGTTTCCGTACCACACACCGGAACCGTCGGGGATATACCCGCGCCTGGCGTACATGCGCTGGGCGCTGCCGTACCCCGCGTGAAGACCCACGCCCAGACAGACCCGGGAGGCGTACGTTCCGGCCACCTTTTCGGCTGCATCCATGAGAAGCGTTCCGATGCCCCGCTTCCGGTACTTTTCCAGAACCCCGAAGTCCACAATCTCCGGGATGCCCATATGCCCGAAGGCACCCGCTTCGGGAGCGGGATACACATTGATATACCCCGCGATCTGTCCATGGTATTCCGCCACCATGGAAACGCATTTGCCTTCCTGCTGATCCTTCAGACGCGCAAGATACTTGTCCACCGTGACATGCCAGCCCTGGGCAGTCTCCTCATCCGTGATGATCTGCGCGTCCCCGGGCATGAGATCCCGGATCCGGACCTCGCTGTCCTCATGGTAAGTCATTGGTCATTCCTCCTTTCCTGTTTCCGCGGCACCCTTTTCTATGTCCGGTGCCACCTTGCAAGATATACGTTGTACCCCACAATGCTCACAACAACTATGACGCATCCCGCCATGGACAGGGGTGTGACGCTCTCCCCGTAGAAGACGGCCACCAGCAGCGGATTCAGGATGGGTTCCATTCCGGTGATGAGGCTCGCGGACACGGGAGAGGTATGCTGAATACCCGCAGAGAGCAGAAGATAGGCAAGACCCACCTGCACCACGCCCAGTGCCGCAATGGCGCCCATGGTGGGCAGAGAGAAATCCGTCTCCCCAAAGCACAGGGGCGTAAGGATCACGCCGGAGGCCAGCTGCCCCAGGAAACAGGAGGAAAAGGCATCCGCCCCCTCCCCGGTGTTCATCATGAAGACGCCGGCATAGGAGATTCCCGAAAGCACCGCCAGAAGGTTTCCCAGAAGGTTTCCCGCCTGGATTCCGTCCACAAAGAAGAGCAGCACGCCCAGCAGCACCAGCACACAGCACAGAAGATCCACCCGGCCGGGCTTCTGGCGGTAGATGAGGCTCATGAAGAGAATCACAAAGACCGGTGCTGTGAACTGAAGCACGATGGCATTGGCCGCCGTGGTCATTTTGTTGGCAAGGACAAAGAGAGTCGTCACAAGAATAATGCACAGCGCTCCGGTGAGGGTGCGCCGGTTGATGACGATTCTGCGGTGCCGGATCAGGAGATACAGTCCGATCACCCCGGACCCGATCAGATTCCGGATCCCGTTGATGGCCAGACCCGACCACGGAATCAGTTTGATAAACAGGCCTCCCGTGCTGAAGCACAGGGATGCCAGGAATACATACAGAACGGCCCTGCGTCTGACGGCTGCTTCTTTCATATCTCCTGACAGGACAGGACATGCGCCTGTCCCCCGGGAAAATCCCGGCCTCTCTTCCTCTGTCCCACCGCAGCCGGAAGGATCCCGTCCTTCCCGGCAGGTTTCTTCAGCGGTGAATCATATCCCGTCTTCTGAGTCCCCTGCATCATACCATAAACACGGAAAAAGGAAAGCGGAATCTCACATCCCGCCGCTTGCGGGTGTGCATCCCCTTCCTGCCCGCTTCCGTTCCCTGCGTTGTTGCGGTCCCGTCATTCCTGTGTTATGCTCTGTCAATCCTGTGACGAAGGGAGACCCGAACATGCAGGGACTCAACGGAATCGAAAAAATCGCTCTTGGAATCTTTCCCACACCGCTTCATCCTCTGAAACGCCTCAGTGATCTTCTGGGCATCGATCTGTGGATCAAGCGGGACGATCTCACCGGCGTGGCCCTGGGAGGCAACAAGGTGCGCAAGCTGGAATATCTCCTGGCGGAAGCCCGGCAGCAGGGTGCGCAGTTGGTGTTCACGACCGGCGGAGCCCAGTCCAACCACGCCATGCTCACCGCGGCCTGCGCCGGGAAACTGGGCATGAAGGCTGTCCTGATTCTCAAAAAGCGCGGCGTCACGGAACGGAAGGGCAACCTTGTGCTGAATCACCTCATGGGCACCGAGGTCCGCTTTATGGACACGGACGATTACGGGGACATCTATGCGGAAATGGACCGGGTGGGTACCGCCTCGGGTGTCCCTTACTACAAAATCCCCTGCGGGGGCAGCAACGCTCTGGGAACGCTGGGGTATGTGGACTGTGCCCGGGAAATCAGCATGCAGGGGGAGACCTTTGATCATCTCGTCTGCGCGGAGGGCAGTGGCGGCACCATGGCGGGTCTTGCGCTGGGGGCCGGGCTGTACCTCGGGAACACCCTTGTTCACGGCATGATGGTGGACAGGGAGCCCTTTGACCGGATCACCCCCCGCCTCATGGGGGAGGCCGCCGCCCTTCTGGGAAAGAAGCCGGAGGTCAGCGGAAAAGATTTCCACCTTCTGGACGTCTGCGGTCCCGGGTATGCCATTCCCTCCCATGAGGGGAATGAGGCCCTGCGGATGATGGCGGAAAACGAGGGCATTTTCCTGGATCCGGTTTACACCGGAAAGGCTTTCGGGGGACTGGTGAAAATGGTCCGGGAAGGCATCATTCCCAAGGGTGCGCGTGTCCTGTTCCTGCATTCCGGCGGCGCCGGCGGCCTCTTTGCCCTGGACGCGGAATCCTGACCTGTAAATCACCCCGGTACGGCCTGCAGGGCGTACCGGGGTGAAGTTTTTTTACTCCGGGGAATGCGTTTTCAGATATTCCATGGCCAGGGTGAGGGTCTCCCGGTCGCTTTCATGGGTCAGCGCCGCCAGGGCCTCCTCCGCCCTCATCCATTCCAGGGCATTCACCTCGCTCTCCTGCCGGATCATCTGCCCCGGCAGGGATCTGGCCACGAAGAAAACCACTTCCTTGATGACGCCTTCCGACGGGGAATAGACAATCGCATGCCGGAAAGCGGTGTCCAGTTCCACCTGCAGGTTCGTCTCCTCCCGTATTTCCCGCAGGGCGGTTTCCCGCTCCGTTTCCTCCCCTTCCACATGGCCCTTGGGAATGGAGGTATGCCCCTGCACCATGTGCTCCAGCAGGAAGAAACGCTCAGAGCCTTCCTGCCTGTACACCACGGCGCCGCAGGATTTTTCCTGAATCCCCTTCCTTGCAAAGAGCACGTGTCCGTCGGGAAAATCCACGCCGGTGCCTTCAAAGAGGATTCCATCCGCCTGCGGGGTAAAGCTGCCTCTCCAGCTTTCCGGTCCCTCCGCTGTCCTCAGGTCTGCCAGCAGTCTGCCTTCCCGCCAGACACAGGAGCCCCGGAAAACCATGCCGGGATGCATGAAAGGGCCCGGCTGCATCTTTTCGCATACCTTTCCCACGCCCAGGGGGAAGGTGACGGAAGGCCGGTCTTCCCGGAAGACACTGAGGAGGAGGGTTTCCTCCCCTGAGGAAGAGAAGGAAATGGCGCATTTCCCGTCCCCTGCCGTAAACACACCCCCGGGCATTTGTCCGCTCCCGTCGTTTTCGGGAAGGCCGTAGCCAAAGCGGGCAAGACGCAGGGCAAGCTCCGAGCGGTCCGCCTCCGTCCCGGCCTGCACGTCCAGTGCGGGGAACAGGTGTTCCCGGATCAGTCTGAACTCAAGGCCCATGTCCGGCGTCCCGCAGGTCACGGCCAGCACAGCATCCCGTTTTTCATCCACAAAACAGGCCTGCCCCATGGCACCGTCTCCCCGGTACCGTCCGTCCATGCATCTCCAGAACTGGAATCCGTACCCCTGGGCCCACTCATTCCCTTCTTCCCTTTTCCCCTGATCATTGGCAATATGCTTCCGGGTTGCCAGTTCCACCCAGCCCTCCGGAAGAATCCGCCGGCCCTGCCACATGCCCTTCTGCAGAAGGAGCTGTCCGAACCGCGCAACGCCCTCCGTGCTCAGATGCAGTCCAAATCCGCCGCAGGAAATGCCCTCAGGGCTCATGTCCCATTCAGGCGCTCCCAGGCCCAGAGGCTCAAAGAGCCGGGGCACAAGATAATCCCGCACCGTCTGGCCCGTGACCTTCTGCACCATGCAGGATACCAGATAGGTGCCAAAGGAATTGTAGTGGAAATGCGTCATGGGCGGATAGAGGACGGGATGGCTCAGCACATGCCGGGCCCATGTGATCTTCGGGTCCGGGGAAGGCGTGTCCGACTCCGGCGCAAGGCCCGAGCCCATGCACAGCAGCGCTTCAAGGGTAATCCCCTTCAGTTCCTCCTCCCGTCCCTCCGGCACGTCCTCCTTCAGCACGGAAATCACAGGCGTGTCCCAGGAAAGCCTGCCCTCGCTGACGGCAAACCCAGCCGCAGCGCTGGTAAAGGACTTGCTCAGGGAGAACATGCTGTGCGGCCTGCTCATGTCATAGGGGGGAATGCTCATGGTAAAAGCCCTTTTCCCGTGGTGCAGAAGGATCAGACTGTGGAACTGGACCCGGTCTCCCACCTCCTCCCAGGCGGAGAGAAAATCCAGAAGACCCCGCGAGGAAACGCCCGTCTCCTCATGACTGAATGTGCCTGTCATGACAGACAACCTCCCTTTGTCCTTTTTCAGTTGTTTTCATTCAATCGCCGGATTCTGCCCCGGCTGGAATTCCTTTTCTCCGCTGCCTCCCGCCTTTCCTCCCACCAGTTCCGCGGAGGCGATCTCCCGTGTGGGCCAGAAGGCGCACAGATGCAGCCGGGTGATCCTTGCGGAAAGGGGATGAAAAGACTCCAGAAACAGGGGCAGTGCGCTCAGAACCACGGCCGGCTCGTCGATCAGGACCGTAACGTGAGGCGTCCAGAGGGGACGCTGGGCCGGATTCATTTCACACGCGTCGTGAAGTCTCTCCAGCTCCGCTCCTCTTTCGATCCCTCCGAACAGGACCTTTCCGGGAGCGAAAATCCCGATATGGCTGATCTGTACCTGCAGAGGCGGAAAGTTGCCGGCAGCTATTTCCATCCTCTCCACGGCCCTGCGCTCCCACTCCGGGGGAAATGTGGAAAGGCTGATGTGATAGGGAAGTCCCGGAGTCTGCGTGCCGGTGAATCCCGCGTTTTTCATTCGGCCGTACCAGGCGGACATGACAGACTGTGTATCCTCATCCAGATCCGCCATCAATGTCAGGAACTGTTCAGCCATTCTTCCGCCCCCCTGTCCTTCCGTTTCTTCCGGAAAAAGATTCCGGAAACAGATTCTGCTTTCCCGCAGAGCTCCCGGTCCCTTTCCCGAAGCGTCTCACCTTCGTCTTCCGTTCCGTTTCCGGAGAGTGGCATCCCCGTCTTCCGGACATGGAATCTCATGGAACAAGTACTTCCGCATTCCGTCCTCCGGTTCCGCCGCGAAACACAGGGTGTTATTGAATTGGCCCTCCATGGCATCTGCCGGTTGATCATACCATATCCTCCCAGGCAAAAAAAGCCCGGAAAACCATGTTTCCACCTTTCAGCCCCCCGCCGCAAAGTGATATAATTTTCATGATTCATTTCCGTCATTCAGGAGGGCCGATCCATGCAGGAACGCGCTGTAATTGTGGACTTTGACCGGACGCTTCTGCGCTCGGACAAAACCCTGTCCCCTCTTACCCTCAGCGTCTTCCGTTTCCTTAAGGAACGGGGTCTGTGCATTCTGGCCGCCACCGCCCGGCCGGAGCGGTCTGTCCGCAGCTATCTGGAAGCACTCCGCCCTGACGCCTGTGTCACCCTCAACGGAGCCAGGACCCTTTTGCCCCGGAAAGTCCTGGAACATCCCCTGTCTCCGGAAAGCGCTGACCGCACGCTTCAGCTCCTCATGGAAATCCCGGACCGCACCCTCTCCATGGAGTGCGCCGGCGGATTCTATGCCAGCCGTGCCATCCCGGAATGGGATCCCGTGGTGGAGCCTGACCTGCGCGGCCGCACGAAATCGGAGCATGTCTACAAGATTCTGGCAAGTCCGCCCCCGGACATTCCCCTCCCCCTCCCGGAAGACGTTTACACAACCACGGCGGAGGGAACCCTCCTCCAGGTCATGGACCGGAAGGCCACCAAGTGGAGGGGCGTTCAGGACATGCTCTCCGCCTTCGGCCTTTCCCCCGCTCAGGCTGTCTATTTCGGGGATGAC
The DNA here is from genome assembly GCA_902774025.1 of uncultured Eubacteriales bacterium. Classification (GTDB taxonomy): domain Bacteria; phylum Bacillota; class Clostridia; order Christensenellales; family Aristaeellaceae; genus UBA2943. Next base: position 18,261 of record CACYGY010000015.1, read on the forward strand.
CAGGATGATCTGGAGTCCATACGCGGGTGCGGCCTGGGCGTGGCTGTATCCAACGCCCTGAAACCCGTCCGGGATGCGGCCTCTGCCCTGGCCCTCTCCAACGACGAGGACGGCGTCGCCCGTTTCCTCGTGGACCTTTTCCATCTGGAGGTGTCCGAATGATCTTCGGGTTTGTCATCTGGAGCATCCTCGCTCTGGCGTTCATCTTTCTGAGTATCCGTGTCCGCACATCCGCCTTTCCTGCCGGCTTCTTCTCCGGTCTGAAACCACCCCCCGTCAGGGACGTGAAAGCCTACAACCGTGCCCTGAGCCGGCTCTGGCTCTGCTATGGCCTTTTCCTTGAGATGCTGGCCCTGCCCCTCCTGTTCCGGCCCGAAGGCGTCCTGTATCCCATCCTGGCTGTTCTCGGCCTGATCCTGTTCTCCCTGAGTCTGCCGGCGATCTACAACCGGATTGTGGACAGGCACCGGGCAGAACCAAAAAACAGATGAAGAACATTTTCTGTCCTTGACAGGGTTATGCATGGCATGTTAAGGTATGCACGCATACAGCAAACCTTTGAAGCGAATATCAAACCGGAAGGGGCACCCACAGAGAGCGGGGGCAGCTGAAAACCCGCGGAAGGTCCGCCGGCAAATGGATCGCTGAGGGAAAGGGGAAAGGGAATCGTTCCAGAGTATCCGGACCGTGTGCTCGCGTTAAGGGCAGAGAGTGTGTTGGCACTCTCGTGAGAGTGGGATTCTCCGGAATCCAACGAAGGTGGTATCGTGGGCTGTTCAGGCTCGTCCTTTATGGGGCGGGCCTTTTCTGTTCCGTATTCCCTTCCCTCTTTCCGCAGGCCGGGTCGGCATCCGGCTGCCAACGTCACTGTTTTCCCCCACGACCGTGAAAAGAAAGAAAGGAAGGATCCCCATGGCAGAAAAGAGAGTCGTCGCAGTTCAGAACACCAAAGGTTTTTCCATTCAGGACCTGATTCTCGTGGCCGTACTGCTGGCCGCCGGTTCCGTTCTCAAGCTGTTTGTAGGCAGTGTTGTGAACTTCTTCGGCATGAAACCCAACTTTATCATCGCTGCCTATTGTCTGGCCATTCTCCTCATCCGACCCAATCTCCTGGGCGGAGCCGTCATCGGCCTTCTGGCCGGGGCCATCAACCAGTTTCTCCCTGGCACGCCCTATCTGAATCTCATTTCCGAATTCCTCGGCGCCGTCACCATGTGCCTCATGGTCCGTGTACCTGTGAACATTAAGAAAGTGAACCTGACCCCCCTGGTGTCCACCTTTGTCTCCACCGTTGTTTCCGGCGCCAGCTTCACCGTATGCCTGTTCATCTTCATGCACATGGAGTCCAGCGGTCTTGTGGCCTACATTCCCATCGTTCTGGGCACCGCGGCCATCGGAAGCGTCCTGGTCCAGCTGCTCTGTATCCCCCTGCAGAAAGTGCTGCACAGATAAAACATCCGGAGGTTCTCCATGATCAGCTTTGAATCTCTGTCCTTTACCTATCAGGGCGGGAACGTCCCGGCGCTGAAGGACATCTGCCTCACCGTGCCCGATGGCGGCTTTCTGGGCGTCATCGGGCCGGCGGGCGCCGGAAAAACCACACTGGCCCGGGCGGTGAGCGGCATTGTCCCCCACGCCTACCGGGGCGACTTTTACGGCAGTGTGAAGGTGCATGATATGGATACCGTGGACACGCCCCTCACGGACCTTTCCAGGTGTGTGGGCATGGTCTTCCAGGACGTGGACAGCCAGATCATTTCCACCATGGTGGAGGACGAACTCCTTTACGGTCTGGAAAACTTTGGCGTGCCCCATGCGGAAATTCCGGAAAGACTGGACTTCGCCCTTGATCGCGTGGGCATACCGGAACTGCGGGAACGTGCGATCTCTTCCCTTTCCGGCGGACAGCGGCAGAAAGTGGCCATCGCCTCGGTGATCGCCCTCCGCCCCAGGGTCCTGGTGCTGGATGAACCCACGGGGGAACTGGATCCCGTGAGCAGCCGTCAGATCTTCTCCCTCCTGAAAAGCCTTCAGCGGGACTTTGGAACCACCGTCATTGTGGTGGAGCAGAAGATCATGCTGCTGTGCGAGTTCGCCGACAGTCTGGCCGTGATGAAGGACGGCGCCCTGGCCTACCAGGGGCAGACCCGGGAGGTGCTCACCCACGCGGAGGAGCTTCTGGACCTGGGGGTCAACTGTCCCCGGGTCACCCGGCTGAGCCGGCACCTGTCGGACCGTCTGGGAAAACCGCTTCCCGTATGCGTGAACCTGGAGGAAGCCGAAAAACAGGCAAGGGAGCTGATGGCATGATCCGACTTGAAAACGTCAGTTTTTCCTACGCGAACCTGGGACCCACGGTCCGGGACCTGTCCTTTCATATCCGCAAAGGCGAGTTCGTGGCCATTCTCGGGGCCAACGGCGCCGGAAAGACCACGACGATGAAGCTCATTGACGGCCTGATCCGTCCCACCTCCGGGAAAGTGACGGTCAACGGGGCGGACACCCGGGAAACCCCTGTGAGCCAGCGGGCCCGGCAGGTGGGTTTCCTCTTTCAGAACCCGGACCGGCAGATCTGCAGGAACACGGTGCGGGAAGAGATCCTCTTCGGCCTTCAGACCGTAAGGGGCGAGGAAGGGGAAGAGGCCCTGAAGCAGCGGGTGGATGCCGTCCTTGAGGATTTTCACTTTACCGGGGATGAGGAACCCTTCTCCCTGAGCCGGGGGCAGCGCCAGCGGGTGGCCCTTGCCTCCATTCTGGCGGTGGAGCCGGAGGTTCTGATCCTGGATGAGCCCACCACGGGTCTTGACTACCTGGAATGCTGTCATATCATGGACAGGATCCGGCGGATGAACGAGGAGAAAATGGTCACCATCCTCATGGTCTGTCATGATATGGAGGTCGTCCTGGACTATGCCCGCCGCGCCCTGGTCATGGCCGGCGGAGAGCTCCTGGGAGACGGGGATGTCCGGACACTGTTCCGGGATACCGCGCTCATGGAGCGTGCCTCCATTCTCCCGCCCCAGATGATTGCTCTGGGCACACGCCTGGGGATCGCGGAGGCCGACACACCGGAAACCATGGCCGAAGCAATTCTCAGCCGGAGAGGAGGCGGAAGCGCGTGAGGGAAATCTTTCAGTATGTGCCGGGCACATCCCTGATCCACCGTCTGAATCCCATGACCAAACTGCTGCTGACCCTGCTCATCTGTGTGGCAGCCTTTCTCACAGGGAACCTCTTTGTCCTCCTGGGCCTGCTTCTGGTCAATCTGCTCATCGGGTTCTGTGCGGGGATCGCACGCAGAACCCTGGGGGTTTTCAAAGGCCTGATGAAAATCGCGGTCTTTCTCTTCCTCCTGCAGGTCCTCCTCACCCGGAAGGGCACCCCCGTATTCTGGATCATCACCGATGAGGGGCTGTATACGTCCGCTGCGGTGGTGCTTCGGCTCATCGTGGTGTGCATGCCCCTGACCCTCATGCTGGCGGTCACCCGGGTCTCCGATCTGGCCAACGCCATGGTGCAGGTAGCTCATATCCCCTACAAGTATGCCTTTACCATCACCACGGCGCTCCGCTTCATCCCTCAGTTCCTGGAGGAAATGAGTGATATCATGGAGGCCCAGACCGCCCGGGGGGTAGCCTTTGACAAGGCAAAGGGCCTGAAAAAGCTGGGCATGATGCTGCCCCTGTGCGCCCCCCTGCTCATCTCCTCGGTGCGCAACACGGAGCACACGGCCGTGGCAGCGGAGGTTCGGGGCTTTCATCTCCGGACCGCCCGGTCCGGATTCCGGCATTATCCCTTTCATGGAATTGACGTCCTGACACTTCTGGCGGGGGCCGCTCTCATCGCTCTCTCCGCAGTGATCTGACGCTTTCATCGGGCAGCGGATGCCCCTGGCCTCCGGGATACCGAGAATGTGGGGCAAATTCATATCAGGAGTGTTTGGCAGCATGTTTGATTTCCGGTACTACACCCCCACGAAAGTAGTCTTTGGCAGGAACACCGAGTCCCAGGTGGCTGATCTGATCCGGGAGGCGGGCGGCACGAAGGTGCTGATCCATTACGGCGGAGGCAGCGTGGTGCGCTCCGGCCTGCTTCAGAAGGTCACAGACTGCCTGAACGCCGCGGGGATTCCCCATGTATCCCTGGGCGGGGCGGTGCCCAATCCCCGTCTCGGCCTCGTCCTGGAGGGGATTGAGCTCTGCCGGCGGGAAAAGGTGGACTTCCTCCTGGCTGTGGGAGGCGGCAGCTGCATTGACTCTGCCAAGGCCATCGGGTACGGCGTCACCAACGAGGGGGACGTGTGGGATTTCTATGATTACCGCAGGAAAGCCACCGCCTGTCTTCCCCTGGGTGTGATTCTCACCATCGCTGCCACCGGGAGCGAAATGAGTGATTCCTCCGTGATCACCCGGGAGGAGGGACTGATCAAGCGGGGATACAGCAGCGACCTGGGCCGTCCCCGGTTCGCCATCATGAACCCCGAGCTCACCATGACCCTGCCGGATTATCAGACGGCCTGCGGATGCGCAGACATCATGATGCACACCATGGAGCGGTATTTCACCAACGGCGGGAACATGGAAATCACGGATTCCATCGCCGAAGGTCTGCTCCGCACCGTGATGGCCAATGCGGAAATCCTTGTCCGGGATCCCCGGAACTATGACGCCCGCGCCGAGATCATGTGGGCCGGTAGCCTTTCCCACAACGGCCTGACGGGATGCGGAAACGACGGAGGCGACTGGATGACCCACAAACTGGAGCACGAACTGGGCGGACTGTATGACGTGGCTCACGGTGCCGGCCTGACGGCCCTGTGGGGCAGCTGGGCAAGGTATGTGTATCAAAACTGTCTGCCCAGATTCAAAAAGTACGCCCTCCGGGTGATGGGTGTGGAAGATCTGGGCACCGACGAAGAGATTGCCCTGAAGGGGATTGAGGCTACGGAGGACTTCTTCCGGCGGATCCATATGCCCACCAATCTCAGGGAGCTGGGTGTAAATGCCACGGAAGAAGACCTGATCACCATGGCTCACAAGTGCGCCGTCGGAGTCAAGGGTGCCAAAGGCTCCGCCCGTCTGCTCCGGGAGGAAGACATGCTGGCCATCCTGAAGGCGAGCATGTGAGAATCCCGGCGTGCCCGAAGGGTATAATGAAAGGCAGGAGATTGTGTCTCCTACCTTTTTCATGTTGGCAGCCCTCATTTCAATTGTGGTAACCGACAGACTCTCCCGGTACAAAACAGGTGCCGTCAGGGCAGATTCACAGCTCCCCTGCACCATAAGCACCTTATTGCAGTCCTTTTCTTTATCCCATCTTCCAGCCTGCCGTTCTCCTCACACGCTTTGACAGATTGCCGCACAGTTTCCTCATTGACATCTCCCGCAGCTGCATAATCCTCTTCCGGATCAAAGTGTCGATCCGCATATCCCGATCACAATTCCGCATGTCTGCCAAAGGCCATGAGATCGCTCTTGTCATCATGATCTGAAATAGAGTCCTGAAAGCGCCGCAGGCTGTTCCCATATTCCCGGCAAAACATTCCCTTCGATCTGGCTCAAGTCCTTCATCCTGCAGAGCTTTGCACGCTCTCCTGTCCGCACCATGCGGAATAAAACGACAGGGTACGTGCAAATCCGCTGTGCATGGCATACTGCTGTCAGAAACCTCCTGCGTACCAGCTTACGGTGTATCCCGGGAGGGTTTTCCTTCAGGATTCTGCAAAAGGCTGCAGCCTCACCTGTTCCCCCGTCTCAGACGGGAGATTTCTTTTTCCGGAATTCTCTGGCTGCTTTCTCGCCGGCTGTTGTGACCTTTTTTCCTCCTCATCCCGGCACCCGCTGAACATGCTCTTTTCCTGACAACTACGAATTGTTTCTTCTGTGGTTTCCGTTCGCAACAGATGATTGCATTCCGAAAGATTCTGTGTGGCGCAGGAGGAACGCTCTGATTACAGCATGCTGGCGTAGACGGCGCGCTCTTCAGCAGGAATCTGAAGAGCGTCCATTGCCTGGCCGGGATTCAGGGACATTGTTTTCATCAGACTGCGGATGAATGAGACGAGAACTTCGGCACGTACTTCAGCACGTCCTTCAGCACGTCCTTCAGCACGTCCTTCTTCCAGAAGCTCTTCTTTCCAGAATTCTCTTGCTTTATCCTCATCAGCCTTCGTGAACATGGTTTTCGCCGCCTCCTCATCCAGGAACCTGCCGAGCTCGTTCTGGTCTTGCCATTTCCAGTTTGTCCCATTTTCAGATTTCCGTGTGAACCCACAGAAGTGCATTCCGGCAGATTCTGTGTGGCGCAGGGGGGGACGTTTCGTTTACGGCATGCTGGCATAGGCGGCGCGCTCCTCGGCAGGAATCTGAAGAGCGTCCATCGCCTGGTTGGGATTCAGGGACATTGTTTTCATCAGACTGCGGATGGAAGAGATGAGTACCTCCGCATGTTCCTCAGCACGTCCTTCTGCACGTCCTTCTGCACGTCCTTCTGCACGTCCTTCTTCCAGAAGGTCTTCTTTCCAGAATTCTCTTGCTTTTTCCACATCAGCCATCGTAAACATGATTGTTGCCACATCCTCTTCAGCCAGGAACCTGCTGAGCACGTTCTGATCCTTACAAATTCGAATTGTCTCATCTACGGCTCTCCGGGTATATCCGAAGAGAGCAATCTGGGTGTCAAATACTCTTGCAAAAGTCACATATTGATTGATGATATCGCCCTGCTTACCATTATATATGATCTTAGCCTTTACATCCACGCAGGCATCCTCATGATTGGTCAGCCCAAAGATCTCTTTCGAGAGACGGATCTCATCCGGCCTGTCACCACGATCGCCGTGATAGATCACATACAGCTCCGGCATCGGGACAAGAACCCTCCTGGTACCATAAATATTCAGATTCATCCGGTTGATGTACCGGTTGTATGTCTCCGCAAGGTACAGCAGAAACCGGGTCAGGATATTCACAGTGTAGGTTGACTGCGCTTCTACCATAACCAGCAGACGATTCCGTACAAGGATACCCAGATCATTATAGCGTTCTCTCAGCATCAGGGTGCTGAGGGTGACCAGTTTCAGGTCATCTGCTGTAACACCGGTATCCTCGGGATGAAGCACCTGATACAGTTCCAGGACATATTTTGGTCGGCTGAAAAGTTCGCAGAAAACGCTGTCTTTGGAGTTCCTGTTAACCTTGTCGTCCAGCGGCTGCATGATTGTTTCCGCCGCGGAAACTGATTTTACCTGATCAGGCATTTTCAGCCACATTCACTTTGTCTGCACGTCTTCTGCATTGTATCATAAAAACCACAAGAATAAACCGATTCAACCACTCTTCATTCCATCCGCTTCAGAAAGTTCCGGAGCCGGTCCTGGTATTTTACGGAAACATTCCAAGGCAGCTGCCGCTTTCGGGACTGTTCAATGGAGACGGAATCGATCAGCTCCAGGATATGGTCGTGTGGAATGGCATCCTCCCGGACACGGAAATCCGGATCATGGGTGAAGACCCTTTTCCTTTATCTTCGCAGGACGGGACCCGGCCCAGTGGCTTGACCGTCGCATCTGTTCTTTCGTACAGGTTCTATTGTCCACCACTTGCCGGGCCCGTCTTCTGAGCACACTTTTCCCTTTCCCTGTCCCTTCCTTTCTTCCAATGCTTACGTCTCCAGGCGTCCCGTTCTTCCCATTCCTTTCCCTGATTTCGTTGTTACGAGCGGGTACTTTCCGGAAAACGGAGTATCCAGTGTCATTTTCAATACCTTGCGGATATAGCGTTCTGAAAAGTAGAGCTCACGGGCAATCTGTGGAATACTGATTTCCCGGATATACCGGGCATACAGAACTTTCATCTGAACCGGCTCCAGGTCCGCCAGTTCTCTGCCCAGAATCATCTGTTCCTGTTTCAGATCCTCTCTGCATTTTTCCAGTTCCGTCTGAAGATCCGCCAGATCTGTCAGCCACATTTCCTGACTGTTCACCGCATGATTCCCGCCTCCGCCCCCCGCGATGGAGGCGGTTTTCTGCAGAAGAGGCTTGAGAATGTCTATCCTCGCCTCCAGACGCTTCTCTCTGTCCTTCAGTTCTTCAATTCGCTGAATTCGTCGCCGCATGGCCGCCTTCCTTTCCACCCCTGCGGGATCTGTCTCTGCCGGATGGCATATCCGGAAACTGAATTCTCACCCATCGGGACCCGGAACGGTATATGGTCCTCCTCTCCACCCGCTCCAGAGCCTTGGTTGCCGTGGGGTCTCTGTACCCCGAAGGGTTGAAGCCATATCTTGAATCCATCTGTGTACCTCCTTCTCTTTCCATCGCTTCACGCCCCATTCCGGAATCCGCCATCCGCTCCACCGAAAACCGCGTGGCAGGCACGGGTGCCAGCTTCACGCATGACGCATCTTCATTTGAATCATGAAGTTCAAATGGTTCTGGCATTAGTTTAAGCGGAGGCGTTCTTCCTGTCAATATGAAACTCGCGTTGTGAAATTTTGCATTCTGTCCTATAAATTGTCATACTTCATGTTTCTAGTAGCCAGTATATACCAGCGTTTCTTGTGTTTCCTCCGTTTGAATATCGCAGGCAACTCGTTTTCTCCGCTTCCGGATCAGATTTGAGTTTCATATTTTTCATTCCTGTCAAAGGTGTTTCAATCTTCCCTGCGCAATGAATTCCAAAGAAAGTGCATACCGCCCCATGCGAATTTTTCCTGTGTCTGCAGGAAACCGCTGTGTCAGATGGAATTCCTACCGGAAAGAGGATCTGTCAAAGAAAGAAAGGATGATTGATCATGCGGCTTGTCCACGATACACTCCAGCGTTTTGTTGCTTCACGTCAGATTGCCGGCTGTTCCGCGAGAATCATTCAGCACGATGAAGTTCTGTTTGAGGGGTCTTTCGGGTTTGCAGACCTGGAAAAGGGAAAGCCCGTCACGGAGCGCACCATTTTTCCCATTGCCTCCATGTCCAAGGTCATCACGGTGGCGGGCATCATGCGACTCTATGAGCAGGGTCTGTTCAAAATGTGGGATCCCGTCAGTGAGTACCTTCCTGGTTTCAGGAATCCCGCCGTCGCCGTGGAAGGCAGGGACGGAAGCGTGGAGCTCGTAAAGGCCCGTGGTGAAGTAACCATGCGTCAGCTCTTCACCATGACCAGCGGCGTGCCCTACCCCGGGGATGAAACCGCCGCCGCCAGGATCCGCAGGGACCGCCAGGAAGAGATGAAAAAAGCCGGAAAGGACGGCCTTTCCACCCTGGAGTTCTGTAACTTTGTGGGTACCCTGCCTCTGGCCTTTGAACCTGGTGAAAAGTGGATGTACGGCTTCTCCATTGACATCCTGGGGGCCGTGATTGAGGTGCTGTCCGGCAGGACACTGGGAGACTACCTGAAGGAAACAATCTTCGCGCCCCTGGGCATGGAGGATACCGGTTTCTTTGTGCCTGAGGAGAAGCAGGACCGTACAGCGATTCTCTATCATATCCACGAGGACATGAAACGGGCCGACCGGGTGTATCCTTCCGAAAAGCAGCCCTTTGAGGGTGGCGGCGGCGGCCTTTTCTCCACGGTGCGGGACTATTCCCGCTTCGCCCAGATGCTGCTTCACGGCGGAACCCTGAACGGTGAACGGATTCTGGGACGGAAGACCATTGACCTCATCTCCAGAGATCATCTGACACCTCAGCAGCAGGCAAGCCACGACTGGGATACCCAGCGTGGTTATGGTTACGGGCTGGGTGTCCGGGTCATGACGAATCCGGAAGTCGCCGGCATCAACGGATCCGTGGGAGAATGGGGATGGGACGGCGCTTTCGGAAACTGGTTCTGCGTGGATCCGAAGGAAGACCTGACCTGCGTCTATCTCACCACAAACCTTCCCGGAGATCATTACCGTTTCATTCCGAAGCTCATGGCCTCCATGTACGCTTCCCTATAAGATTGCACACCGCATGAATTCCCGAGGAGGATAATGATGAAGCACACCCTGTTTTCCCGCGTTCTGATTTTCCTGATTCTCCTCTGTGTGCTGAACGCGTCCACGGCCTTTTCCGAATCCGGCATTCAAAAGGACCCGGAGACCATGCTGACCTTTCCCTTTCATGGACTCACGCTTGCCTCCGCTCCTGACTATGTCTCCAGCCTTGCACCGGAGGGGGCTGTGGTCCACATGGGAAAGGATGCCCAGGTTACCTTCGAGACCGGGGATTTCCGGGATTCTCCCGTGCTGAATGAACAGCATGCCATGGAGGTGGTCCGGACGATTCTTCGGGACCGTGGAAGTGTCGGGAATGTGGAGCCCGTATTCAAGCGGACCACAGTTCATGCCGGTATACTCTGCCATACCTTTCTCCTCAGTGCTGACGGTGTAAAGAGTGAAAACGGCGTCATCAAGATCATCACGAACCGGGAAGGGCGGGTGCTGGGCACCTGTTATTCCCCCGCAGAGGAGAATCCCATGGTTATGGAAGAGACGAGCGCCGCGGCTTCGCTCTCCTTCCCCCACTGGAACAGGATTACCCGGGATGTGGATATTGTCCTGCCTTACAGCACATCAACTTTTCCGGCAGATCTGGAAGTGAATCCGGACACGGGAAAGATCTGCCTGATCGACAGCGAGCGTCAGATCTTCTGCGTCTTCATGGACCCTGACGCACTTCAGGATGAACTGGATCCGTCCATTCTTCAGCCTGTCTCCATGGATGACGATCACGCAGACAGTGCCCTGATGACCTTCACCCTGTTCCAGAGGACATGGGGCTTTTTCAAAGCAAGGGGATGGGAGAGCGGCGACGGTCTCGGAACCCCCTGCCTCCTGGTTTTTGACCAGACCGGAAGCACCAACGGGAATGCCAGTTTCAACGGCTTGTTCCAGAACTTTATCCTTTTCCAGTTCGGCTTTGATGACGAAGCCGGCCGGAGTCTGTCCACCATCGCCCACGAGTTCATGCACGCTGTCTCGTCGACACACCATATAGGCAGGTACATGAACGAAACCGGGGCCCTCAATGAAGCCCTGAGCGACCTGATGGGCAGCACGGTCTCCTCTGCCATCCAGAACACAACCATTGAGCAGGACGAATGGATTCCACTTTTTTACCAGGCGCACGCCAACGAATGGCCCCTGTTCCGATGGGACGAATACTACAGACCCCCAACCCGGGAGGTAACTTCGGAAAATGATATGGGAGGCGTACATTACAATTCCACCATCATCAGTGTCCTCCAGCTGCTGCTCCTGGAGCAGGGAATGAGCTTCGATCAGCTTTTCGATCTCTGGTTCATCTTTGATATGACCCTGACGCCGGCAACGGACTTCGCGGAAACCGCCGCAAAACTTCCCTGGTGCGCTGAGATCGCAGGACTGAAGGATTACGCTCCGCTCCTGAAGGAAGCCGTTCATCGCCTGCGCCTTTCGGATCCCTCCCTGCCACGGATCGTGCCGGACCACCAGGCTCTGGTCATCCTGGACATTCCTTTCCTGCATTCCTGGGAGTCCTGGGATATCCTCCTCACTTTTCAGCGGACGGACAGCGAAAAACAGCTGACCACCTGGCCTGTGGAGGATGCCACCTGGGCCGCCGCCGTCCTGGAGGCAGGCTCCTACACCGTCACATTGAAGTATACGGCGATTCCTCAGATAGATGATGATCCGGATGAAACGCCGCAGCCTCAGTACTGCGTCTTTGATGGCACCGAATGGACCCAGGTGAAGGAAGAAGAGCTGGGAGAGGCGCCCGTCGTGATCTACGAGGGCGGAAGGATCTACGGACATCACCCGGATTCATAACGCAGATATCAGAAAAGGGGGACATCCGCCTGACCCGGCGGGTGTCCCCTTTTCTTGCATATCCTTCCGTCTCCTGTCAGGATTCAGGGAGGCCCGGATGAAGTCCGACGCAGTACGGCCTTCCTCGCAGTCCCCGGTCTTTGGATCCTGACCCAGTAAAACCCCTGATTGTCTCAGAGCTTTTCTGCCCATGCCTTCAGTTCATCCGCAGAGGCGCCGGCGGAGAACCGTTTTCCGGGCAGGATTTCAGCTTTTGTGATTTCCGCAGCCCTTTGAGTCGCCTCTTCTCCGATATCACTGCTGCCGGAGGTGGCGAAGAGCACGATCTTCTTCCCTGTGAAATCGTACGCCTCCAGGAAACTGTCAATGATGGACGGCTCCCGGTACCACCACACGGGGTAGCCCACGAAAATGATCTCCGCGTCCCCGACAGGCGCACTGAGATCCGCAAGTGCCGGACGGCAGTTCCTGTCACTCATCTCGATCGTGGACCTGGACTGCTTGTCTCTCCAGTCCAGATCAGCCTGTGTATAGGGCACGGCAGGCCTGATCTCATACAGAGGGGCGTGGATGGCTTCCGCCAGACGGCGGGAAAGAGCGGCAGTGACGCCGCTGGCGGAAAAGAAAGCGACGAGCGCCTTCATCTGTGATTCCTCCTTGCTGTCTGCGTGGATTCTCTGCATCTCCGGATCGTGAACGATTCAGCAGCCTTTTCTCCCATTCCTGTGGTCTTCAACAGAGCAGGCATTCGCGGAACCGTACTCAACCAGTCCCGCGTCCGCCGGGTCCGTGGATACCCTTCCATCCTCAAACACAAAGGCCGGGACGCCCACATCCCCGATTTCCTTCAGGTGGTCAAAGACAGGATTTGTGTCTCTGAGCCTCATAAAGGCGCTCAGATTCCGGATGTGCTCTCCAATGTTGATGTACTCAAATTCGTCTTCCCGTCCCCTGACCTGTTCAAAGATATAATCGCAGTAGGGACAGGTGGGCATTCCGTAGATCCTGATCATCTTCCGTTTCCTCCTTCAAAGCCGTACAGTTCCTGACCGCTGTCTTATGGATTGACCGTGGCGATGTATTCAACCTCATCTGGAACGTCAATTCCCGGGTTCTCTGCGCGGATGACGGGCCGGATCCCCTTTTCCTCAAGCCCCATGACAAAATGGCACAGAGCAATCCCCACATCGATCTTCTGCAGGTCCCCCGTCTTCTCACTGATAAAGCCCTTATCCCGCTTTTCATAAAAGTGCCAGCCTTTTTCTGTCAGAATGATCCGCCAGGGCTGCTTGTTGACCGCAGAAGGCGCCCAGCGCACCATTTCGATCAGGTCGGCATTGGCTGCCTGGATTTCAGGAGGCAGAGCCTTCTCCCACGCGCCGCCAAAGAACAGCTGGTCCGCGTTCAGACGAGAATCGGCGCCGACGCCCCTGCGCATCAGGTTCTCCCGTATGGATCGATTCTTCGCCGGATATCCCAGCGGACTGACGCAGGGCATCCTTTCTCCTTCCGAAAGCTCTGCCGCCTGTTCAAACCTTTCCCGCTTCATCGTGCCGCCAATCCAGGTTGTGCCGATTCCAAGGGACCACGCGTACAGCACCAGCTTTTCAAATGAATATCCAAAGGCGGCGTCCGCACAGGGAACACTGTCCACCTTTCCGGCGACATACAGTGTTTCTCCCGTCAGAACAGGACTGGACAGCCCGTGCTCCTTCGCATCCAGCAGCACAAAGCGAACCGGAATATCAAACGGATTCCTGATGGAATGGATATACCGCTCAAGACTTGCCCTGTCCTCTGCGCTGAGAGGCTTTCCGTCAAAGGTACGGACACTCTTTCTTCCCTTGATGAGTTTCAGCAATTCTGCCATCATCCTTTTCCTTTCCGGATGCAAACAAAAGTCACATCCTCCATGGCCCTCACGCGGAGGCTTCCCCGTCTTCCGCGGCAATCTTTCTTCCCTGCATTCAGCGTATCCCGGAAAACCTTCTCCCATTCATCATCATGGATATGCACAGTCCTGAATAGGGAGGAAGACGGCACGGGCATTGTATCATCCACTTCTTGAAACTGCAATCCGGCAGGAGAAGTCATGCGCTTCCTCCCCTTTTCTCCGGGGCCCGGAACAGAACGTGCCAGTCATGCGGAGCGTGATATCCGCGCAGGTCTCTCCATTCCCGTCCCCCACGGATCCCCGGAAATGCAGGGCCTGCGTCCTTTCGAATCCGGAATGCCACAGTCAGCGGATGTCAGGATCTCCGGAAACCGGAGAAGTCTGTGATGGTTCGCCATCATGTCTGTTCCTCCCGATCCGTTACCGCCCTAAATTCAGCTGCTCTCCATCGGGAATTGACGGCCTTTCCGTCCATGAAACCCGTGCAGCCCTGTGCCGCGTTTTCGAACGGGGCAACCCGCTTCCTTTACGCGGTTGTCCGCAGTTTTCACCGAAAGTTCAGATTCGCTTCGCAGGAAATCAGAGATTCATGGCCAATCATTACAGCAGACCGAGTCACAGTGTGAAGGAGGATTCTATGACAGCATGCATCTCCAGGGAACTCGTTTTTCAGGTTTCGGACAGACTGGCGGAAAAGGATGTGGAAACGAGCGAGTGGTTTGACCTGCCAGGCTCCCATCTCCGCTGCTTTCTGCGTCTGGACCGTGGATTTCATCCGGATGCCGGAGTCTGCCTGGTCACAGGTGCCCTGCGTCAGGGGGATAACCGCGCAGTTCAGCGTTTTCACCATTTTGCCCCCTCCATGGAAGAGATGCGGATGTTTCTTCGGAATCCGGATCATGCCCCGGGCATTACGGAAAGCCTCATGCACCTTTGCTGCCGGGCGGACAAGGGATTTGAATAAGGAAAAGAGCTCAGAGAAAGCGTACTCTGAGCTCTTTTCTTTTCCCTTACAGGCCCTTCACCGTCACCGTTGTGTCCGGAAGACCCTGGGCATGAATGGTCACCAGAACATCCCCGGGCGCATCGGCAATCACGGCTGCCATGGCACGGCCTTCATAGGCCCTGCAGGCGTCCGTGTAATTTTCCTCTGTACAGGGATTGCCGCTGCCCATGCCCGCCAGATGCCCGGCGCCGCTGACCTCCACCCGGATCTGACGGGTCTCCGGAGGCACCCTCGCACCAGCCCGGTCTGCCAGGGTAATGGCGATATAGGAAAGATCCTGGGCATCTCCACGGATTTCCGGCCGGTCCGCGCTGGCCAGAATCTGGCAGGCTTCCCCGGCGGTTTTCAGAGTGCAGCTGCTGATCCGTTCTCCCTTTCTGTAGGCAATGGCCTCCAGCGTTCCCTTCTCATAGGGAATCTCCATCACTGCCTCCAGTTTTTCCACCTTCGCCCTGCCCAGGGATACGCCGTTAAGAATGAATTCCACTTCCTCCGCGTCCGCGTAGGCATAGGTGGTGACAGGTTTGCCCTGCCATTCATCCTCATAGGTCCAGCTGTCCATGACGTCCTTCCAGTGCCAGCCCGTGCCCCAGTATGTGTCCCCGTGATGCCGGGGATGGGTGGTAAACAGGGCCATTTTCCGGCTGCCGCCTTCAAAGGCTTCCCACATGATCTCCCGGTAATAGCTCTGACCCGTTCTGTATCCGCACAGGTCCATGTCCCCCTGGAAGCAGCTTCTCCAGGGATATTCGCCCATGAACCCATGGGTTTCCCCGGTGCTCTCCCACACCACGCGGCCCACGCCGGCCTCGCCCAGATTGTCAAAGGCAGTCCAGATGAAGTCCCCGATGACATGACTGTTGTCCATGGTGGCTTTCCAGTAATCATACGTATTGAAGGGATGCGTCTCGGTACCCATGATCACCCGGCCCGGGAAGGTCTCCCGGTCGGCGGCGTAGCGCTGATACTGGTAATTGTAACCCACAATATCCAGAGCCGCAGCAAAGCCCGCCGTCTTCTTTCCCCACAGGTCCATGGTCTTCGCGCTCTGATCCAGGTTCTGGAAGTTCACCTTGTCCAGTCCCCCGGCCTCCTTCACAGCCTTCTCAAAGGCCTCCATGTCAAAGACGCCGTTGATGGCGGAGGTGATAAAGTGCGTGGGATCCAGGGACCGGATTTTATCGGCAATCCTCCGGGCCCATACGTAACCGTCGCCGGACCCATCGCGCTCCGCGATCTCATTGCCGATGGAATAGCTGAACACGCAGGGATGGTTCCGGTCACGCATGACCATGTACTCCACATCCCGCTCCCACCAGTCCTCAAAGTACAAATGATAGTCCATGGGCACCTTGCCCGTGCGCCAGCAGTCAAAGGCTTCATCCAGAAGGATCATGCCCTGCCGGTCGCAGGTTTCCAGCATCGCCAGGCTCGGCGGATAATGGCTGATGCGCACCGCATTGTATCCCGCCGCCTTCAGGATCTGGATTTTCCGCTCTTCCGCCCGGGGATAGGCAGCGCTGCCCAGGAAAGCGTGATCATGATGAATGCAGCCGCCCTTCAGCTTCAGGGGCCGGCCGTTGAGGCGCAGTCCGCGCACGGCATCCACCTCATACTTCCGGATGCCGAAGGTGACCTCTGACGTTTCATCCCCCTGCCCGGGAGCGGAGCACACCGCCTTCAGGGTATAGAGGGAGGGACTGTCCGGAGACCAGAGACGGGGATTTGTCACTTCCAGGGACACGACCGCCCGGGTTTTCTCGCCAGGACAAACAAGGGTTTCCGTGGAGCCTTCCGCCACCGTCGTTCCCTCTTCGTCCACAATCATTACCCGAAGGGCTGCCCCGGTCTTCACCCGCTCCAGGGTGGACACGGAAATTTCCGCCTTCACCACAGCCCGCTCAGGGGTTACCTCCGGAGTCTGAACGAACAGGTCCCAGGGCAGAATCCCCGTCTTCTCCCCCGTCCACAGGCTCACGCCCCGGTACAGTCCGCCGCCCGAATACCACCGTGTGGAGGGCTGGCGGCTCTGGACCTTGATCTTCAGTGAATTCTTCCCCACCCTTGCATGGGGCGTCAGATCCACCAGGAAGGGGGTATAGCCATAGGGATGCAGGGCGATGACTTCTCCGTTGAGAATCACCTCCGTGTTCATGTAGGCACCGTCCAGATCCAGAACAAGGCGCTTGTCCGCCCATGCCTCCGGAATCTCCAGTTCCTTCTCGTACACGCCCTGTCCGTCCCCGAAATACCCGTTGGGGGCGCCGCCCAGAGCATCCCTTTTCCGCTGTGTGTCCACAATGAAATCATGGGGCAGGTTCACCCGGGGCAGCTCCGCAAAACTGGCGGGGTCCAGAAAGAACAGTTCCCGGTCCCGGAAACCCCAGTCCAGATTCAGACTCTGTTTCTGCATCGTTCAGTCTCCTTTCAGTCATCCGAAAAAGAGCATGTACCGTGACATGCTCTTTCACGCGCATTTTTATCCCTTGATGGAACCGATCATCACGCCCTTGACGAAGTAGCGCTGCAGGAAGGGATAAACCACCAGGATGGGCACCGTGGCCACGATGATGGTGCAGTACTTCACCAGCATGCGGAACTGCTCCTGCTGGCTCTGCCCCACCGATCCCACCTGCGTCATGGCAGAGGTGTCATTCTTCAGCAGGATTTCCCTCAGCACCAGCTGCAGGGGATACTTGCTCTTGCTGGAGAGGAAAATGGACGGGTTGAACCAGTTGTTCCACCAGGTGACCGCATAGAACAGGGAAATTACGGCCACGGTGGCCTGGGCCAGCGGGAAGAAGATGCGCCAGAGAATGGTCCAGTCATTGGCGCCGTCCAGACGCGCGGATTCCTCCAGGCTGTCCGGAATGGCGGCAAAGGAGGTGCGCATCACCACCAGGTTCCATGTATTCACCGCCACCGGCAGGATAATGCCGGAATAGGTGTCCAGAAGGTTAAAGCTCTTCACCTGCAGATAGAAGGGAATCAGACCGCCCTGGAAATACATGGTGAAGGCGATGAACTTCATGATGAAGCCGTTCCAGTAGCAGTTCTTCCGGCTCAGGCCATAGGCCGCGGTGGTGGTGAGGAACATGTTCACCAGCGTGCCGATGACCATGTAAATCAGGGTATTGCGGAAGCCGATGGGAATATTGGGGTTCTCCATGACCAGCCTGTAGCCCCGGACAGACCAGGTGCCCAGAGGCCAGGCCATGATCCCGCGCTGGGCATAGAGCTCAATGGGATCACTGACGGAGCAGACCAGCACGTACCACAGGGGGTACAGACAGATCACGCACAGGATGGCCATGAACACATAATTGAAGATCTCGAAGGCCTTTTCTCCCCGGGTCATGAGTTTCCGGCTCTTCGGCCTGTGTTTTTTCTTCCTGACAACTGTATTCAATGTCTCTTCCCCCTTTACCACAGGCTGTTCTCGGTGAGCACAGCGCTCATCCTGTTGGCGAAAATCACCAGCATGAAGTTGATGACGGAGTTGAACAGGTTCACGGCGGTGGAGAAGGAGAAATTAGCATCCACGATACCCTTGCGGTACACATAGGTGGACACAACGTCCGCCGTCTCATAGGTCAGGCCGTTATAGAGAAGGATGATCTTCTCATAGCCCACGCCCATCAGGGAGCCGATGCGGAGGATCAGCAGGATGGAGATGGTGGGCAGAAGACCGGGCAGCGTCACGTGAAGCACCTGCTTGAACTTGCCGGCGCCGTCAATGGTCGCTGCTTCATACTGTTCCTGATCAATGCCCGCCAGGGCGGAGAGGAATATGATGGAGTCCCAGCCAAGCCTCTGCCAGAGTTCCGAGCCCACATAGACGGTGCGGAAATACTTGGCGTCTCCCAGAAGGTTGACCGGGCTTTGCACGCCAAAGAGTTTCTGGATCTCCGCGAACAGGCCCGTGGTGGAACAGAAGTCCGTGAGAATACCGCACATGACCACCAGGGAAATGAAGTAGGGCATGTAGGTTATGGTCTGCACCACGCGCTTGTACTTGATGGAGCGCATTTCATTGAGCAGAAGGGCCAGAATGATGGGGGCCGGGAAGCCGACCACCAGATTCCAGAAACTGATGAGCAGGGTATTGCGGATGGTGCGGTAGGCGTAGGCGGAACGGAAGAAGTCACGGAACCACTGAAGTCCCACCCATTCGCTTCCGGTGATGCCGCCCTTGGCCTTGTAGTTGTTGAAGGAGATCAGGATGCCGTACATGGGGCCGTAGCACCAGATGACATAGAAGATGATGGTGGGCAGGATGAGGAGATAGATGGGCCAGTGCTTGGCGAAGTCCTTCTTGATGATCTCCCAGGTGGTGGGAACCCTGTAGGTGGACTTGATATCCGCCCGGGCATAGGTGGCCGCGAGATTCTCCCTGCGCAGCACCATGGTTCTCTGCCGTTTGCGCCAGATCACGACGATCAGGTTCACCACCGACAGACCCATGGCAATCATCCAGCCCACGGTGAACGCCAGGGAATTCGCGTCCAGGCCGAACTCACCCTTGGCCTGATAGGTGACGTCAAAGCGGAACATGAAAACCGACACAATGAGGAAAATGGCGCTGACGATGGAATACAGGAACTTGTCCGGCCTGAACAGGGCCACCAGCAGGCCCATCAGGCCGAAGATGATGGCGCCGATGATCATGGGATGCATGGAGCCTTCCGATTTGCCCGGGGTATTTCCCCTGAGAAAATCCAGGCCGCTGAGGGTGAGGGCTTCATCGGTCTTCCGGTTGACCGCGTTCAGCTGAGGCAGAAAGATCAGCGTCAGAAGCGTCATGGCGCAGAGCACGATGATGGCAATCCGCTTCCAGTCCGATCCCGCCGGGGAAGACCGGGTCGTCTTCGCAGCTGTCATAAGGCATCATCTCCTGTGTAGAATTTCTTCCGCCGGCAGTCATGCCCGCGGCGCCGAACCGGTGCCGTGGGCATGGCTGCCGCGCCTGAGGGGATGAAAGTGCCGGGCGAGGCCAATCCCCGCCCGGCATCTTCACTCATGATTAACGAGCATTGTATCTGTCAAGAGCGGCCTGCTGGATTTCGATGGCTTCCTCGATGTCCTGACTCTTGATCTGGTCCACGAAGGCGTCGAAGTTGTCCAGGGATTCCTGACCGGTAATGAACTTGTAGGTCATTTCGGTGCGGTAGGTGTTGATGTCCGTCATGATGCGGGCGAGATCAGCAGCTTCTTCCGCGGTGGGGGTGATCAGAGGCATGAACCAGTCATGGCCATCCTTGCCCCACTCATCGATGCACTGCCACACTTCGGGCTGCATCTCATAGGCGGTGGAGTCGCGGAGGTAGCCCCAGTTGTGGAGCTTGAAGCGCGGATACACGGTCCAGAAGTCCATATCATCGCCGCGGCTGATGATGCCGGTTTCTTCATAGATCCATTCCAGCTTCTCCTTGCCGTCGCCGGCGTCAACCCACTTGTAGCTGACGTTCTCGGGACCATAGGAGCACAGGTCGCCGCCGAACTGGCTGTACCAGAAATCCTTCCAGCGCACGACGGTTTCACCGATGCCCTCGTCTTCCGCGCGGGTGGTGAGCACGTCATAGTCGGTGCGGACGATGAAGTCGGTCTGGCGCAGATGCGTGGTCTGTCCTTCATAGGACTCGGGCATGCTGACAGCCAGCAGCTTGTATTCGGGATTCTTGTTGGTGCCGGTTACCTTGGCCTGGCCGATTTCGCCGTAGGCGGAACCGAAGGCACCGTAGGTGCCGTCAGCCATCTTGGCCTGATAGTCGGCATCGGTGATGGTGGCGAAGTCGGGATCCAGGATGCCTTCCTCATACCACTTGTGCAGCAGGGCCAGGAAATCCTTGTAGCCGGGCTCGATGGGGCCATAGGCGACGGTGGTGCCGTCCTTGGCGATCCATTCATAGGCGGCGTCATAGGAGGCGGCAAACTGATAGTTGGTTGCCACGCCGTACCACTGGGGGATGTTGCATCCCAGCAGGGTGCCGAACTGCTCCTTGAAGACATGGAGCATCTTGTCCCAGTCCTCAATGGTCTTCGGGGGCTCCAGGCCGGCCTTTTCCAGCAGATCCTGACGGACCCACAGTCCGGACCAGGGGCTGGAGGGCACGTAGTCCAGCATGTACCAGCAGATCATGGCGCCGGAATCCTGCTTGGCATCACGGCCGATTTCGGGATAGGTCTCATGCAGGTACTTCAGGTTGGGGGTCATGCCCTTCTCGAAGTAGGGAGAATAATCCAGATACACGCCGTCAGCCACCGCGGTCTCCACACCGCCGGCATAGGCCGGGGGCGTCGAGAACATGTGAGGCAGGTCGTTGGAAGCAACGCGCAGATTGAAGTTGTCGGTTTCAGAGCCAACAGGGGGATACACCCAGTTGACCTTCACACCGGTCACTTCTTCCATCTTCTTGAACACTTCGCAGTCTGCGAGCGTATCCATGATGGTGGAGGAGAAGCCGCGCCACACATCGATGGTCACGTCGTCCTTGGTAATCGGCAGTTCGGTCAGGTCGGCGCCAAAGTGCTGACGGTAAATGGTGCCCAGCTCTTCCGCAGACGCGAAAGCGGTCACCATCATGAGCGCGAGCACCAGACACAGGATTCTGGCAAACCTCTTCATAAACAGTTCCCTCCTCTTGTTGATTGCCCCGCCAAAACAAAAACGAGTCCCCAGAAACAGACAGGCGGTTTGTCTGTATTTCCCAAACAAAAGAGAAACCCACGCGAACAGGGAGGCAGATGCCTCTATGTTTTTTTCCGCCGGTGCGGAGACAGACATGTATCAGTCGGTTTAAAATATAACGGAAAGACGGATTCATGTCAAGAACAAACGGCTGCGAGCACAAAAATAATCGAAATCAGCCGGAAAAGAGGCAAAATTGACAGGGCACGGCTCATTTTCACTGAAAAACCCGGACATTCCCTTCGGCATGTCCGGGTTCGGAAAAAAAACAATTTCAGGAAAGATCCTTCTCAAAGATCCGCAGGGCTTCCAGCAGAGCTTCCACCTGTTCCCGCTTGATGAGGAACAGAGTAAGCCCTTCCCGCCGCACGGCGCAGTAATCCCCGTCCACGGCAATATAGTCCACCTGCAGTTCTCCCGGCTCCACCGTCATACGGTAATGAACCGACAGGAGAACTTCCCCGTCCAGGAAATAATCATCACTGATCTTGGAACTGGTCATGCCGATAATCTTCTGGTACAGAGAGCGGAAGGATTTGCCATCCCTGACGGCCTTTCCGTTAAAGGTGAAGGAGGATGCCTTCCCATCACTGTCCCTGCCGATCTCAATCTTCCACGTTTCCTCTCCCGCTCCGATGTCCAGGCCTTCCACCGCGTCAATGTAGATCAGGTTGGCGAACTGGTCCACCAGATAGGCGGGGGTGACTTCTTCCAGGAAGGCAAGGGAATCGGCAGAGGTGAGATACACGGCCTGCGTGTCATCCACCATGACATAGACGCTTTTCCCGTCCTCCGTCAGATTCCCCACACGATAAACCCAGTCTTCCTCTTTTTCCTGATTCTCCTGCCTGACGGTGAGGCGGTACCGGAAACGGCCCTCCTCCAGTCCGCAGTCCGGGATTTCTCCGGTTTCGCCCGCGTAGGAGCGGATCCCCAGGCCCGCCACATTCTGCAGCAGCTCATAGCCCCGCTCCATGTTGGCCGTGTAATAGAAGGGCTGATACAGGCGCATGGAGGAAACGGAATACTGCCTGTCCGCGGACCCTTCCCGGGAATAGCCCACCTCCACTGTGTCCTTTCCTTCCCGCTCCAGGGTGACATTGCGGATACGGTCCGCATCAAAGGCACAGGGCATGGAGAGGACGTGAAGAGCCAGACGGCCCCTGGAAAGACTGTTCACTGCGGAAGCGTAGAGCAGACAGACCCTGCCGCTGTCTTCTTCCATAAAATAGGAAGAAGTGGATGTGGGCGCCAGCGCCCCCACCAGCCAGGTGTGCGTCTCCCCGTCCCGGTAGGTCATGGTCACTTTGGACACCGGTCTGTCCAGACCGTAGGGGCTCAGATCCTGAGCGTTCTCCTCCACCACGCGGCTGGAGGTGAGACTGGCGGCGCAGGTGATGAGCTGATCCGCCAGGTTCTGATCCAGGTCAAAATCCGGCCTGTCCTTCAGGGTATACCTTTTTCCATCCGCGGTTTCTTCCTGCGCCTGGCAGACGGTGTAGCGCTCCCCGTCCCTGACCACGGTGACTTCCAGTACATCGCTCTTCTTCCGGTCGATGAGCTTCACCGATTCGCTCCTGGGCGCTGCCGTGACTTCGGCCGGTGTCTCCGGGGATTTCTGCCCGCTCAGGACAAAGATGAGAACAGCAGCTCCTGCAAGGAGCAGAATCGTGAGGATCAGGGCGATTCTTCTGCTTTTCCCGCCTGGTTTTTTCTCTCCTCCGGCACTTTTCCGCCCCTTGAGTTCCTGGGCACTGGCCAGTTTCCTGGCCTGTTTCTCCTCTGCCATTACAGACGCCTCCTTCTGTACCACACCGCTGTGCCGACGGCGAGAATCAAAAGGGGAATCGCCCCGATGGCCATGATTCCCATGCGGGTGGCCGTGGCGCTGTCGGGGATGGTAAGGGTGGAGTTGGCCATGACTCTGGTGGACACGTCCACGGTGCTGTCACTGTTGATGAGCCAGTCGATGGCGGTGACGGTAAAGTTCAGGTTGTAGCAGGCGTAGAGCAGGTTGGAATCCGCCAGAAGATAGG
This sequence comes from uncultured Eubacteriales bacterium, assembly GCA_902774025.1. Classification (GTDB taxonomy): domain Bacteria; phylum Bacillota; class Clostridia; order Christensenellales; family Aristaeellaceae; genus UBA2943. Next base: position 41,672 of record CACYGY010000015.1, read on the forward strand.
CGGAGTCCATGAGAACAATCCGCACGTCCTTTTCCTTTTCCATATTCTGATCCGCGTCCAGCATGGCAAGGGCCAGAATCTGCGTGCCCGGACTGCCTTTCTCCTGCCCGTTTACCGCATACGCCCGGGAAGAGGTGGTGAGGAGGCGGGTATAGACGGTGCCGGATTCCGGCAGCAGCACCGGATTGATGGGCCTTGCCTGGGGGACGATCAGGCTGGTGGAGCCCAGCTCCGTAAGCTTCCGGGTGATCTCATGCTCACTGTCCAGATTGGGAACCAGGTACAGGCTGTTGTTGTTCCAGTACCGGGCGGTTTCGTTCTCGTTCTCATAAATCACGCCGTCCCCGTAGGAGAGCTGATAGTAGTCCAGGAGCCTGACCAGATTGGGCAGGGCTGCAGTGTCCGCCTGGTATCCCAGACATACCAGCATTCTTCCTCCCGCGGCCAGCCAGTTTCTGAGGAAGGTGTACTCCTCATCCGAAAGGTCCCTGGCGGGCTCGGCGATCACCAGACAGTCATTCTGCAGAAGATTCCCGGAATCGGAGGAAAGCTTCATGCTCCCCACCTCATAGTTCCGGGTGGCCAGGGACTGGGAGAGCAGCGTACAGTTCTCCGGCTGGATTTCCCCGTGTCCCGTGAGGAAATACACATGGGGCGTCACCCTGCTGGTGACATAGACCAGGGCGCTGGTGACATACCTCTCCAGGTTCAGGTAGGTAAAGTGATATGTGCCGTAGGTGCCGGTGCCGAAATAGTCATCCCGGTTATAGATCCTCACCCGGCTCTCGTCCCCGCTGGCCACGATGACGGCGCCTTCGGTAATCTCCCTGTCCCCGGCCAGCTTCGTAATCCTGGCGGGCTCGGTCACGGGGTCGATATTTCCCAGCTGAATATGGGCATTCAGCGCGTGGTACTTTTCCAGAATGCTGTCCACCTGTACCCGCAGGGCATTCTGCGTGCTGTTCTGATAGACGGTATAGACCTTCACGTCCTCCTCCACCAGCTTCAGCACCTCCAGGGTGACCTCATCGAAATCCGTGGCATTGAGGGCGTTCACGTCCACCGCCCAGGCGTGGTTCTGCTCCAGACGGCCCGCCGCCACATTCAGCAGAATCACAATGACAAAGACCATAAGGGTCAGGAAGAGGGCGAAGCCGCCGTAACGGAACCGGCGCTGGTTCAGGAGGGAAACAAAACCGCCTTTTTTCTTCTCGTCCTTTGTGCGCATCCGTCTCACCCCTCACTCCAGCGTCTCCTGTCCATCACACGGACGGCCAGGAACAGCATCAGTCCACTGAAGGAAACATAGTACAGAATATTGGCAAAGCTCAGCCTGCCCGCAGCAAACTGGTTGTAACGCGAGTAGAGGCTGAACCAGGAGAGCACGGGCCGCAGGAAAGAAAGGAAGTCCGGGAGAGTAAAGGTCTGGGAGGAAAAAACACTCTCAAGGATTTCCAGCAGCACGTTGACGCCCAGGGTCAGCACGGCGGCGGACACCTGGCTTTCCGTCAGGGCGCTCATGAGTACACCGATGGCCACATAGCACATGCACAGAAGCAGAAAACCCAGATAGTTGCAGGCGATGGCCCCGGGATACAACCGGTCCGTGTAGCGGCTGAGCATCGCCACATACACAAGGGTCACCAGGGTGGTGAGCACCACAACAGTGAGGGCGGCCAGGAACTTGCCCAGGACGATATCCCACACGGAACGGGGGGATGTGATGAGCAGCTGATCCGTTTTTGTCCGCTTCTCCTCGCTCAGAAGACGCATGGTGAGAATGGGCACGGTCAGCATGAAAATATAATTCAGATTGCCCAGAAGGGTCGCCACGGAGGGGGTCATACTCAGGACATTGCCCAGGTAGAACATGACGCCGCCCACCAGGAGGAAAATGCCCATGAACACATAGCCGATGGAGGTGAGATAGTAATTCTGCATCTCCCTTTTCCAGATTGCCCGCATCCTATGCCTCCTCCCCGCTCTCACGCGTCAGCTGCAGGAACACATCCTCCAGATCCAGGTCCATAGGCCGCTGAATCAGCACCGGAAAACCCTTTCCGGCCATGGCGGCAAAGACGCCCCGGCGAATGTCCGCCGTCCCGTCCGCGTGCAGAATATAATCAAAGGTATCCTTTTCCCGGGATCCCAGGCCGTCCACCCGTTTTACCCCCGGCACCCTCTCCAGAGCGGCACGAATTTCATCATTCCCGCCCGCAATCCGCATGCGGATCCTGCGGCTGTCCTCCTCCGAATGGGTCAGGTTTTCCAGGGTGTCCTCCGCCACGATCTTTCCCTGATGGATGATGACCAGACGGTCGCACACGTCCGCCACCTCCGGCAGGATATGACTGGACAGCACGATGGTGTGGTCCTCCCCCAGCTGGCGGATCATCCGGCGGACCTCCAGAATCTGCTTTGGATCCAGACCCACCGTGGGCTCGTCCAGGATGACCACCTCCGGATTCCCCACCAGGGCCTGCGCCATGCCCACTCTCTGCCGGTATCCCTTGGACAGGTTCCGGATGAGGCGCTTTCTGACTTCTCCAAGGCCCACCAGATCGGTGATATCGTCCAGATGTCCCCTGATCCTGGATTTCTTCACATCCTTGATGGCACATACGAATTTCAGATACTCATTCACCGTCATGTCCACATACAGAGGCGGCTGCTCCGGGAGATACCCGATGCGCTTCTTCACCTCCCGCGGATCCTCCAGAATGTCATACCCGTCCAGCTTCACCGTGCCGCCGCTGGCGGAGATGTAGCCGGTGATGATGTTCATGGTGGTGGACTTGCCCGCGCCGTTGCGGCCGAGAAAACCGAGGATTTCACCCTTCTGTATCGTAAAGCTGGCGTCACTGACTGCCAGCTTGTTTCCGTATCGTTTAGTCAGATGCTGGATCTCAATCATGCAGCTGATACCTCCCCTTTCATGGGATATGCTCATCCGGACGGGGTTTTTGACCCGATGGGCACGATTATATCATTGCAAAGGATTCATGTAAACAAGGCTGAAATTCCCCGCCCCGGCAGGGAAAATGAAGAAGCCCCGGCAGAAAGGGACATGCCCTTTCTCTCCTTCAGATCATGAAAAGCCCATGTCCGTCATGGCATAAGCTTTTCCCGGAATTCCCGGATTCACAGGATCGGCTCCGGAGCACCGGCAGCCCCGTTCCGCGCCCTTTTCGCACAGAGTTTCCCGCGTCTTTCCGGAGACAGGCCTGCCCGGCGCCCCGGGAATCGCCTGTTTTCGTCCCTCAAAGGCGTGCCTCTGTTCCTCTCACGGTTTTCAGAAAACCGGCACAGACCGGAAAGAGGCGGAAATGTCAGTGCATCGGAAACGGACTTTCCCCTGTCAGTCCTCAATCACTTCTCCGTGAATGCGGACCCGCGCTCCGTCGGGACATCCGGCGTCAAAGGCTTTCCCTCTGCCCTCGTCCATGTCCAGGGTGCCGCCGTTGAGCAGCGTGTACACGGAAGGATAGATGCTGTTCCACAGCTCATGGCAGAGGGGAGGACACAGATCCCCCACCGTGAACTCCTGTCCCTGATGAAAATACCCGCTTCTGCACCGGCTCTCCACAATGGTCAGTCTCACCTTCGGCATATCACGCACCTCCTTAAAAACTCTGTCCCTGCCCGGTCCTTCCGCAGGATGCCGGGAAGCGGCCGCTCTTCCAGGCATGGTCAGGCACCGTCATTCCCCGCCTGTCCCCTGCCCGCGTCGGATTTCCCGGAAAAGGCAGCGGTGGACCCTGCCCCGGTACTCCACGTCCTCCGCATCCTCCGTCTCCTGCATCCCGCATTTCTCCATAACCCGGCGGCTTGCCGCATTGCCCTCAAAACAGCCTGCCCTGACCCGGGCAAATCCCATCCGGAACAGCGTGTCAATGGACGCCTGAAGGGCTTCTGCGGCATACCCCTGATTCCAGTGTTCCGGTGATATGAAGTAGCCCAGTTCCACGGTGCCCTCCCGGATTCCGCAGTCGTTGAGGAAACCGATCAGCTCCCCCTCAAGGAAGATTCCGAAGACAAAGCGGTCCTTCGCTCCGCTCAGGTCCCGGAGCCTTCTGAAAAAGGCGTCCTCCTGTTCCTGATCCCGGAAAACAGGCATCATGTAGGTTTTCCCAATCTGTTCATCCTTTGCCATGCGCAGAAGGCTTTCCCGGTCCCGGTCTTCCAGCGCTTTCATGACCAGTCTGCGCGTCCTGATCTCACAAGGTTTGCTGTGCATTTCTGATCCCTCTTTCTTTCGGCAAAGCGTCTTTGAATCATCCCGTCCGGGAAAAAGGAGGCACCGGGGAGATACGCGTGATTCATGACGGGGAAAGGTGCCGGCGGGCTGCGTGAACCGGCACCTTTCCCCCGATCCGTGTCCCGGATTTCACGGGGCACCGAACCCTGAAGAACCGTTCCTCCTTCGCCGTGAGAAAATCCTTTCCTGAAGGCCTGCTCCTGTGACGGAGTCCGCGGTTCAGGACACGGTTGAATTTTCCGGGATGCATGATCTCCCATGTCCCGTTCGATATTGACCCCCGTGCACAATCTTGCTATTCTGTTCAAGGATCCCCGTTTCTGCATCCCTGCTGCGGGAAATCGTTTCACAGCCGTCACGGATTTCCTTTTTCCCGTGACCCGGGCGTCCCTTTCTGACCACTTCCGAAACCCTTCCCCCGCAGAATCCATGAAAGGCGGTTGAAACAGATGGAATCCGGTTTTTCCTTCCTGATGCTGGTCTTCGCGGTATGCCTGCTCCTCTACGGTGTCGCCCTGGCTTCCACGCGGAACTACCGTCTCCTCCCCCGCCGGGCTTCCCAGGCTGTGAAGCCGAAGAACCCGGAGCGCTACGCCCTGCAGATAGGGAAAGCCATATCCCTGGTCTCAGCGGCTCCGGCTCTCTGTGCTCTTGTGGGGTTATGGAACGCAACGGTGGCCCTGATCGTTCTCATCGTGGGTCTGATCGTCTGCATCTGGCTTTCCACAAAGATTGTCCGGAATGAATGACGGATTCCGGGAAGCCGGCGCCGCCCTCATGCATCCTTTATTCACAAAGGACGACCGGAGGATTCCCCTTCTCCGGAGCATGCCCCATTGAAAACAGCGGATGAGTTTCCTATAATGGATCGGTATTCTGTAGCATGCGTGACGCGCCGTCCTGATTCCATCCTTTCCTGATCATGGGACATCCGGAAATCCCCCGCCGGGTTTTTCCCGTTCCTCTCCGCGGCCCGTTTCCCATGTCCGAAACCAGAATGCTGAAAGGGATGGTATCAGAGCCATGAAAACTTCTCCCGGTCCGGGCCAGGCAAAGAACGCGCGCGGATTCCGTCATAATCGGCCGATTATCCTGATGGTTCCTCTGCTGATTCTTTCTTTCGCCGCGAGTATTTTCGCGAGTTTTACCCTGTTCAGCAGGGCCACCCGCGAATACAGAGACTTGCCGCCTCCCAGATTGACGCCAACAAAATCGATCACTGGCTGGAGTCCGGCCCGGATGACGACTATGTCCGGACCAACCAGATTCTCCGGGACATCTGCAATCATACGCCCTATATTCAGTACCTGTATGTGTATCAGATGAGACCGGACGGCTGCCACACTGTTTTTGACCATGAAACCGCCACGGATGATCTCCTGCAGTACAGTGCCGCGGACATTCCCACCAACTCCATCGGGGAGGTGGTGGACTTTGACGAAAGCTTTGCTGATTATATTCCCGCCCTCCTGGCAGGGGAACGCATCGACATCATTGAGAGCAATGATACCTTCGGGTGGCTGCTGACCCAGTATGAGCCCATCTACGATGACAGCGGAAAATGCACCGCCTATGTGGGCGTGGATATTTCCATGGTGGGCGTAATGGACTACAATGCCGCCTTCATGAAGTGGATTGTGGGCATCTCCCTGGTCTTCATCTCAGCCATTGTGGTCATCGGACTTGTTCTGTTCTTCCAGGACCGCCGCTACAGGGAGTTTCTGGAATCTGAGCGCCGCAGAAAACAGCAGAGCATCCTGTTTGCCCAGACGGCAGAAGCCCTGGCCAGCGCCATCGACGCAAAGGACAGCTATACCGTGGGCCATTCCCGCCGCGTGGCCGAATACACCCGAAGAATTGCGGCGGAAGTCGGCAAATCCCCGGAAAACTGCGAGGATATCTACTTTTCCGCCCTTCTGCACGATGTAGGCAAGATCGGTATTTCCAATGACATCCTTTCCAAAAAAGGGCGCCTTACAGATGCGGAATTCGCCCAGATCAAACAGCACCCCGTCATCGGCGGCAACATTCTCTCCAGCATCCGTGAACTGCCCTGGCTCAGCATCGGTGCGCGCTATCACCATGAGCGTTACAACGGCAAGGGATATCCGGATGGGCTGAAGGGAGATGACATACCCGAGATCGCCCGCATGATCGCCGTAGCGGATGCCTATGATGCCATGACCTCCAACCGCAGTTACCGCAGTGCAATTCCCCAGCATATCGTCCGGGAGGAACTGGTCAGGGGCACCGGGACCCAGTTCGACCCCCAGTACGCCAGGATCATGATCCGTATGATCGACCAGGATCCGGAATACCGGATGAGGGAAGACGAGCACAAAAACAGGCCCACTGCCGGCAGCGTGCGCTGTGATGAAATCTATCATGACTGCACCACGGGCTTTCTGATTTCAAAACAGTTCACCACCATTCATCTCTGCAGCCGGCCGGATGAGAAGGTTCCCCGGGAGCAGAGCCTGCCGACTCTGATTCTCTTCGATGCCCTGGACGGCAGGGTCCATCCGGGAGAGGAGGCAAACAGGGATCTGCTTTACCTGGAATACGCCCGTGTCCGTCTTGACGGCAGGATTGAGGAGAAGAACACACGGAAGGTCAGGGTTTGGACGGATCCGCAGCACACCGATCTGGTGCAGGCAGACCTCAGCGAGCCGGAGATGGGGCAGCGCTACAAAATTGTAGCTTTCCGCTTCAGGGATCACGCCCGGCTTCAGATTTCCGATGAGACCCGGACGATTCATGTCACTCTGGCACTGCCGGACGCATCCCGGTTTTTGTATATCTCCATCAGCGGCGAGCACTGTGAGGTGCACAGCATTCTGGTGGAAAACGATCCCGGGGAGGCCGGCCCCGACTCCATTCAGCGCATCGCCGATGAAATCAGCTATATCAAGGGTCTTCCTGAAGGCGATGTGCCCAACGTCCAGGTTGATTCCTGGCGCTCCCTCTCCACGGAGGGCATTCCCGTGGACACGGGCATGAACCTCACCTTCCATGCCATGAGCCTGCCCACCGCCCGCCTGGTGTCGCACTGTCCCTACATTTTCCTGTACACTTCCGATGACGGAAAAGTTATGGGGCAGAACTACCGGGAATACATGCTGATGCGGCTGGACGGCGAAAGCTGGGATTCCGACCCGATGTCAAAGACCGAGCTGACGGTCACCAGAACGGAAGCATTCACGGACTGGAACGCATGGAGAACCGGAAACCGGAAGGGACTGGATTGTACCGTCCGAATCCGCAGGGAAGACGGCACCATAGTCATGGACACGGAAAACCTGGGGATTCTTCTGCACAGTGTCACCACCCTCTCCGGAGATGCGGGCCCCCTGTATGCCGCCCTCACCGGAGATCAGGTCGCCCTTTCAATGATTCGCGCGGCGCGGAATCCGTAATCGTCCAGGAGATGGTTGCGCAGCCGCGGGAAGCCCTTTCCTCCGTCGGCTTTCACGGGTTTCGCAGTTCACGCTTCCATTTCGCGAACGCCATACATCCTGACAAAGGAGCCTGTATCAGCCGAACCGTTCGCGAAGATGATCCGGAATCACTGGCGATTGAAGAAAGACACATCTGTCCGGATGATCTTTCCGGCAAAGATCACAACACTGTAAGGTCCGGTCACGCACCGGAAGTCTGTTCCTTCTTCCGGAAAATGGCATACAGCACAATTTCACGGCCGGATGCTCGAAGGCGAAAAAACGAAGCTCCGTCCAACCATCGAAACAGACATCTGAAAGAAACCATGGAAGCGCTGGGACGTAATGGGATTGCGAGGATTGGCAGGCTGATTCCCCGTCGTTCCGAAGTCCCTGCATGAGGTGTAAGTAAGCCCTGTTCCAGGACAATTTGACATTTGCATACAGACTTCGAAGTCCGTCACTTGAAGCAAACGGCCATTTTCGGGCCTTACAGGAATTTGAAACAGTCCTGGCATAATCCGTGAACAGATGATTGTGGCAGTGATCGGAGGCGATGACAGACAAATCCTCATCCGTCATCTCCTGTATGCTCCGCCCGATCATCTCCCTCAGGAGTTCCTCCATTGATGCATATGTTTCCTTACAAAAAGCATCCCGCGCTCCCTCGGCGACCGTTACGGCACCGAATGACAGTGCATGGGATAAACGCAGACTGCCGGCGGATCCAGGTAGTGCCTCCGCGCAGGCACGCCGTTTTCATATTCCAGCACAGAGGATAAAAAACCTCTGTCATCATGGCATCACAGCGGGCAACGCCACCGTCCCGCGTAATAATCCGCAAACAGGAAGTTTCCCTCCTCACCGAATTCCACGCGCACAAAACGCTTTCCCTTCAGATAACCGATGACGCAGAACGGCGTGT
>CACYGY010000016.1 GCA_902774025.1 uncultured Eubacteriales bacterium
TTGACAGCAAATGTCTCCAGCCAGTTCGATCCCGTTCCTGATGCCAGTGTTGACTGCACTGCCGGAACAGCACCGGTTCACTGCTGCGGGGGATGTTCCTGAAGACTGCCACCCGAAAAAACCCGGTTCTCTTAGGCCATGCCTGCCGGAGAACCGGGTTTTTCTCCCTTAATCTTACTCTGCGCCATAGGTGCACAGCGCACCCACATCAAAAGGCGCAATATTGAGAATGGACACATTGCCCTGCAGATCCTCGTACAGATAGAGGATGACAAAGGAGGGCTGGGCATCCGGATAGATCACCGTAGCCTGACACAGAATGGCGTGATTCGTACCCGCCACCACCTGAGAACCCAGATAGGCCACCGGCACATATCCCACGCCCACCAGACCATCCAGTCCCTTTTTCACAAGTTCCTGCACATCCTCTGTGATCTCAGGGTTTTCCGCTGCCTTCCATCCACCTGCCAGCTGCCCCTCCGCAAGGGCGACGCCCATCAGCATCACAATACACAGAATTACCGCTGTCATTTTCTTCATCGTGATTTCCTTCCTTTCTTTTCCGGACCCTCACAAACTGTTTTGCTCTGAACCGGAGGTGCCGGTCCCGCATTTGCCCCGGTTCATCAATACAGACGTCCCGGGTCGAAATTAGTTCCCGGCTTTTTTCAAACCACCCGGACCGGGTGCCCGGATGCCGCCTCAAAGTGATACTTCACAATCCCCAGGTCGGTTCTGAGGCAGCTTCCCAGGCCCCGGATCCTGAGGGTTGCTTCTCCCTGGGCATAGCCAAAGCAGAACTTCTGCTGATTGACAGCGGTGGGGGCCAGAAGAGCCGCCTCCACCCCTGCCCGAAACCATTCCGGTCCGTCTTCCCCCTCGGTCACATCCTGAAATGTCTTGCCCTTATGAGGTACACCACCGTTGATTCCATAACCCAGGGCGATCACCATGCACAGCCTTTCCCCGTCTTCAAGGATGCTTTTCACCTTTTTCCTGTTGAAGGTCAGGGCCACCCAGCAGGTATTCAGCCCCAGCTGCTGCGCAAACAGCACGAGTTTTTCCCCGTAATATCCGCATCTGAGGGAAAAATCCGCATCCTCACGTCCTGCAAGAACAATATAGTTCCGTACTCCGCTGAAACGCCCGTAACGGGCCAGACGGCTGTCAAAGCCATCCGGATCGTCGTAGCGGATCCGGATATGCACATTCCCTGTCCGGCTGCAGGTTTCCGCCATCTCATCCAGTCTTTCACGGATTTCTCCGGGGATTCCCCTGGCCTGATAAGCCCGGACGGAATGTCTTGACCGCATGGCCTCCTCAAGGGTCACTGTCCCACACCCCCCTTCTCATCCTTCCCATTTCCTGCATTCCTGAAGCAGCCGGACAATCGGAAGATGCTGGGGACATGCAGCCTCGCAGCGCCTGCAGGCAATACAGTCGCTGGCCTTACCCGTGGTCCGGGTCACGATCCCGTATTCCCGCACGGTCCGGAAGGCCAGGCTGCCCCGGCTTCTGTTCACCACATTGAAGATTTCAGGAATCGCGATCTTCCTGGGACATCCCTCCGTGCAGTAGTGGCAGGCAGTGCAGGGGATGGACTTGTCTGCACTGATCGCCTGCTGGGCCCTGCGGATCACTTCAAGCTCCTCGCCGGTCATGGGATAGAAATCCTTCATGGTCCGGAGATTGTCCTCCATCTGCTCCATGCTGCTCATACCGCTGAGCACAGTGATCAGGTTGCCCAGGCTCGCTGCATACCGGAGGGCCCACCCGGCACAGGACCAGTCCCTTCCGCTGTTCTCAAAGACTTCCCTGACTTCCGGAATCGGCTGAGCCAGCACGCCGCCCTTCACCGGTTCCATGATGGTCACGGGTTTTCCGTAATCACGGCAGATCTCCCAGTTCCGGCTGGATGCCACGCCGGGATTCTCCCAGTCCGCGTAATTGATCTGCAGCTGGACAAATTCTGCCTCCGGGTGAGCTTTCAGAAGGTCCTCCAGCAGTTCCGGATCGGCGTGAAAGGAAAAACCCCAGTGCCGGATTTTTCCCCTGGCCTTCTGTTCCTGTACAAAATCCCACAGGTGGTAACGTTCGTAGAGTTCATAATTGGACCGCTGAATGGCATGAAGCAGGTAATAATCAATATACCCGGTTTCCAGTCTTTCCAGGCTTTTCTCAAGCTGCGCCTTTGCCTCTTCTTCGCTGTGACAGTCCGCGGCAGCGGCGTGAAGCTTGGTGGCGATGGTATAGGAATCCCTGGGATGCCGCCGGGCCACCGCATCCCGGAAGGCTTCCTCACTGCTGCCTCCGTCATAGACATAAGCCGTGTCAAAATAGGTGCCCCCGCTCTCCAGGAACCGATCCGCCATGGCCATGATCTGATCAGTATCCATCCTGCCGTCTTCCAGTTTGGGCAGACGCATCAGGCCAAAGCCCAGGGGAAACGCACTCTTCAGATTATTCAGCACAGAACTGGTCTCCTTTCCGAAGCGGTGCATGTCAGTGCCATGGCATTCTCTCCGATGCCGTTTCCTTCCATGCCCGCTCTCCTTCCACCGCTTTCTCCATGGATAGCCATACATAGGCGTCTTCCAGGGCCTCCTCCAGGGGATAGGGAATAGGTCCTTCGCCTCTGAGCCACGTCTCCATATCCATCAGCATGGAGGCAATGGCAAGCTCATCCTCCTCCGTGTCCGGAGCGAGTTCCGCCGACCAGGTCCTCCGGTGATCCCGGAGAGCCTGGGTGTCCAGTTCCCGCCACTCTTCCGGCATTTCCGGAAAAAGCAGATGCCGTCTGGGCTCCATGTTCTCATCCAGATACAGAATCTGCCGGTCACTCCATTCCCCCCGGCTTCCCCGGACACAGATGTGCCGGGACCGGATGAATGTACGATACTGAACGGAACTGAAGTCATAGAGGGCCTCCTGTCCGGTGGAGAACCGCATATGCATCACCGTCCGCTCCTCCTGCTGCTCCGACCCATCCCATATGGCTCCCTGCCGGGAGTCCGAGGCAAGAACAGGACTTCTGTTTCTGCCTCCCCGAAGCGTAAAACCCGTGCCCACGGGAAAGCCCAGAGCACGCCGGATGAGACTGGCGGCATGATAATCATGGGCCAGGGAGATATAGATGTGCTCCGGCTTCCCGATCATCCCGGAAGCCACAGCTGCAAGACCCGCGCGAAGCACCGGGGAGCGGTGATACTGCTCCAGGCACACGATCCTGGCCCCCTGCCGGTGTTTTTCCCAGATCCTTTTCAGTTCCTCCAAAGAAGCGCCCACAGGGGTTTCCGACATCACCGGGTACCCCAGGCCGGCCCAGGCTTCCGTCACCCCGGCCATGTGATCCCGATCCACGCAGTTCACCACAAAGGCCGGACCGGCATCCCGGAAACGGCTTTCCGACGTGGTTGCCTCACATCCGGTCCGCCTGCGGATTCTCTCCGCCTTTTCTTCCGACCTGCAGAGATAGACAGCCCGGATGCGGTCCGGGTACCTGCCGGCAATCCGACCGAAGTATTCCGATCGGTAACCGGACCCCACAATTCCATACACCGTCATGGTCTCACCACTGCGGATGGATCACGCCGCGGAGAAGCCGGTCATATACGGCGGTCACGGCATCCATCTCCCGGTCCGTCAGGGGAGGCAGCTCCGCTGCCCGAACGTTCTCCGCCACCTGGCGGGCCCGGCTGGCGCCGGGGATGACCACGCTCACCTGGGGATGCATCAGCACCCAGCGGATGGCCAGGGGCGCCAGGTCCTCCGTGCCGAAGACCGTCTTCAGTTCCTCCGCGGCCTGCAGACCCAGCTCATAGGGCACGCCGGAGAAAGTCTCGCCCTTGTCGAAGGAGGCACCTTCCCGGTTAAAGGTCCGGTGATCCCGGGGATGGAAAATCGTATCCCTGGTCAGTCTGCCCGTAAGCAGACCGCTTGCCAGGGGCACCCGTGCAATGATGCCCACGCCCTTTTCCGCCGCCGCGGGCAGAAGTTTCTCCCGGGGCTTGAGGCGGAACATGTTGAAAATGACTTCGATGGCGGAGATGTCATATTCCATGGCCTGCATGGCCTCCTCCACCTTTTCCACGCTGACGCCGTAGGCGCGGATCTTTCCCTCACGCTTCATTCTCTCCATGCAGCCGAAAATGTCGTCCCGCTGATAGACCGGCGTGGGCGGACAGTGCAGCAGCGTCAGATCCAGGTACTCCCTTTTCAGCCGTCTGAGGCTCCCCTCCACAAACTGTTCCATGGCCTCCGGAGTATACATTTCCGGGGTATGCGGACTGAGCTTCCTGCCCATCTTGGTCGTCACAAAGAAGGCATCGGGACAGGTCTGCATGTATTCCCCGATGGTTTCCTCACTCTTTCCCCCATTGTACACATCCGCCGTGTCCACAAAGGTAATCCCCTGTTCTCTGGCGGTTTCCAGAATTTTCATGGCCTCCTCGTGATTGAAATCTTCCCCCCACCGGGTGCCCAGCTGCCAGGTCCCCAGTCCGATTTCACTCACGCTTTTTCCGGTATTGCCCAGTATTCTTTCCTTCACGCACTTCTCTCCTTCTCTCAGTAAGCTTTCCGGATCTCTTCCAGCACGTGTCCGACGGAGGCGAGCACCGTGCCTTCCCGGAGGGGATTCAGCAGCCTGCCTTCCTCAAGGAGATCAAAGTAACCCTTTGTGCCGCCGCACCTGCACAGATGCAGATAATCCTTCCACGCTGCCTCCCGGTCTTCCTTCATGCGGCCGTAATACTGGAAGGCGCACATCTGAGCCAGTGCATAATCGATATAGTAGAAGGGATAAAGGAAAATGTGCTGCTTCTGCATCCAGAAACCGCCTTCCTCCAGGAAGGCTTCCCCGTCATAATCCCGCCAGGGCATGTATGCCTTTTCAATTTCCCGCCAGACCTGCCGTCTCTCTGCGGCCGTAAGATCCGGTTTCTCATACATCCTGTGCTGGAACTCATCCACACAGGCCATATAGGGAAGCACCGCCAGAGATCCGATCAGGTGGGCCGTCAGGTACTTCCGGCACTTTTCCCCGAAAAAGCTCTCCATCCAGGGATAGGCAAAATGCTCCATGCTCATGGAATGAATCTCATTGATCTCGGAGGTGGATCCTGAGAGCATGTTCACAGGAATGCAGCGCATCGCCAGATATCCCTGGAAGGCATGTCCGGCTTCATGGGTCAGAACATCCACATCCGCGCTGGTGCCGTTGAAGTTGCTGAAGATAAAGGGGGCCCTGTACCCGGGGAAGCGGGTCATATAGCCTCCCAGGCGCTTGCCGGGCCGGGTCTGCAGGTCAAAGAGATGATACTGAACCATGAAGTCAAAGAACTCACCGGTTTCCGGACTCATCTCCCGATACATGCTCCGGGCCTTGTCCACCAGTTCCTCCATGCTGCCCTCAGGATCCGCATTCCCCTCCGGAAACAGCAGGGCTTCATCGTAATAGCAGAGTTTGTCCAGGCCCAGGCGCTGCCGCTGCTTTTCTCGGATTTCCGCCACCGCGGGGGTGATGATTTCCCGGATCTGCTTCCTGAAGCACGCCGCATCCTCCGGGGTGTAGTCAAACCGGCGCCGCTGCAGGTAGGCCAGGGGAATAAAACTGTCAAAGCCCAGCTTCTCCGCCATACGGACACGCAAATGCACCAGCTCATCGTACTGGGCGTCCAGCTTCGGACTGATGCGCTCATACAGTCCGGCCCATGCGTGATAGGCCGCCCGGCGCTCTTCACGGTCCGTACTCTCCATATGTCTGAGAAGTCCGTAGAAATTGCACTGCTCTCCGCGGAATTCCGTCACTGCCATGGCGCTGTCCTTCTGGTACTGCTGGCAGATTTCTCCTTCCCGGACGGTCTCCTCCACAATGGCTTCATCCGTTGTCTTCAGGGATGCATCAATGAGGCGCAGCATCTGCCCGCCAAACTCCTTCTCAAAATCCCCCCGGAAGGGACTCCCGGAAAGGGCCCTGTGGAAGGCTTTCCTCATGGGAATCATGGAGGCGTTCTGCTCCCTGAGCCACTTCATCTCCCCTTCATAGAACGGATCAGTGGTATCAATGGTGTTGCGCACCGAACAGAGGCTCATGAGCGTCGCCCAGTCCTCCTCTGCCTTCTGGAGGTCAAAAAAAGCTTTCCGTGCCTCCTGGTAGTTCTCCGCCGTCCGGACCTTTTCTGCGCTCTGTGCATAGCATTGCCTGAGCGTCTGCGGATCCGGCCGTGTGTAGGGCATCTCACGGAAATCCATCATATGTTTTCTGAGCAAAGCCCTCCCGTTTCCGCTTCGCGGGAAGGAACGTCTGCCTCTTCCTCCTGTTTTCGGTTTTTCACGCGGACCTGAGGAAAGTATATACCATCCCGGAGCAAATGGGTAGGAAGCACAGGAAAGAAACAATCCCTGTACAGTCTCCTGCCCTCCGGAGGGTACCGGAAAACGCCGGTGGTTCCCCCTTTGAGAGGGAATCGTCTGCGCGTGTTCCCCCGGACGGCATTCAGGAATCCAATTCAGCCACCGACGAACAGACACCGGATTCACTGAAACGGGACCGGCAGATCCATCGCAGGATCTCTTCCTGTCCATTCCGGAAAAGAAACATCTCAGACCGTGTCCCGGGGGTATCCGGTGGCCTCACCTTCCGTTTCACATCCTCAGGGGCTGAGAACATGCCTGAAAAGGTGAGTGACGGAAAACAGGAACCGTGTGCATTCCGTGTGTGAATCGCTTATTCCGCTGCAGATGCCGGGCAGATGGAAATCTGCGGTCCTTCTCCTGTCCATCCCCCATGGAAAAAGGAACCGGTCAGTCCATCCGGTTCCTCCTGAATTCCCTCATTCACCGGCCGATCTGAAGCCCTGCCGGTCAGCGATGTGCAGTCTCCCGCTGTTCCCTGCATCTGACCACTGATTCGATGACGCCGGTCATAACGTGGTCACCCTTCTGGTTGTACACCTGAAGGGTGATTTCCGCCATGCCGTTGCGTTCACTGCGTCTGGCAAGAGCGGATATGAATGCCCTCCCTGTCAGTACGTCACCGGCAAAAACCGGTTTCAGCCATTCTATCTTCATGGACTTTCCCGCAAGAAGTTCTTCCCCGATGAAGTCCACTTCAAGATATTTCACCCACACCTCCAGAAAGGACAGAACACCGGGAGCGATCAGTGCCCCGAAGGGGGTCTTCCGGGCGTATTCCTCATCCGTATGCAGGGGAACCGGATCATATGCCCGCGCAAAAGCCAGCATCTTTTCCTTTTCCATGACAACCGGTTTCATCTCCGACGTCATGCCCATGGTCAGTTCTTCAAAATACACCGGAAACACACCCCCTTCACACGCCTGAAGGCGCGGTCCTGTCACGTGTCCCCCGTGAACCGGCCCAGAAAGTCAAACACGGTGGAAAAATAGAGGTCCGGCTCCAGAAACTGGGATTCCCCATGGCCCGCTCCCTCCACCACCAGGAGCTGCTTTTCCGACCGGCAGGCTTCATACAGTCTGTAGACCATGGCCGTGTGCACAAAATTGTCCTTCTGCCCGTGAATAAAGAGTATGGGCACCCTGGCTTTCCGTACCTGTTCCAGGCAGGAAGCCTCCGTGAAGGAATAGCCCGCCATCATGGAGGAGAACACGGAAGCGGCATTGAGAATCGGGAATGATGGAAGATGGAAGATCACCTTCATCTCATCCACAAAGATATCCCATACGGAGGTATATCCGCAGTCTTCCACCACAGCCCGGACCTGGGGCGGCAGTTCCTCCCCCGATGTCATCATCGCCGTGGCACCGCCCATGGAAACGCCGTGGAGCACAATCTGCGCCTCCGGATCCCTTTCCAGGATCCAGTCAATCCAGCGGAGCATATCCAGGCGGTCCAGCCAGCCCATGCCGATCCACTTGCCTTCCGACGCCCCGCATCCTCTCAGGTCCGGGAGCAGCACATGGTAGCCGGCCCGGGCATACCGAAGGGATATGGGCCGCATATGCTGGTGATCCGCCCTGTATCCGTGGATGGCAATCAGCCACAGATGCCTGTTTTCCGGGCTGGCGAAGTATTCACCCCGCAGATGCAGTCCATCCCTGGAAAGCACCTCGACCCTTTCAGGGGGCTGTGCATTCATCCATTCCCTGACGCTCTCCTCTTCCCGCTCGTAGCTCTGATGCACCAGACGCTGGTTTTCCTGCGTCGTCTGGCTTTCCGGCACGATGTTCCTTATAACGACCGTGCGGTTAAGGGAAAAGTGCACCAGGTAGATGCCGCCCCCCACGACCGCCGCGGCCAGGACACCCAGGAGAATCAGAATCGTGATCAGCATGACTTTTCCCATATACGCTCCTTCTTCTTTCCCGGAGCCTGTCCCCGGTCAGGAAAGACAGGCCTTCTGCGCTCTCTGTGTCCGTTCATCTGTGGATCAAAAAGCGTCCGTTTTCCCCCGGAACGCTTGATTTTCCTGTTTCAAGAGATTATCATCCATACGTTTGACGATGTCAACACTGTCCTCAACCTTGTTCCCGACAGGAGGAAACTTCTTGAAAGCTTTCAATCTCTGGATGGTCCGTCACAGAATGCTGGTCATTATCATCAGCGCTGTGCTGATGGTTCCCTCCTTTCTGGGCATGCTGACCACCCGTTCCCAGTATGACCTTCTCAGTTACCTGCCTCAGTACCTGGACACCGTCAGGGGACAGGAGATCCTCCTGGAAGATTTCGGTAAAGGTGCTTTTTCCATGCTCGTCACCGAGGGGCTGACGCTTTCCCAGCAGCGGGACCTGGAAAACGAACTGAAAGCCATTCCCCACGTGGATTCCGTCATCGGGTACGCCTCCATCACCAATGCCACGCTGCCGGTGGAGATTCTGCCCACGGAATACCGGGAGCTTTTCCAGAAGGACGGCCGCATGCTGTCCGCCATTTTCTTTGACAGCGGTTCCTCCACGATGGAGACCATGGAAGCCATTCTGAAGGTCCGGGAGGCGGTCGGGGAAAACGGCTATGTCAGCGGCCTGTCCGCGGGCGTGACGGATACCAAGCACATGGTGGAGGAGCAGGAATACCTCTACGTGGGCATTGCCGTTGCCCTGTGCGCCATTGTCCTGATGATCACCATGGATTCCGCCCTGCTGCCCATCATCTTTCTGGCATGTATCGGCGTCTCCGTGCTCTGGAACATGGGCAGCAACATCATGCTGGGGAGCATCAGCTACATCACCAAGTCCGTGGCCGCCGTGCTTCAGCTGGCCGTCACCCTGGATTATTCCATTTTCCTCTGGCACAGTTATCAGGAAAAGCGGGAAATCATTGCGGACCGGGATGAAGCCATGGCAGAGGCCATCCGTGCCACCTTCACGTCCATTCTGGGCTCCTCTCTCACCACTGTGGCGGGCTTTGTGGCCATCTGTTTCATGAGTTTCACGCTGGGCAAGGATCTGGGCATTGTGATGTGCAAGGGCGTTATCCTGGGCGTTCTGGCCACGGTCACCCTTCTGCCCTGCATGATCCGGGCCCTGGACGGCATTCTGGAAAAGACACATCACACGCCGCTTCTGCCGGATGTGCATTTCATAGGACGGTTTGTGGCCAGGCACGCGGGCGTCCTTTTCATCGTCCTGCTCCTGCTCTTCTTTCCCGCGTTCTATGGCTATTCCAATGTCAATATTTATTATGACATGAGCCATCTCATGCCGGAGGACCTTCCCTCCGTGCAGGCTGACCTGCGCCTCCAGGAATCCTTCCACATGTCCACATCCCATCTGGCGCTGGTGGATGCCTATGTATCCCAGAAGGATGTTCTGTCCATGACAAGGGAAATGCAGCAGGTGGACGGCGTGACATCCGTTTTCAGTCTGGATACGATCCTGGGCACCATCGTTCCCGAAACGATCCTGCCCCGGGAACTCATTACCCAGCTGAAGGGAGAGCGGTATCAGCTGATGCTCATCAACTCCTCCTTCACCATTTCCACCGATGAGATCAATGAGCAGATTGAGCGTCTCAACACGATTCTCAAAAAATATGATCCCCAGGGCATGCTCATCGGCGAGGGTCCCTGCACCAAGGATCTCATAGCCTGTACGGCCCATGATTTCACCGTGGTCAGTCTGATCTCCATTCTGGCCATCTTCCTGATCATCATGCTGGTGCAGCGCTCCCTGTCCCTGCCTGTGCTGCTGGTGGCCATCATCGAACTGGCCATAGCTGCCAATCTGTGCATTCCCTACTACTCCGGCGAGGCTCTGCCTTTTATCGGACCGATTCTCGTGTCCACCATACAGCTGGGCGCCACCGTGGACTACGCCATCCTCATGACGACCCGCTTTAAAAAGAACCGGCTGGAGGGCATGAAGGCCAGGGACGCCATTGAGGATGCCGTTTCATCCGCCGCCCGCAGTGTCCTGGTGAGCGGGCTGGGCTTCTTTGCCGCCACCTACGGGGTAGGTCTCCTGTCCAATATGTCCATGATTTCCTCCATGTGCCGTCTCATTGCCCGCGGCGCGCTGCTCAGCGTGGCTGTGGTGCTTCTGCTCCTGCCGGCGGTGCTCCTGCTGTCGGACAGGCTCATCAGCCATACCACCCTGGGCATGAAAACGGTCCGGGCTGCGGAAAGGAAGGTCCGTTCCTGATGAAAAAAACAACAGCCCTGCTGCTGGCGCTTCTCATTCTGCTCACCACTCTGCCCGCCCTGGGGGAATACACAAAGCAGGAAAGAGTCTTCATTGTCACAGGTCCCGACGGCGAAATCCGCAGTCTGGTGGACAGCATCATCCTGGATAATCCGGATCACCTGGATTTCCTGGTGGACCATACCATACTCCGGAATATCGAGCATATGCAAAGCGGATCCTACACCCAGGAAGGAGACACCCTGACCCTGGAGGCCAGGGGGGAAAGCGTCACCTACCAGGGGACCTCGGACCGGACGCCGCCGGTGATCCCCTCCGCCCGCATAACCCTGGGAGACAGGGAGATCACCGCCGCAGAGCTTGAGGAATCCACCGGCCGGACTGTGGTCACCATCTCCTATCAGTCAGCTTATCATGTGCCGGTCCTGGCCATCTCTCTCATGATCCTTCCTGAGGATGTCACCATTCTGGATACGGATAATGCTCTGGTTTTCTCGGAAATGGGACGGCAGGTTCTGGTGGGTTTCGGCATTCCCGGCGCCCCCGCAGACATGCAGCTGCCCGTTTCCTTTTCCTTCACCTTCGATGCGGATCATACGGAACTGGGGTGGTTCATGACCTTTGCCACATCCGATCCTGCCAGCCTGCTCCTGCGCAACCTGGACGAATCCCTTCCCGAAGCCAGCCGCAGGCTGCTCAGTCAGTCCGTCGGCGTCATGAAATCGCTCCGGGACGGCCTTGATATGCCGGAAACCACAGGCGTCCTGAACGTGGTCGCCGGCCTGCTGACAAAGCTGAATGAAGGTCTGGCGGAGCTGGACGAGGGTGCCGTGCAGATGGCGGAGGACAGCAGTCTCCTGGCGGAGGGCACACGGGTCCTGGCAGAGCGCGCCAGTCAGAGCGGCAATAACGCCTGGGTCGTGAGCACAGGCGTTCAGGCGCTGGCTGAAAGCCTGGGGGAAATCTCCGACAGCGCCCACACCCTCACCGGCAGTACCGAAAGCCTGCGCCGGGAAGGGAACACGCTGAATGAAGAGGCCGCCGGGACCGCCGGAGCACTGCTGAATCAGATGCAGACACTGCTGAAGGGATCCGGAAGGGCGGAAAACCTTCCTGTTCTCACGCTGGATAACTACGGGGAAGTCCTGGACAGCCTGACATCCACGGGCATGGAAGGTGATATGGGGAACACGCTCTCCGCTCTCCGCTCCGCACTGGATCAGGTCCTGGCCCTGTCTGAAAGCCTGAGTGCCTATACCCGGAAGGTGGCGGAGTCTTCCTATGACATTTCAGACCTGTCCGGAAGCATTCATGCCGTGCAGGGCAGTTCCATGGTTCTGGAGTCCTCCGCCCAGTCCCTGACCAGCAGTCTGGACGTGGTGGCTGAAGACAGCCGGAAGCTGAATACGGACGCCCAGCAGGTGCACAGAAACGCCGCCCGTCTTCAGACAACGGGGACCCATGTGCTGATCCAGACGCTCCTGAGGGCGGAGAAAACCGGTGCCACCATGGTCCTCCCCTTTCTGGAACGGAATGTAACCCCCGTGCTCACCCTCCTGGATGAATTCTGGGACCATACACGGGACGTAGGGTATGATATCCGTACGGAGGAGCGGAAAACCGACACCCTCCTGATCATCCGCACGGATATGAAATAAACCGAAGGGAACCGCAAGATCAGACCTGAATCGTCTGATCCTCACGGTTCCCTTTTCATATCGGAACTGTCAGAAAGCGCGGGTGAAGGCACAGTCTTCCGGTTTTTCGGAAGATGAGGTCTGTTCTGCGGTTTTCCAGGCAGATCATGACTCCGGGATTCATGACGTATGGAATACAACCATCATGCTCAGCCCGTTTTCCTCGGACCGGGCTGAAATGTCAAAGCCCTGACGGTTCAGGAGATCCCTGGCCAGTGCGAGCCCGATGCCCGTGTTTCCGCCCTTGCCGGAATAAAACCGGTCGAAGAGATGCCGGATTTCGTCCTCCGTAAGTGGTTCGCAGTCGTTCCGGATGGTGAGAACGGCGTCCCTGTAGGTGATCCGGATCCGGGTCAGGGCATACTGAATCGCATTACTCAGGAGATTGGTCAGGGCATGATCCAGATGATCCGGATCCGCGTGGACGGACCCGTCCTCAAGCTCCAGAGCCACCTCCAGTCCCCGCCGCTTCACCAGTCCTTCCAGGGGCATCAGGCAGTCCTGGACAAACTCGCGCATCCGCACCGTCTCCTTTTTCATGGAAACGGATCCGCTCTCCAGCCTGGCCATCAGGAGGATTTCCTCCACCATCCGGCTCATCTTTTCCGTCTGTGCGCTGATCACAGCACCGGTTCTGGGATAATCCTGGATCACGCCGGTCTGAATGCCCTCCGCATACCCCCGGATCACCGCCAGGGGTGTTTTCAGTTCATGGGAGGTGTTCTCAAAAAATCGGCGCTGGGCCTGATCGTTCCGTTCCAGTCTTCTTCCTGTCAGATATCCCCCCACCATGCTGAGGACGACAAGGCCACCGGCTGCCGCCATGAAAATCAGAGAGATATGCGCTGCAAGGGTCAGTTCTCCGGTCACATCCACGTAGGCGATGGTAACCCTTGGAGACCTGGAAGTAATTTTCCTGTTCTTCCGCTCTCCCCACTTTTCCTCCACCGGCCCGACATAATAGGTTCTGCCCTCCACCGTGACTCTCCGGATCTCCCGGATTTCGTGAAGACTGCAGTACTCCATCAGGCTGCGGAGCGTCCTGGAATAGAGAATCTCATCATCGTCGTCATCATCGTCGTCATCATCGTCATTCCATTTTTTCCCCGTCACAATCAGCCCTGCGTTGTACATGACGCCCTCATCGTCATCCGCGTCCTCGGCGAAACCATGCATGAACCGGATGGCCTCCTGTGCCTTCTCCTCAATATAGTTCTGCATGCCCAGGTTAAAAACGGCCAGCATGATCAGCAGTGTGACCAGTACCGCGCCTCCCATGAGAAGCGTCAGTTTGTGCCTTGTCTTCATGTCCGTCCTCCAGCCTGTATCCGTAGCCCCAAACACCGCTGATCCTGACCCGGCTGCCCGCGGCGGCGAGCTTCTTCCGGATTCTGCGCACGGTTTCATCTGTTACCCGGGTCTCGATCTCCGCCTGGTCAATCCCCCAGACCCGGTCAAGCAGTTCGTTGCGGGAAACCGCCTCCCCCGGATGGTCCATCAGGCATTCAAAGAGTGTAAACTCCGTCATGGTCAGTCCCAGGTCCTGTCCCCCGCAGCACAGAATATGCGCCCTGCGGGAAAAAGTCAGATCCCCGAAGGATGTTTCCTCCTCCCACGGTTTCATCATCTCCACTCTTCTGAGCATGGCCTGGATGCGCACCACCAGGAGCGACATGGAAAAGGGCTTGATGAGATAGTCATCTCCCCCCAGCATGAAACCCCTCATGTGATCCGTCTCACTCTCCCGGGCGGTCAGGATAATAATGGGCACAGAGGAGATTTCCCGCAGTTTTCTGCATACGGTCAGCCCGTCCGTTCCCGGCATCATGATGTCCAGAACCACCAGATCGCACGGCTTTTTCTCAAAGGCTTCCATCAGGAGGTCGCCTGTGGGGAAGGTTTCCACCTCAAACCCCGCGTTTTCCAGAAACTGCCGCATGACATCCAGAATATCCTGTTCATCATCCGCCGCGTAAATCAGCCTGTTCACGGGAAATCCCTCCTCAGCACACAGAACCTGCCCGCATGCAGCGGGCAGGCATGAAGATCAGATCGTCAGTCCCTCGTCGCCGGTCCCGGCAGGGGCAAAGCGCTTCAGGAACGCATTCCAGTCTTTCCAGTCAAATCCATCCCAGTCATCCCGGTCATTATCCCAGAGATCCTCAAGATCGTCCAGCACCTCGTCCAGCTCTTCCCAGCCGGTCACCTTTTTCTTTCCGGCGGTGCGGCCCTTTCTGTAGAGCGTATCCAGGCGTTCATAGACGGTTTTCAGCTCCTCCTCATAAGGTGTGAGCTTTTCCAGCAGTTCCCTGGCACCCAGCCTGTTCTTATCCCCCAGAATCTCTTTCAGAATCTCCTGAAGACGCCCGGCCAGCGTGGTCAGTTCCTGCCTTTCTTCCTCCGTCAGGACCTGTTCCAGAGCAGAGACCGTGTTCTTCTCCTTTTTCCTGTCCCCGGACTTTTCCCTGTCTTTCCGGCTCTTTTTCCCGTTTCCGGACTTGTTCTCCGTCTGTGTTTCCTCTCCGGCATTTTCTGCTGCCTTCTCTGTCACCTGCTGGGTCTCCTGTGTCTTCTCCTCCGTGGGCACCTGAATGCCTTCCTCGGCAAAGGCGGTCAGCCCGGTCAGGGCGGTCATCAGGAGCACCAGAGCAAAAGCCGCAAATCGCACGGCACGTCTCCCGCGGTTCTTCTTCATGTCTGAATACCTCCGTTTCTTTTTTTCTTTCCGCGCCCCTCACCGGAGCACGACTGAAGTATATTCCATCCTTATCCGGGAATCCCCGAAAAACTGTCAGAAGAATGTCACAATTCTGTCAGAATCGCATGATTCACACGTACGCTTCACCCTCCGTGTAAGGCGCTGATTCTTCAGTCTTTTCCGGATATCCGTCCGGCCCCGATGGGGATCCCTTCCACTCTGCCGCAATCCGTGCCGGACGAAAGATACCCTGCATTTTGCAGATACGGTTACGCACACCGCCATCTGGTCCGTCTGCACATGATTCTCGGGGATTTTGCGGATTCAGGATGCATTCATCATCGCTCCCGCCAGGAATCCGTTCGCGTCTCGAACCGTCCTTCTGTCATGGTTTTCATGCCTTGTCCCTCCCGCCCATGGTCTTTCGAGTCCGGCATTCATCTTTTTCGGGATACCCGCGGAAAGCGGAAGGAAATGTGTGATCCCGGGGGTACAGGTGACAGTTTACCGATTCTTTTGCGCGTCTTCACCGGATTCATGAAAGGAGCAGATCATGCAAAGACGGCAGCATCCCCCTCCGCAGAAGTGCTGTCGTCATGGATTGTTTCCCGGATTGTGTCAATTCTGCCTTTTCCTCTCTGTACCCTGACGGGATCCGGTTCCTATGCCTCCACGCAGAAAGCGGCCTCGTGACAGATTTTCTCCGCGTGCATGGCCAGATAAACCCTGAATACACCGGGCTCAATCCTCCACCGGAAGGAGGGGCTTAACGTCCGCATGGCGCCGGGATCGATCCTGAGGGAAACACGCCGCGTTTCTCCGACCTTCAGGAATACCCGTGAAAAGGCGCACAGAGCCATTTCCGGTTTCACCGAAGAGGCACACACGTCCCGCAGGTAAAGCTGGGGAACTGCCGTGCCGTCACACCCGCCCGTGTTGGTGACGTCAAAGCTCACCGTCACTGCCTCCCCGCAGGCGATCCTCTGCTCTGACAGTTCCATGGGGCCGAAGGCAAACTCCGTATAGCTCAGGCCATAGCCAAAGGGATACAGCGGCCTCCAGTCCATCTCCACATATCTCCGTCCTCCTCCCGGTTTGCGGCTGTAATGGCAGGGCACCTGTCCCACATGTCTCGGGAAGGTGACAGGGAGATGTCCGGAGGGATTCACCTGGCCGAAGAGAACCTCAGCCACCGCATGACCGCCCTCCTCTCCCGGAAACCAGGCCTCCAGAATCGCCGGCACATGCGCGTCCGCCCATCGCACGGAAACAGGACGTCCCGTCTGGAGAAGGAGAATCACCGGCTTCCCCACGGCGCAGACAGCTTCCAGGAACTCCTCCTGCCGGCCCGGAAGATCCAGACTCATGCGGTCCAGATTTTCCCCGCAGGTATCCTCACAGTCTCCCAGACATACAAGAACGGCATCCGCCTGCCGGGCCAACTCAAGAGCTCCGGAAAAGTCTTCCCTTTCCTCCGCATACCCGAACACCACCCGGGCGCCCCGCTGATCATTGGTAAACTCGATCCTGAGATCATAGGTCCTTCCCTTTTCAAAATCAAAGGGAACCGAACGCCCGGCATCCTTCTCTCCCCATCCGTCCAGAATGAGCGCCCCGTCCACATAGAGGCGCATGCTGTCCTGTGTGTTGAACCCGATCCAGCCCCGGAAGCTTTCCCCGGGTACCAGGCTCCCCTTCCAGAGAACACTGAAGCAGCCTCCGTCCACCTCCGCGCAGGGCTTGGACATAATCCAGTTGAAGTGAATATCTGCGTCATGGCGGACCAGCACCGGTTCCCCTTTGGGTTCCGGTCCGTTGAAATAATACCCTGTCAGCCCCGGAGCGCCGTTTTCATCCCTCAGCATCCGGGAAGGGAAGGGATGGACGTCGTCCCCCAGAAAATGGCATCCCCCGTCATCCAGAATCCGCAGATCCTTCCGAAGGGTCCGGATGCCTTCCAGAACGGACACGCCCTGCTTCCCCTCCGGCGTATAGTCCCCCAGCATGGCCCGGCGGGAGCTGGGGCCCAGGACCGCCAGGGTCTTCACGGTATCCTTCAGGGGCAGTATGCCGTCATTCTTCAGGAGTGTGATGCTCTCCCGGGCAATCCGTCTCGCCAGAAACCTGTGCTCCGGGCAGTTGACCCTGTCCTGGCGCTTCCCGTCCGTATAGGGATGGTCAAACAGGCCCAGCAGGAACTTCACCTTCAGGACCCGGCCACAGGCCCGCCGGATCACCTCTTCCTGCAGTCTTCCGGTTTCCACCAGCTTCTTCAGCCCCTGCTGCCATTCCTCATGGGTGAAGTCGTAGAGCTGCAGATCAACGCCTGCCTCCAGACCCATGGCCATGGCCTCCAGCCTGCTTCCTGCCACATAGTGCTGATCATGCAGCCTGGCCACCGCAGTCAGGTCCGAGCGCACAAATCCTCTCATGCCCCACTGGTCCCGGAGGACTTCCGTGAGAAGTTCATGATCCGAGGCCACCGGGACATCGTCAATGCTGTTGTAGGAACACATGACGTCCACAGCTCCGGCATCCCTGACCGCCGCTTCAAACACCGGCAGCACCTCGGAAAAAACCTCATGCCTGCCCATGGCGGAGGGAGCACAGTTCAGCCCCGCCACGGGAGAACCATACCCCGCATAATGCTTGGGTTCAGCCGCGATGGCATCCGGGTCCGCCAGGTTCCGGCCCTGCATGCCCGTGACCACCCGCCTGGCAAAGGATGCGCACAGGCAGGTGTCCTCCCCGTAGGATTCCTCACACCGCCCGTAGCGGGGATCCCGGATCAGATCCATCACAGGGCTGTAGGTCTCATGGATTCCCATTGCCCTGGTCTCCGTCCCGATGGCCCGCCCCATCTCCTCCCCAAGGTCCGGGTCAAAGGTGGCAGCCAGTCCGATCTGCTGCGGGAAAACGGTGGCGGAGGGGTGATGAAGTCCGTGAAGGGCTTCCTCGCTGAACAGGAAAGGAATCCCAAGGCGCGTTTTTTCAAGGGCATACCTCTGAATCTGATTCACCTGTTCAACGGTCATGTATCTCGCCTGAATGCTCCCGCAGCTGTGTCCCCGGAGCATCTCATCCAGCCGGTCCATGTCCACGGACAGGACCCGCCCGTCCCCGCCCCTGCGGGTGAAATCAAAGCTGTAATACTGGTCCGTCTGCATGATCATTTCTTCCAGCGTCATTTTCGCCAGAAGATCCCTGACCCTTTCGTCCACTGTCCGCTCGTCCATGCAAACCTCCTGTGATTCAGTTCCGTGTTTTTTTCAAGTGTACCTGCTTTTCCTCCGCGAATCAAGCCCGCACGCAGGACAGGCTGTCCGTGACATGAAAAAAGCGGATGCCGTGTGAGACATCCGCCTTCTCCCGGACTATTTCAGATCGCCGTCATACTCCCCCCGCGCTTCCTTCCGGGCATCCTTCAGGAAGCTCCAGATCATGAGGATCATGATCAGGCCGATGGGGAAGGCCGAGATGATGCTGATGGACTGAATCTGATTCATGGAGCTTTCCGAGAACACCAGGGCAATGGGCAGCGCGATGAGCAGCAGGCACCACAGCAGGGTGATCCATGCGTGAGGCTTTTCCCCTTCCTTCAGGTTGTGATAGCTGTAGCAGGCCGCCGTGTAGGCGATGGAGTCAAAGGAAGTGGCATAAAAGGCAATCATGCACAGGCATGTGAGGACCAGCATGACCGTGGGCATGGGCATGGAGTCGATGATTTCCACAATCAGGGCATACAGGTCCCCGCTCTGCGCGTAGGAGGCCATGAAGTCCGCTTTCCCCGCCGCCTGAAGGCCAAGCCCGTAATTGCCCAGAACAATAAAGGAAACCAGGGTGGAGCCCACGCCGAAGACATAGCCCCCCAGAATGGTCTGGCGCACTGTCCGCCCCCGGGAGATATTGCCGATGAAGAAGGGCGCTGCGATGCACCATACCATCCAGTAGGCCCAGTAGTAGATGGTCCAGTCCTGCGGGAAGGAACTGGTGCGCATGGGATCGGCAAAGGTGCTCATTTCCACGAAATTCTGCACCATCTTTCCCATGCTCTGAATCCCGTATTCAATGATGAACCGTCCCTGTCCCCCGATGAGCAGCACAAGGATCAGAAGGCCGAAAAAGAGATAGATACAGAGCTTGGCCAGGAAGGAAATGCCCCTGAAGCCGTGAAGCACCGCGTAGGTATAGACGGCACAGGTCAGAAGAAGGATCAGGATGGTGACCATGGTGCGGCTCAGCGTGATCCCGAAGAGCCTTACAATGATGCCCGCCAGGAGGGGGGTGGCCACGGAAAAGGTGGTGGCGGTGCCCGCCAGAAGTGCGAAGAGGGCAAACATGTCAATGATCCGCCCGGGCAGTCCGTGGGCCCGCTTCTCCCCCAGCACCGGCAGACAGGCTTCGGAATAGCGCTGCCGCTCCCGTCTGCGCACATGAAGCATGAAACCGAAGGCAACCGCCAGGACCAGGTAGAAGGCCCAGGGAATGAAACTCCAGTGGAAGAGAGGGAAAACCCCCGCCCATTCCAGGATGCTGCCGCCCATCTCCGCCATGTGCGGATTCTGGGCATACATGACCCACTCCGCGAAGGAATAGAAGAGAATGTCCGCCGCCAGACCGCAGGTGAACATCATGCTGCCCCAGGTAAAGAAGGAATACCTGGGCTTCTCATGGGGATTCCCCAGGACAATGTTCCCGTAGCGGGAAAAAGCGATATACAGGGACGCCAGGAAAATACCCACGCCCATGATCAGATAGTAACTGCCCAGCGTGTCCCCGAAAAAGAAGCGCACCTGAGAAATGACATTCCCGGCCCCCTCCGGAGCCACAAAGAGATAGACCACCAGAGCCGTAATGAGGAAAAAGGGAACCAGTGTAAGCATCCAGTCGATCCTGCCCCGCCCCTCATGCTGAATATCGCGCATTACCCGACACCTCCCCTGTTCTCCAGCAGTGATTCATAGCTGCTGTCCATCGCCGCGAGTTCCTCCAGACTGTCCAGTTCCATGACATCTCCCCGCTGCATGACATGAATGCCCATGTCATACTGGTCAAAATACCGGAACATGGCCACATCGTCCCAGTAGATCCGGCGGTTTCCGCCTTCAAACTCCGCCTCCACCTGTCCCCGCAGCTTTTTTCCGTCCTCCATCGTCCAGCGGCTGACGGAATAGAGCTGCCAGCCTCCCCTGCCGCCGGTCCTCGAGCAGGACAGGACACGCCCGTCCCGGACCTGCATCAGCCATTCATCCGTTTCCTGTTCGCACCATACCGCGTTGTACCCGGACTTCTCAAAGTGCGCATCCAGCGCCGCCGGATTCCGGATGATCTGATCCCCGTCCAGGATCATGCAGTCTCCCAGCATGTCCCGGGCCGCATAGAGGGAGGAAATGTTGTTGCTGTCCGCGTACCATGGATTCTCGATGAGTCTGAGTCCTTCAACGCTTTCCTCCAGTTCCCGGAACTGTTCCTTTCTGTATCCCACCACAACACCGATCTCCCGGATGCCGTTCATGTGCAGAGCGGAGATCACCGTGTCGATCATCCTTACGCCATGGACCGCCACCAGCGGCTTGGGAATCCGGTCCGTCAGGGGCCGCATCCGGTTGCCCCGTCCCGCCGCCATGATGATGGCTCTTTTCACAGTGTGCATTTTCCCGGACCCTCCTCCGCCTCCATGGCACAGCGCCAGAAGTCCTTCGCGTACCGGTACTGCCGGAGGCTGTAGGCGCCGAACTCCACGCCCAGGGTATGCTTGTACTCGCACCAGTTGGACCAGAGAAGCCCGCAGACCGCCATGTAGGCGTAAATCTTGGCCCGGGTCCGGGGCGGACAGGAGCCGCGGAAATAGAGATCCATCAGATGATCCGCCTGTTTCCGGTCATAGAGGCTGTAAATGCTGAACATGGCCAGATCCACGTGGGGGTCCTGCATTCCCGAATACTCCCAGTCCGTCAGCTGGAGTTCCTCCCCGTTTTCCCCAGGGTAAAACAGAAAGTTGTCCGGCACCGCGTCAATATGGGTGAGGCAGAAGTCACGGGGCAGGGTATCCAGCCATGCCTTCAACTGCATGACCTTCCCGTAGGTTTCCCCGTAGTCCCGGTAGGCGGAGGGCTGTCCGCCCCTGAGACGCTCATAGAAATCGATCTGTCCGAAAAGATCAAAGGCATGATCCGTTTTCAGATGCATCTCATGAAAGCCCCGCAGCTTTTCCATGCACCGCACCAGGTCCTCCTCCTTCAGAGGATCGCAGGTCCTGACTCCGTCCAGATACCGGGTAATCTTAAACCCGCTGCAGGGATCCATGAAAACGGGATCGTCGCACAGTCCCAGGCCCCGGATGGTCCGGTACACCTCCGCCTCCTGAGCGCGGTTGATGAGCGCGTCCGTGCCTTCCCCGGGGATGCGCATAATGTACTGCCGCCCCCGGACAGAAAACAGGAAGGAGCGGTTGGTCATTCCCTTTTTCAGGACCGAGATTTCCTGAATCTCCTCTTCACGGCATTCCAGGACTCTTCCGATGGTACGGATGGCGTCTGACTTCAGCTGGCGGGAGTCCGCGTCCAGCTCCCGGAGCTGTTCATAGGTGTTGATCTCCACGACATCCGTGCTGTGTACCACCCGGGCCCGCACCCGCATGCGGTCCTTCCCGTAAAGCGCGTCTTCCCAGAAACTGTCATCATGTCTGCCGTCAGCGAGCATCCTCCGGATGTCCTCCCTGACCTTCCCGGCATCTTCCTCCAGGAGATAGGCAATGCCGATCATGGCGTTCCCGGCTTCCTCCTCCGGCACACGCACCAGTTCCATTTTCCGGTTGACCCGCACCGCGCTGTCCGGATCGACAAGATCGGAAACCATGTACCAGGAATAAAGCTCCTGGGCCCGGAAGGGATTGTGATCGCACCAGATATCACAGGGAACAACATAGGTATTCCCAAGCCTGTCCAGAACCCTGCCCAGGGATGCCATGTTGTTCCTGACCGCATATTCCTCGTTCACCACCAGATCCACGCCATACATGTCCATGAGGTATTCCAGGCTCTCCTTCATGAACCCCACCACCACTGTGATATCCCGGATCCCGGCTTCCTTCAGCTGGAGGATGAGCCGGTCAATGAGACGCTCTCCGTTGACTTCCAGGAGCGCCTTGGGCGCGGTCAGGTTGATGGGCACCATCCGCATGCCGAAGCCCGCCGCCAGGATGATGGCGTTCCGTGGCGCGGTTTCCGAAAACAGGCGCCTGGCCTCCGGTGTGAGCTGTGTCATGTCATCCAGATACCCCGCCTCCCACAGCGTCCTGAGGCAGCGGTTCACCACCCCCAGGGAATGGCCGGTCTTTTCGGACAGAAGGCGCTGACTGACATAGGGTTCCCGGTACAGACAGGTCAGAATGTCCGCCTCCTGTATTCCAATTGGTTCTTTTTCTTTTTTCACGAACATCCCTCTTTCATGTTTTCGTGAACATTGCCGGAAAAAGAAAGGACTCTTCCGAATCCACATCTCCCCGTGACGCATTCTACAGCCAAATCCCGGATCCTGCAAGTATCTTTTCTGTTTTTCCCATTTTCATGATTTTCCCGCCCATCCCGGTGTGTCCCGCCCTCTGCGCGGTGCGGCCGGGAGACAGGAAGAAGAATCCGGAAGAGCGGGTAAAAGGAAAACCGGCATCCGAAGATGCCGGTCAGGATTACAGCCGGGAAGCCGCCGCCTGGTCCAGGAAGAACAGAACATGACGGTGAGCCTTGAGAATGGAGGCGGGTACACGAGGGGTGATCTCCCCCTTCACGGACAGCCGCACCGCCTCCGCCTTATCCTCGCCGGTGGCAATGAGCAGAACCGTTGCCGCCTTCATGATCGTACCCACGCCCAGGCTTACGGCCCTGCGGGGAACATCGTCGGCGGAATCAAAGAAACGTTTGTTGGCGTCGATGGTGCTCTCCGTCAGTTCCACCACATGGCACTGGGGCGTGAAAACGTCCGCGGGCTCATTGAAACCGATATGACCGTTGCGGCCGATGCCCAGCAGCTGAATGTCCAGTCCGCCGGCCGCCTCAATGGCCGCGTCATAGGCCAGGGCATCTCCCTCCAGGTCCCGGCTCAGTCCGGAGGGTACATGGGTGTTCTCCTTCAGGATATTCACATGGTCAAACAGTTCATCCCGCATGAACCTGTGATAGCTGCAGGGATGGTCCTCGGGAATGCCCACATACTCGTCCAGATTGAAGGAGCGGACGCGGGAAAAGTCCACAATGCCTTCCTGATACAGACGGATCAGTTCCTGATAGGCGGGAATCGGTGTGGAACCGGTGGCCAGCCCCAGGATACTGTCAGGTTTGCTTACAATCTGAGCTCCCATGACCAGCGCTGCCGCCTGGCAGGCCTGTCGGCATGTTTCAAAAATACGGATTTCCATAGAAAAAACCCCCTTTCAAAGCGTATCAGAGTATAACGTTTCCCCTCCTGAGCGTCAACGGCCGTCCGCCTTTCCCCCCAGTCTCCGGAGGGAGCGGATCACCATGGGCACCTCCCAGGCGAGCATGAGAATCCAGCCCAGGGCAGAGGCCCAGGCGATTCCTTTCAGTCCGCACACCGGCACGAGGATATAGGTCATGATCACCCGTACCGTAATCTGGCAGATGGTTCCCCACAGGGTCACGCGCATTCTGTGCATGCCCCGGAAGAATCCCTGGCACAGATTGGTCATGGCGGGGAGAAGATAGAACCAGGCCATCAGGGCCATGTAGTCGCTTCCCGCCCGGATGACCTCCGCATCCGTGACAAACAGGCGCATGACCCCTTCCCTCAGGAAGAAGAGGGCCAGGGAGATCATGACACCGTACAGAGCCTCCAGCCGCAGCGCCGTCATAAACCCTTCCCTGAGGCGCTGTTTCTGTCCTCCGCCCCGGTTCTGAGCAAGGAACACCATGGCTGCGCTTCCCAGGTTCTGCTCCGGAATGCAGGCGTAATCGTCCATGCGCCCCACAGCGCTGAAGGCTGCCATGCCCACCACGCCCAGACCGTTGACCTGGCTCTGGATCATGAGCTTGCCTACCGGCTGGCAGGCCTGCTGCAGGGCCGTGATGCCTCCGTCCCGGAGAATCTTCAGGCTGATATCCCTTCCGGGGCCTTTCTCCCGGACATTCCATCTCAGGTCCGGCCTTTTCATGATCCAGCCGCCCACCAGAGCAAGGCTCAGGCACTGAGCGCATACCGTCGCCACCGCCGCCCCGGCAATCCCCATGCCCAGCAGGCGGATCATCACCAGGTCCAGCACAATGTTCCCGCAGCTGCTGATCATCAGGGCAAAGAGGGGAAGCTTCGCATTCCCCATGCTTTTGAGCAGGGAAGCACAGGCGTTGTAGAGGAATGTCACCGGGATGCCCAGAAGCAGAAAACGCAGGTAGGTCACGGAAAGCGCCTGTACACTGCCGGAAACACGAAGCCAGGAAAGGATGACGGGAAGCAGCAGTTCCGTCAGAACCGTGACGGACAGGGCCAGTATCAGCCCCAGCCTCAGCAGAGCCCGGAAGGCACGCCGGACACCCTGCATGTCCCCTGCGCCGTAGTTCTCCGAGAGAATCACGGATGCCCCGATGCACAGGCCCGAGATGGCCAGGATCAGGAAGTTCATCAGCGGACCCGCGCTGCCGGAGGCCGCAAGAGCCTCCGCGCCAAGCGTCCGGCCCAGGATGATGGAATCCACGGCGTTATAGGTCAGCTGAAAATAGTTTGACAGGACCAGGGGCAGAGCATAGCGCAGGATATGCCCGCGGATGCTCCCCTCGGTCATTCTTCCGCTCATGACGCTCCCTTCTCACGCCCGGTGCTTCCGGTAGTAGTTGATGAGACACCCCTCCAGAAGGACTTCCCGTTCCACATCCGTGAGAGGTGAAGTCTTAAGAGGCAGTTTTTCCACCCTTCCCTCCGGGGTTACACGGAAGGCCTGAATTTCCCCGGCTCCGTCCATCATCCACTGCCGGACGCCTGGAATATAGACCCAGTCCCCCAGAGCCAGGCTTTCCAGCGCTTCCACTTCAAAGGGAATCATGCCCCAGTTCACACAATTGCCGCGGTAGCGTTTGGTGGCGTAAGCCTGGGCAAAGTTGGCGCTTCCTCCCAGCACCCGCTGGCAGGAGGCGGCCTGCTCTCTGGCGCTGCCGTCCCCGGGCATCCTGGCGCTTACCGCCGAGCCGATATGTGTGTCCTCCGGACGGACTTGAAAACCTGCCCGGGCAAGGCTTTCGCAGACCCTGCCCACCTCCCCGGGAAGATGGCCCTTCTGCCTTTCCGCCTCCATCTCCCGTACTTCGGCGCACCTGCCCACATAACCGGGATCCCGGCGGGACAGGGTAAACTCCGCAAGACGCAGAGGATTGGAGCGGTAGGAACTGGTCTCACCGGAGGGAATGAGCTCATCCGTGGTGGTCACCGGATCCGGAATCCAGGAGGTCACCCGTACCAGAAGGTTTTCGGACAGTTCAGGCATTTCAGGCCAGTCGCGGATGTTGGGGCCAAACTTCAGGCTCGCCTGGGGATCCCCATGGCCGAACCCGTGATAGACCCGCTTCTCATAGATGGAAAGATCGAAATCCTCTTCGCTGTCCGTCCAGTCCACATCCAGGTCCGTCGCCGCCGTGATCCGGCCTCCGTTTACGCCGGTGGCGGCCACGGAACGGGCATCCATGAGAGCCACCGCGGCCATCTGGCCTTCCATGGGTCTGGAGCCTTCCCGGCTGGGGAAGTTCCGTGTTGTATGCCGGAGGGAGAGCTCACCGTTGGCCGGGCAGTCACCGGCTCCGAAGCAGGGACCGCAGAAGCACTCCCGGATCAGTGCGCCCGCCTGGATCAGGTCCTGGGCACATCCATTGCGGATCAGAGAGGACAGGGTGGGCAGAGACCCGGGATACACGCTCAGGCTGAAGCCCAGAGCGATGTTCTTCCCCCGGAGAATGTCCGCCGCGGCCCGGATATTGTCATAGGTGCCGCCGGCACACCCGGCGATCTCGCCCTGTTCCGCCCACACGCCGTCACTGTGCAGCTTGCTCATCATGTCCAGCCGGGCACCCCGGATCTGTTCATTGGCCCTTTCCTCACAGGCCTTCAGCAGACTGGAAGCATTGTCCTGCAGCTCATGGATGGACACAGCCAGGCTCGGATGCATGGGCATGGCGATCATGGATTCCACCTCTGACAGGTCCAGGGCAACGCAGTCCTGATAGTACGCGCACCGGCCCGGACGCATTTCCTGATAGTCTCCTCCGCGTCCATGCCTCTCAAGATATGTCCTGGTCTTCTCATCCGTCTCCCAGATGGAGGACCAGCATGTGGTCTCGGTGGTCATGACATCCACGGCATTGCGGAATTCCATGCTCAGGGCATGGACGCCGGGACCCACGAACTCCATGACCCGGTTCCGGACCACGCCGGAGGCATACACGCTTCCGCACAGGGCCAGTGCCACATCATGTGGGCCGACACCCGGCCGGGGGGACCCGGTCAGGTACACCGCCACCACGTCGGGCCTTGTCATGTCATAGGTCCTTCCCAGCAGCTGCTTGGCCAGTTCCCCGCCTCCCTCGCCTACGCCCATGGTGCCCAGTGCGCCGTAACGGGTATGGCTGTCAGATCCCAGGATCATTCTGCCGCATCCCGCCATGGTCTCCCGGTTGAAGGAATGGATATTGGCATAGTTGGGAGGTACATAGATGCCGCCGTATTTTCTGCATGCGCTCAGGGCAAACTTGTGGTCATCCTCGTTGATGGTTCCCCCCACCGCACACAGGGAATTGTGGCAGTTGGTGAGCACATAGGGAACCGGGAAGGACTCAAGCCCGGATGCCCTGGCCGTCTGAATAATGCCTACATAGGTAATGTCGTGACTGGTGAGGGAATCAAACTTCAGGTGCAGCGTTTTCCCGTCCCCGCCCTGATTGTGCTTTTCCAGAATCCTCCACGCCATGGTCTCCCCCATGGCCGTTTCCATGTCTGTCCTGACTCCCGTGCGCTCCAGCACTTCCTCCTGCGTGCCGTAAAGACATCCGTCTAAGAGATAGACACCATGGCCGAAAATCCGAACCATACCATCAGCCCCTTCCGCTTGTTCCCGGTCATGATAAATCATTTCCTCCCACGGCGCAAGGCATGTCACCGCCTTGCACCCTCCCTGTGTCTGTGGTATCATGCCACACGTATCAAGCGCCGTCATGGCACGTCTGGAGGGATATCCATGCAAGTCATCACCACACTGGATCTGAAGGAACGTCTCCAGGAACTGCAGGGCCAGACCATCTGTCTGAGAGGCTGGATCCGCAATCACCGCAGACAGAAGAACATCGGCTTCATCGATTTTTTCGATGGAACCTGTTTCAAGAATCCCCAGGTCGTCTATGACGAGAAAATCGCCAATTTTCAGGAGGTTTCCGCCCTTCATGTGGGCTCCTCCATCCGGGTGGAAGGTCAGGTGGTGAAGAGTTACAAGGATCCCACCGTGCCCGAGGTGCAGGCCACTTCCATCACCCTGGAGGGAGACTGTCCGGAAGACTATCCCCTGCAGCCCAAGAAGCACTCCGTGGAGTTTCTCCGGGAAATCGCCTATCTGCGTCCCAGGACCCGGCTTTTCCAGGCCGTGTTCCGGATCCGTTCCGTGGCCGCCATGGCCATCCACACCTATTTCCAGGACCGGGGTTACGTCTATGTGCACACGCCCCTGATCACCTCCAATGACGGGGAAGGTGCCGGCAACACCTTTACCGTCACCACGCTGCCCCCGGATAAGCGTTCGGATCCCTCCCAGGATTTCTTCGGAAAGGAAACTTCCCTTGCCGTCACCGGACAGCTGGAGGGCGAAACGTTCGCCATGGCCTTCTCCAGGATCTACACATTCGGACCCACTTTCCGGGCTGAAAACAGCAATACCAAGACGCATGCCGCCGAATTCTGGATGATCGAACCGGAAATTGCCTTCTGTGATCTGCAGGAGCTGATGGATATTGAGGAAGATTTCCTGAAATTCATCGTCCGGACCACGCTGGAAAAATGTCCCGATGAACTCCGCTTCCTGGACACTTTCAGCGGCGGCGGGCTCATTGAGAAACTGGAAGCCCTCAAGGACTGCAAGTGCGCCAGGATTACGCATGACCAGGCCATAACCATCCTGCGGGAAGTCAAGGACCGTTTCCAGTTCGAGCCCAGGTACGGAGAAGATACCGCCAAGGAGCATGAGAAGTACCTGACGGAGGAATACTTCCACTCCCCCGTTTTCGTCTACAACTGGCCCAGGGATATCAAGGCCTTCTACATGTACCAGAATGACGACGGCAAAACCGTGGCGGCTGTGGACCTTCTGGTGCCCGGCTCCGGTGAGCTCATGGGCGGCTCCCAGCGTGAAGACCGGTATGACCGGCTCTGCCAGCGCATGGATGAGCTGCACATTTCACGGGAGGCCATGTACTGGTATCTGAACCTGCGCAGGTTCGGCGGCTGCACGCATTCCGGCTTCGGCATGGGCTTTGAGCGCCTGCTGATCTACCTCACGGGTGTGGATAATATCCGTGACGTGATTCCCTACGCCCGCACGCCCCTGAACTGCGAATTCTGACAGACCGCTCCTCTGCTGATGATCCCGGCCTGACGGTGAATGCCGTCAGGTCTTTTCTTTCCGCGATGCGTTCCTCAGAGGGCCATCCTCCCGGCAGGCAATGTCTCCTCCGCCCGCGTTCCGCTCCATCCGTCCTGCCCGCTGCAGTGCTGTTCCGGGCATTTGATTTCCCGTCCCCTTATCCGGAAAAAACCGCCGTTTCCCACCCCGCGGGGCGGAAACGGCGGTTTCCTGTCAGGTGAAGAGCAGGAGCGGAACCTCAGCGGTCTTCCCGGAAATAATTCAGTCCAAGACTTGCCGGCGGCTGATTCTCCCGTTTGTTCCGGATGCTGGAAATGATCAGGACCAGGATCGTCACCACGTAAGGGAGCATCCGCAGAAGGGGCTTGTTGGCCATGGTCACGCGGATCCAGTCAAAATGAGTGATGAAACTGGAGCAGGAGAAGAGAACGCCGAAGACAAAGGATCCGATAATGGTGACGGGCGGCCGCCACAGGGCAAAGATCACCAGGGCAATGCTCAGCCATCCGAAAGCCTCTATGCTCAGATAGGCTTCCTGAGAGGCCATGTAGTCAATGATATAGTAGAATCCGCCCAGACCGGCAATTCCGCTGCCGATGCAGGTGGTCAGATATTTGTACCTGGTCACATTGATACCCACCGCATCCGCCGTTGCGGGATTCTCACCCACGGCTCTCAGGTGCAGGCCCACCCTTGTACGCATCAGCACCCACCCTGCCGCGATGGCAATGGCAATGGCCAGGAAGAACAGGATTCCCAGACAGTGCAGACTGTCCTGCCTGTCCGCAAAGGGCCACCGATAGAAGAACTTCGGCCCCGTGAGATACACGGTTGCCTTCAGTTTGCTCATAATGACCTTCATAAGACCGCTTCCGAAGGTGGTCAGGGCAAGACCCGTCACGTTCTGGTTGACACGCAGCGTCACCGTCAGAAAACTGTAGAGAAGTCCGCAGGCCATGGACATGACCAGGGCACCCATGATGCCGAGGATGACGATCACAGCCCCGGGCAGGCCGCTTTTGCCGATCATGTTCAAGACCAGACATCCCCCGGCCCCGCCCATGCACATGATGCCGGGAATGCCCAGATTCAGATGTCCGGCTTTCTCCGTCAGGATTTCTCCCGTAGATCCGTAGACGAACGTGGCGCCGAAAGCCAGGGAATCAATCAGAAAATTCAGCCAGACATTCATTTGCCGATCCCCCTTCCCATCTCAGCGGCAGCCTCCGCGTGTTTCTTCGAACCCCGGAAATGGATCTTGTAGTTTACGAAAAACTCGCAGCCTATGATGAAGAAAAGCATGATCCCTGTAATCACGTTGGGAAGCGCTCCGCTTACGTCAAAGTCCTGGCTGATCTGACTCGCACCCTGATTCAGGAACTGGACCAGACCTGCTGTCAGAATCATCGTGAGGGGATTAAACCCACCCAGCCAGCTGACCATGATTCCCGTAAAGCCCTGTCCGCCCACGGATTCGGTGGTAACCGTCTGGTCCAGACCCGCTGCGATCAGATATCCTGCCAGACCGCACAGCATGCCGCTGAGTATCATGGTCCGGATAATCACCCGATTCACCTTGATGCCCACATACTGGGCTGTCCGGACACTCTCGCCCACCACACTGATTTCATAGCCGTGCTTGGTGTAATACAGATAGATATACAGCCCGATGGTGAGAACCAGAACAATGAGAATGATCAGCAGATAATCGTTGCCGATGGTGGGCAGCCTTCCATGCTGCTGTCTGGG
Organism: uncultured Eubacteriales bacterium; assembly: GCA_902774025.1. GTDB lineage: Bacteria > Bacillota > Clostridia > Christensenellales > Aristaeellaceae > UBA2943. The sequence goes on from CACYGY010000016.1 coordinate 30,380, forward strand.
CAGGGAAGACGAACCGTTGGGCACCCAGACCACAAGGAAAAAACTCACCAGATACGTGGCCACATAGTTCATCATCAGAGTGAAGAGCGTCTCATTGGTTCCCCATTTGGCCCGGAACAGGGCGGGAATCACGCCCCACACTGCACCGGAGACCAGAGCAGCCGCGAACATGAGGATCAGCAGCAGCCATTCCGGAATTCTCCCGCCGAAGTAGAAATCCACCGCAATGGCGCCCAGCACGCTCACCAGCGTCTGTCCTTCCCCGCCGATATTCCAGAAACGCATCCGGAAAGCAGGGGTCAGAGCCAGGGAAATGCACAGGAGAATGGCCACATTTTTCAGAAATTTCCAGAATTTGTAGGATGTGGAGAAGGATCCCTTGATAAAGGCGTAATAGAAAGCGCCGATTCTTCCCGGGTTCTCCCTCAGCCTCTCGATCAGCAGGAATGCGATGAGGCCGCAGGCCAGCATGCCCAGTACAAAGGCCGCGGCACGGATGCCCCAGGCCTTCACCGGGCTGATACCCATTCTCCTGGTCAGGTGAAAGAGAGGCTCACGGACTTCTTCTGTCTGTCTTCTGTTCATTCTTCCGCCTCCCCGCTCCGCCTCGCAGTCCGTGTCATCATCAGGCCAACCTCTTCCTTGGTCGTCGTCCGGGCGTCCACAATGCCTGTCATGCTTCCCGCGTTCATCACCAGAATCCGGTCACACAGTTCCAGCAGCACGTCCAGATCCTCCCCCACAAAGATCACGGCGATTCCCTTTTCCTTCTGCTGGTTCAGAAGGTCATAGATCATGTAACTGCTCTTGATATCCAGCCCCCGTACCGGATAGGCGGCCATGAAAACTTTGGGCGTAAAGGCAATCTCGCGCCCGACCAGCACCTTCTGCACATTGCCGCCCGACAGTTTCCGGATGGGCGTACTCACGCCGGGTGTATCCACGGACAGGTCCCTGAGAATCTGTTCGGCCAGTTCCTGCGGCTTCTTCCGGTCCAGGAAAATCCCATGCCCTTTCCGATAGCTCCGGAGCATCATGTTGTCCGTCATGTCCATGCTGCCCACAAGGCCCATGCCCAGACGATCCTCCGGCACAAAGCTCAATCGTATGCCCAGCTGCCGGATCTCCAGGGGCGTCCTGTCCCGAAGATCGATGACCTCATCTTCCCGGAACAGAACATCCTCACTCTGCACCCATTTCAGAATGTCCCGGTTCCGCATGCCCTGAAAGGACACAGGATTCATGTTCCGGTCATGGAAAGCGTCCTGGGCCGCCAGTTCCTTCACACGCTTCAGGCTCTTATGGAAAAAGGTCACCGGCTTGTCTTTCTTTGGGTTGATGAATGTGATGGTTCCCGTGGCCGGCTTATGCAGTCCCACGATGGTTTCCAGCAGTTCCCGCTGGCCGCTGCCCGCAATGCCCGCAATCCCAAGAATTTCTCCCGACCGCACCGTGAAGGTGAGATCCTTCAGGATATGAATCCCCTCGCTGCTGTACAGGTTCAGATCCTTCACGTAAATGCGGGGAACCGCGTTCACCGGCTCACTTCTGCGGATATTCAGACTGACCTTGCGGCCCACCATCATCTCCGTCAGCTGATTTTCATCCGTTTCCCTGGTGTTCACCGTGGCAACATGGTCACCCTTGCGGAGAATGGTCACCCGGTCGCTGACTTCCAGCACTTCGTTCAGCTTATGGGTGATAATGATGATGCTCTTCCCATCCTCCTTCATCCGGCGCATCACATCAAACAGTCGGCTGATCTCCTGGGGGGTCAGCACGGCGGTGGGCTCATCCAGAATCAGAATGTCCGCGCCCCTGTACAGGACCTTGATGATCTCCACCGTCTGCTTTTCGGAGACGGACATGTCATAGACCTTCTTGGCAGGATCCAGATGGAAGCCGTAGCGTTCCACAATCTCCGCCACCTCCGCGTTGACAGCCCGGAGACTGTAGCGTCCTTCCTGCCTTGTGCCCAGCACGATGTTCTCGGCCGCAGTGAACAGATCCACCAGCTTGAAATGCTGGTGAATCATGCCGATTCCATGATCAAAGGCATCCTTGGGAGATCGGATAACGGCTTCCTTCCCGTCAATCAGGATCTGGCCCTCATCCGGATAGTAAATCCCGGCGATCATGTTCATCAGGGTTGTCTTGCCGCTTCCGTTCTCTCCGAGAATGGCCAGAATCTCCCCTTTGTACACATCCAGGTCCACCTGATTGTTGGCATGCTTGTTTCCAAAGTGTTTCGTGACGCCCCGCAGCTGAAGCGCAAGCTGTTTTTCCACGGCGTTCCCTCCGGTCTTCTCATCTCGCAGGATAAAAGGAGACGGACTGTTCCCGTATCGGGAGCAGTCCGGGTCCGTCAGGTCTTCTGTTTCAGAATCAGAAAGCAGTATTCAGCAGTTCGATGCCGTCAATGCCCGCATCGAAATACGGCGCGCTGCGGTATTCGGACTCATGGAAATATCCATCATACACAATCCTGGTACCTTCCACGAAAGCACCGTCGGTGCCTGCCTGAGGCTTCCATGTCTCTTCCATGGGCTTTCCTTCCACGGTGATGAAGCCCTCGGCCTTGGTGTCGAAAACCCTGGCCTTGCCCTCGACGAATTCAGCCGTCTTGGCCTCAATGGCTTCCTTCGTGCCTGCAGCGGCAGCCTTTTCATTGATGTCGGTCAGCTTCACGGAGCCGCTGGAGATGGTTCCGGTCCAGTCGGTGGCAATGGCCTCACCGTTCTGTTTCTGCGTCACCATATACACGAAGTAGGGAGCCCAGTCAATACGGCTGGCCACGATGAAGGTGTTGGGGCAGCTTTCCACAGTGGAGCCGTTGTAGGACACATTGGGGATGCCGGCATCTTCACAGGCAGTGGGGGCGCCCATGGAGTCGGCGTGCTGGGAGATCAGATCTGCACCGCCGGCAATCAGCGTCTCCGCCGCGGCTTTCTCTTCCTTTTCATCATACCAGGAGCCGGTGAACTGCACCTTCATCTGCACATCGGGGCATACGCTCTTGGCGCCAAGATAGAAACTGGTGTAGCCGGAAACCACTTCGGCGTAGGTGAAAGCACCCACGTAACCCATCATGGGGGTCTCACCCTTCAGTTTGCCGGCTTCCCTCAGCTCATTCAGTTTCATGCCCGCGGCAATGCCCGCCAGATAACGGCCTTCATAGATGGCGGCAAAAGCGTTGTGGAAGTTATCCAGCTTCTCCACATGGGCGCTGGTGCCGGTGGCATGGGCAAATTCCACATTCGGGAATTCTCTGGCCGCCTGAATCATGAAACTCTCATGACCGAAGCTGTCGGCGAAAACAATGGTGCAGCCCTCGTCCACCAGATCCTTGGCGGCTTCGTAGCACTCATTGGATTCAGGAACGTTCCTCTTGATGATCACCTGATCATCGCTCAGGCCCAGTTCCTTCTGCGCTTCCTTGACGCCGTCGATGAAATTCTTGTCGTAAGTGGCATCTTCGTCATGCAGCAGGATCACGCCGAGCTTCACGCTGCTCTTCGCAGCAGGGGCTTCCGTGGCCGCAGGGGCTTCCGTCGCTGCAGGAGCTTCTGTGACAGCAGGTTTGGCTTCCTGAGGCTTCTGCGTCCACTTGGGAATGAAAATGATCGCAAGAACAGCCAGGACCGCCACACAGGCAATAATGGCAATCAGGAGCTTCTTGTTCTTCATGGAATCCTTCCTCCTCAACATAAGTCCATAATATGGTCACTCGTCATCCGGACGGAGAATGATGTTCCCGTTCTCAATCCGGTCAACGATCGCCAGCGATTTAACACGGATTCCTTCTTCCCGCAGCTTTCTGCCGCCGGACTGGAATCCCTTTTCCACCGCAATCCCGACCCCGATGACCTTCGCCTTCTGCTGATGGCACAGATTCATCAGCCCCCGGGCTGCCTCGCCATCCGCCAGAAAGTCGTCAATGATCAGCACACGGCTGCCCTCCGGCAGATACCTGCGCTCCACACGGATGATGTTCTGTGTTTTGTGCGTAAAGGAATAGACCGCAGCCTGGATGACCTCACCGTCCTGCACCATGGTGGCGCCTTTCTTGGCGAAGACCACAGGAATATCTCCCAGCGCGTGAGCGGTGGCCACGGCCATGGCAATGCCGCTTGCCTCAACCGTAAGGACCAGATCAGGTTTTTCATCCCTGAACTCATTCGCCCAGGCTTCCCCCATTTCAAAAAGCAGTGCCGGATCGATCCGGTGATTCAGAAACATATCCACCTTCACGATGTCGTTTCCAATCCCCCTGCCTTCCTTCAGGATCATCCTCTTCAGTGCTTCCACAGCCTCACTCCCCAAAAACACGAACATTCGGTTTACGGATACGGGTATTGTACGCCTATTTGATGAAGAATTCAATGACAAATCTATGCCGAAAAAATGAAATTCCTGTCACTTTTCATCATCCTTCCGGAAACATCTGCCAGGTTTCCGGATCACCCGGTTTTTCTCCCGGGAATCATTTCCGGTCAGGGTAAAGCAGGAAGGATGGTTTTCCGGCATGGTATACAGTCTGTCTCCGGCCGGGTTACGGTTTCCTCGGGGGGCTGCAAGGCCGTCTGACTTCTCTCTGGCGGTCACAGGAAAAAAGAGGGCCCTGTATGACAGGAACCCTCTTCTCAACAACGTCCTCACGGGAGCCATCCGTTCCATGACCGACCCTCAGGCAGAAAACGGAATCGGAATAAATCCCGGGAACAGCCTCACCTTGCCGCGCTCCCCTTCATGCGGACCTTTGTCCTGTACATCTCTGCGTCGGCGGCCTTGAAGACATCCATAAAATTGTTGTCGGTATCCGGATCGTAGACCCTGCAGCCAAGGGCCGCTGACATGCCACGCCAGGATTTCTTTTTTTCCTCCCGGGCGACGGCCTCGTAAAATTCACCGATCAGAGCCTCCCGGTTGTCCAGGTCGCTTTTCTCCAGCACCACGACGAATTCATCGCCGCCGATGCGGAACACCGGGGAATGCATGAATGTGGAACAGATAATTCCGCACAGGTCCCTGATGGCTTCGTCTCCCTTCTCGTGGCCATAGGTATCGTTGATGGTTTTCAGGTTGTTCATGTCAACCACGACAACGCCGAAACGGACAGGCCCGGCCTTGATGCGTCTGTCCAGTTCCTCTTCCGCACTGACGAAAGCCCGCTTGTTCCGCACCTGTGTCAGCGCATCCACATTGGCCGCCTTCATGAGTTCCTCTTCCTTCTCCCGGGCTTCAATCAGTTCATTGGCTGTTTTGATCAGGGTGGCCACATGATCGTTGATATCTTTTTCCATCTGGACCATGGATGTGCTCAGATCACCGATCTCATCCCTGGAATGAATCTGCAGATCTCTGAACTTGTGGCGTTCGTTCTTGTTGTCCTCACTGCAGTATTCAATGGAAGCTTTGGAAAGGATGTTCACAGGCCGGATGACAAAACGGTCCACCAGCACAACGCCGAGGATGCCGGTCAGCACGGCGAACCCCACCAGGATCGCAGCGATGATCAGAAGATAGTCGTTCTTGATCTTCGTGATCTTGGTCATGCTGGAGTCTGCGCAGAAGTAGCCGAGAATCTGTCCGTTTTCATCCACAATGGGCTTGCCCAGGGCTACGGTCCACCCGTAGTTTTCCGTCTCCACGATGTCCACCGGCAGTCCGTCCATCGGATGCTCCAGAACCGCATAGTCGTTTTCCGTGAAGAGGTCAAAGGAACCGGGCATGCACATTTCCTCATCATAGGAGGCATCCACGACATAGATCATCCGGGCGTTGTCATTGTCCGGCACCATAATGTAGATATACTCGAATCTGCCCTGGTCCTGAATGGCCCGCAGCCAGTTCTGCAAAAGGATGAAATCGTCCATGGTGAGAATGTCGCTGTAAAGATTCACATACGCCGTGTGCTCCTCACTGCCCCATTCCTCGTTGCTGACTTTTTCCTCCGTGCGGTTGTAGATCTGCATAACCTCATCCCGCACATGCCGAACCTGGTTTTTGTCAATAATCTCCGTCATCGCGTTAGCCAGGGATTCCGCCTTATCGATAAACTGCTGGCGGATAATGCTTGTCAGGGCGATGTTGGTGCCGATGATCGAAGCCACGCAGAGAACTGCCGTGAAGATGAAGATCATGATAACGGTCTTCAGTCTCAGGGATATCCTCATCCGAATCGTCTCCTCCCCGTTTCCGGACCGGTTCCCTGCCGCTCACGCCTGACCGAGTACAGCCCAGAACCATTGAAAGCTCTCTTTCTGCTGCAGGACACACCGCATCCGCCGGAGCCATGCATTTGCCTGTCTGATTCTTTCCGCCGCCCGGCCGGGGCTCACAATCCCCCCTGTCACGGGCTCCCCCTGCCACTGCCAGGGACAAAGGGCCGGATATTCGCAGTCCCCGGAAGGCGAACCTGTTCCGGCAAATGTTGTTCAGGTCTTTCAGCAGAAACCGAATGGGACGGAAAAACCCCGCATGTTTTCCTTTCTTCTGGCAGGCAGAAGCAGGAAATCCACACAGGAGTATGTCTGTCATGAAAAATCACTTTGCATTTTACGCGCGTCTTTGAACTTTGGCAATAGAAAAATGCGTCTGTCAAACGATTCATCGTATATTGCATGTTTTTGCCGGAACTGAAAAGCAGCGCTCTGCCAAAGTACAGAACGCTGCCCCCGGATTCTCTTTATAAGCCGATACCCCGGCACCTTTCTGACGGTCGTTCCCGGTCCAGCAGGAGAGACACAGGACAGGCCTGCGGTGCCCCTCTGTCCGGAATCACAGCTTCGAGACATATCTCCTTCATCTGCGGGCTCAGATGGTCTGATCAGGAAAATCCCAGAAATGACCTTTGTGAAAGTTCTCATTGCCCAGAGGCGTGGCTGTCAGTCTGAAAATCACACAGCCGTCCGGACACACAACCGTCTTCGTATACCGCCCGTCACCTCCGAGATTCTCCAGATCGCCTCCGCTCCTGACCGCCTCCATCAGCGGAAAAAGAATCATCATGGCTTTCGAACAGATTCCATAGCCGTCCTGATTCACAGGGCATCCATATGTGCAGGTGTACCGGTCCCCGATCTGTTCACCATTGCGGCAGTACCGCTCAGTATGATCGCCCTGCACAAATCCCGTGACTTCAACCGTAAACTCGTATTCCTCATCATACCATTTTTTCATGTGCTCTCTCCCAACTCCCGCTTCCGGTATGCTCAGAAGATTCCGGGGTACAGCCACCGGTAACAAACCCCCGTATGCTCATCTCTTTCGATACAGAACGAGTTCCGGGTCCGCACCGTCTTTTCCATAGGTGCAGATCAGGATGAAATCCATGCCGGCCAGGACCCCGAAGCATCTTTCCCCGCCAAATTCCGATTCAAGCTGGTTGCCCAGATAGGTGACATGATCATCCAGAAACTTCACCGTCGCCCCACCCGGGAGCCTGTACTCAAGGTTCACGTATTTTCCCACAAGCGCGTTCAGCTTTTCCACCCTGGGCATGCCTTCAATGTGCAGATCATTGATCTCATCCATCAGCTTTCTCTTGAAGGCTTCAAACTGTCCGTCATCGCTGAGTTCATCGTATTTCTTCCAGTAGTCCAGTCGGGGCAGCGTTTCCTTCAGATAGGAACGGGCCTGCTCTTCGGAAAAGCCCTGGGGAATCATGTTGCTCACGCATACCTCAATCAGATCATCCAGATTGCTGTATGTATATGTCCCGTCCGCGTAGCACCACTGACAGTATTCCTCATTGATGGTTCCGTCCCTGTTTCTGCCGAGAATCCCGTCTTCCAGGGGCATTCCGCAGCACTGACAGATCAGCTTCTGCGGTGAGCCGAGAAGCGTATTGATGGAGACGCGGAAAAGATTTGAAAGAAGTTTCAGGGTTTCCGTGCCCGGAACCGTTTCACCCGTTTCCCAGCGAGAAACCGCCTGCCGCGTCACAAATACTTTCTCTGCCAGTTCATCCTGAGACAGTCCCTGCTGTGTTCTGAGCTGATAAATGACATCCTGTGTTTTCACTCTGACACCTCCTCACTGAGTCCTGTCTCAATTGTAGGATACGGTCACAGGGAAAACAAGCAACTCTCTGTTGCTTTCGGCTTCCAAAGACCGGCACGGGGCAGCCTTTCCGATCCGGGCCTTCCTCCGTTCCCCCCATCCGCGGGACAGGACGGAGACAATGTCCCATTCCTGCCGACCACCAGGTGCCGGGGAAAACCCGTTTGCCCGAAAAAGGGCCCGGAACCCTGATTTCACGATTTTCGGCCCTTTCAGAATCAAATCCATTCCTCATGACGAAAGTTGATCCGGCTCTTCCGTATCATGAAACGGCCGCGGAAACCGACTGAGCAATCAGCTTTTCCGCCTCCTCAGGGGGCATCGGACGTCCCCAGAGAAAACCCTGGATGAAATCGCAGCCGATTTCCCGGAGCGTTTCCATCTGGGCTGTTTCCTCAATTCCCTCAGCAATCACCTCAAGGCTCATAATGTGCCCGATGGATATGATGGCAGCAACATATTTGCAGGAGGATTCGCTGTCGTTCATCCGGTCGATAAAGGACTTGTCCACCTTCAGCAGATCTGCCGGAATCTGATTCAGATAACTGAGGGAGGAATAACCGGTCCCGAAATCATCAATGGCGATTCTCAGACCGAGTTTCTTCAGCTCGTTGACACACCTGAGCGCTTCCCCCATGGAATCAATCATAATCGACTCCGTGATCTCGATCTCAATCCGTTCCGCCGGAATCCGGTACTCCGCGAGAATGGCCTGCACTTCACTGATAAAGTCCTTTCTCATCAGATGCTGAACAGAGACGTTCACGCTCAGGATGATCTCAGCCCCGGTTCTGCACAGCACGTCTCCAAAGAACGCGGCGGATTTCCGGAACACTGCACTGTCAATCCGGCTGACCAGCCCGGCTTTCTCAGCGACGGGTATGAATTCCCCCGGACTGATCACGTTTCCTTCCCCATCCTTCATGCGTGCCAGAGCTTCAAACCCCCGGAGTCTGTGCTGAACATCAAACTGCGGCTGAAGATTGAAGAGGACAAGGTCCTTCTCCAGAACGTCCCTGATGGTATTTTCGATCTCCATGTCGCGTTCACTGGAGAGAAGCGAAGCCGTGAATCTGAGGATTGGTTTGCCCGTCCCGGAATCCCTGGACATGGACATGGCGACATCCGCATAGGTCATCAGCTGATCCGGGGTAGCGGCATCGTCGGGATACTCCGCGTAACCGAAACATCCCTGAAGATGAAAATCACTTCCATTGATTGTCAGCGTCTTCTCCATTTCTTCCCGGTAACGTCCAATCACCTGCAGGACCTCTTCCCCGGAAGCGTAATTGCGGATGATGAGATAAAATCCGTTTCCGCTCACCCTTGCAACAAACTCCTGCATGTCCGATTCTGCCGCCAGCACTTTCCACCTGTCCGCCACAGCGACCAGCGTCTGGTCTCCCGCCTCATGCCCCATCAGATTGTTGATTCCCCTGAAATTCTTCAGATTGATGGAAACAAGCGTAAAAGGTTTTCGTTCATGAACAAGCTGTTCCACCAGTCTGGAGCATGCAAACCGGTTTGGCAGACCCGTCAGTGAATCCAGCGCTGCCTGTTCACGCATCTCCTGCTGAGACCTGGACAGCCGTCTGTAATTGATATGGATGACAGTGGTGGCGAAAATCACCAGAATATTGGAGAAAAATCCAGGCAGTCCCGACAGAACAGGAGCCCGGAGCATGCTCACAATCTGCATCGGAAACTGCAGAAGCGAAAGCCCCAGGGCGATGTGATACCCAAGTTCCCGGTAAAAAACCACCATCAGGATCAGGCTGAGACTCACGATGGAGGAAATCACGCCGGAAAAGGAGGACACCGGCAGCAATTTGCCTCCTACCATGAGCGAGTCTCTGGACATGGAGATCATGGGAATATAAATACTGAACCCTATGTACATGAGAACGAGAACCACAAGCAGGACCTTTGATGAACGCTGCTCTACATGAATGTCATCAAGCATCCGGTCAATGCTCCGATTCTCTTTTTGCCCGGTTGCGACCTTCTTCATTTGTACACCCGTCTTTACAATCTCAGATTGAATTCCATAGAATCATTCACGCAGAAAAATCATATCACACACTTTCCGTGTACGCAACGAACCTCTCCCGGATTTCTCCGGGGATTCGTGATCTGCACCTCTGACAGGCGCAAAACGGTCCCGGGACGACAGCAGGACCGGAACAGCGTCCGTCTTTTCCCGCTTTTGCATATGGTTGACAGAACGAATTCATGGGAATAGAATGTCTGCGACAGGCACCCCGGATGACCGGGCTATCCTGCGGAGGTGTGTTTGGAAACTGTTCTGTAACGGAGAACATGGCTGAGTCAGGCGGAGCGGATGCATGACCGCCTGTTTGCTGATGCCATGACGCGGCACAGGCAGGGACCGGACATTTTTTGTTTGCCGTTTTTCCCTGCTCCTCCGCATAATCCGAATACTTGCTTGTTCATGCGCCATTCTGATGAACAAGAGGGATCCAGATGACACAGGATATGCTTTCACTCGGGTTTGACCTTATCATTGAACAACTGAAGGAACAGGCTGTCTCTGCCACCGCGCGCCGGCTGCTCTCAGATACAGCCCCGATCATGAACGAAAGTCTCTGCCGCGCCCGCATGGAGGAAACGACCGCAGCCCGCCGCGTCATGGAAAACACCGGCACCCCGCCCCTGTCGGAAACGGAGAACGTGGAAGCCGGCCTCTCCATGGCCCTGCAGGGCAGCATGCTGTTGCCTGCTCAGCTTTCCACTGTCGCACGTTTCTGCGCGTCTGTGCGCCGCCTTTCCCGCTACCTGCAGGGTGCAGAGCCGTTCAGTACCGCCATCGCCTCCTGGCAAACGGAGCTGCCGGATCTTACCGGTCTGGAGGACGATATCTGCCGGTCCATCCGGGAGGATACCGTGCTTGACGACGCCTCCCCCGCCCTGCGGAATCTGCGCCGCCAGCGGGAAAACACGGAACAGACCATCCGCAACAGGCTGAACCAGCTCATCCTTCACCACAAAAAGGAACTGGCGGACAGCTACATCACCCAGCGCGGCGGCACTTTCGTGCTTCCCGTGCAGAAACGCTTCCAGTCTCAGTTCCCCGGCCGCACAGTGGACGCCTCCGCCAGAGGTTCAACTGTTTTCATGGAGCCCACCGCCGTACGGGAACTGCGGCAGGAGCTGGAACAGCTGCTCATCCGGATGGATACGGAGGAGCGCCGCATCCTCTGGGAACTCAGCGATCGGGTCGCCTCCGAGGAAGAACATGTCCGGCGTGCGGTTCGTGTCATGACGGACCTGGATATGCTGTTTGCCCGGGCAAAACTGAGTCTGGAAATGGACGCCCGTCCGGCCGAAATCACCGCTGAACGCAGAATCCGCCTCATGGGTGCCCGCCACCCGCATCTGAAGGCGGAGACCTGCGTACCGCTGGATCTGGAACTGACTCTGCCGGATACCGGCATTGCCGTCACCGGCCCGAATACAGGCGGCAAAACCGTCTGCCTCAAAACCGCAGGCCTGCTCACGCTCATGGCACAGAGCGGCCTGCACATTCCCTGCGGTGAGGGCACTGTCATCAGCATGATGGACCGGGTGCTCTGTGATGTCGGAGACAACCAGAACATCCGTCAGAATCTTTCCACTTTTTCCGCCCACATCACCAATATCATCCGCATTCTCCGGGAATGCAGCCGGGACAGCCTCATCCTGCTGGATGAGCCCGGCGGCGGCACGGACCCGGCGGAAGGCTCCGGTCTGGCCGCAGCCATCCTGGAGGAACTGCTCCGGCGCGGATGCTTCTTTCTGATCACAACCCACGATCCGCAGATCAAAAAATGGGCGGAGCAGACAGAGCATGTTCTTTCCGCCCGCATGGCCTTTGAACAGAAGTCTCTCCTTCCCCTGTTCCGTCTGGAGATGGGCAAAAGCGGTGAAAGCTGCGCAATCGAGATTGCTCGCCGCCTGGGCATGGATGAAGGGCTTCTCACCCGGGCACGCCAGGTTGCCGGCCATGGGCCTGAAACGGGCAGGTCGGCTTCCTGTCCCCCGATGCGGATCCCCCCTACCCTCCTTCAGCGGCAGGAGCGGAAAACAGGAAACGCCTTTGAACACTTCGCCATGGGGGACAGTGTCCTGCTCCTGCCGGACAGAAAGAACGCGATTGTTTACCGCCCGGCGGATGATCAGGGCAATGTCGTCATTCAGCTGAGCGGCAGGAAGCTCTCAGTCCGTCACAACCGGCTGAAGCTCCTGGTTAGGGCATCTGAGCTCTACCCGGCGGACTATGATTTCTCCATCATCTTTGAAACCGTCGCCAACCGGAAGGCCGCGCACACCATGTCGCGCAGATTTGATCCGGACGCGGTCATCATTCACCGGGAAGCAGAGAATGAGAGGAATGATCAGCATGAATAACGTCGAAAAGTACAGCCGCTTCTTCACAAAGGATTACATGATGGGCCCTAATTCCTTCCGCCTTCTGGAAGAAATGCTCCGCCGGAACCCTTTCGGCGAATGTGAAGGCCGGGTTCTCGACCTGGGCTGCGGCATGGCCCTGACCTCCTTTTACCTGGCCAATGAAACCCCGTCAAAGGTCGTCTATGCGTTTGATCTGTGGGTGGACGCCACTGACAATCTGAAACGGATCCGGGAACTGGGTCTGGAGGACAGGATCATCCCGCTCCACGGCGACGCGATGGAGATGCCCTTCGCCCGCGACTGGTTTGACACGATCGTCAGCGTGGACGCATACCATTACTTCGGCTGCAGAGAGGGGATTTTTTCCCGCAGTATCCTTCCCTTTGTCCGCCGTGGCGGTACGGTCATGATCGCGGTACCGGGGCTGAAGGAAGAGCCAGGGGGAGAGCTGAGGACGCGCTTTGAAACCTGGGCCGAAGGAGATGACTCCCTCTGTTTTCATACGGCTGCCTGGTGGAAATCACTTCTGGAGAAGGAATGCGCGGATCAGTGCGATATCTCTGTCCTGGAAGCGGCCGGCACGGATGAAGCCTGGGAAGACTGGTTCCGCTCCGGCCACAGATACGCGGTCCGGGATCAGGAATTCCTCTCCGGAGGACTGGACAAAATCATGGCTTTCCCCTTCATCTATGTGCGTAAAAAATAGACAGTAAGATGCAGAACAGGCCGGGAATCATTCTCCCGGCCTGTTCTGTTCCTCATGCGCTCTTTCATCTGCTTCAGTTTCCTTCCGTGAACCCTTCAGCACGGCATTCCGCAGGCCCCCCAAACGGGCCGTCCATCTGCGCAGAAGCATTCCCGCTGCTCCGGGATTCCTGAGTACAGGCAGATCAATGATGCTGACCTGCGGATCCATACGGAGAAGCCATCCCCGTACCGGCTCCCCGGCCGCTCCCTGTTTGCTGCGGTCAGAGAAACAGGCCGCGGGCAACAGAGATTCTCCCGGGCTTTCCGACTGTCCGTCAGATCCTTCATGTCTTCTCCGCCGAAGGCATGGCAGTGCTTTCACGCATGCTCTGTCCAAAGGTCAGGATTCTGCCAGCCTGTTTCCGCCGATACATACCTGGCAAAACCGCAGGCAGCGAAATCTTCTGTTCCCGATTCATCCCTGCAGGGATCAACGCCCCTGTCTGGCTCAGCAGGCATTTTCCGGGATGCTGATCAGGCAGGGCAGGTCAGGCTGTTTCCTCCGGCACAGTCCGCTCTGTCCGTGTCAGATCCTGCTGACGATCCCTGTCCCGTGACACCCGAAGGAAAATGTGTTACGATGGCCCCTGCCGGTCCGTGTTCCCTTCCCCGAAAAGAGGAATCCGGCTGAAAGACTGACCTTCACATATCCAGGATTGAATTTCGGAAAGGATGTGATCTTTCTGACCCGGACACGTCCCCTTCTCCACACAGCCGCCCTTCTTGTGCGCGCTGTCCTGTTTCTGGTTCTGGCTGCCCTGCTCTATCTGGTGGTCATTGTGGTGCACCCTCAGGAAGAGAAACAGGCTTTTCCCCACCAGCCTCTCCTGCAGTCCTCCCCCGCCGTGATCCTGGACAGCACCGATGACCTGCCGGCCATGATTCAGGCCTTTCCCGTTCCGGTCCTGCAGGCCTCTGCCTCCTCTGACCTCCTCCTGCAGGCAGGTGCTTCATCCGATGTGCCCTTTGAGGGAGGCTTTGGCCGGAACCTCACTCTGATTTATCTTTACCAGGGAGAAATTCAGATTCAGGTGGAAACCATCTATCCCGCCCGGGCGCTCTCCCTCCTCTCCGGCAGCGGATGGCACATGAGCCCCAGGAACTGGCGCATTTCCGGGCAGGATGCGGTAAGTATGGAAAACAGCCAGTCCCTCCGGGTACACCTGCAGGGAACCGAAGCCCTGTATGCCGTCACCATCAGCCGCAGTGCCGCCGGGGAAATGACTGATATTCTCCGCTCCCTGCAGATACCCGAAAAGGGTTCGTAATGCGGTCCGGCGCTGACTCCCTGCGGTTCCGGTCAAAAAAAACTGTCCGGGCCTTGCCGAATCTCCGGTTTGCGGTATACTGGCACGCGTGTGCAGATGCACACCATACATTTCACGAAAGGGGTTATCTCCGATGAAAAAACTGTTTTCCGTTCTCCTGGTCCTCGCGCTCGCTTCCCTCTGTGCTCTGGCAGGTGCCGAAGACATTCCCGCAGTGGAAATGGAGGCCACCTACGAAGGTGAGTATGTTCTGGTCTCCGGAACCAACCTGGTCTTCCTGCTGCCTTCTGACCTGACTGCCGTGGAAGCTCCCGAAGGCGTGAATGGCGATGTGTACATGGGCATGGACGGTCAGCTCTTCCTCACCGTGCAGGTGTCTGAAGGCGTGCTGGAGGACGCGATCCCCAATTTCCGCGAACAGCTGGAATCCGGCGCTCTGTCCCAGTACTTTCAGATCTTCATCAATGACGTGAACTGGCATCTGGTGTGCAGTGCTGACAATACTCAGAACATCGCCATGACCCAGATCAACGACAGTGAGATCCTTTCCTTTGCCTTTGTGGTTGCGGATGGCTCC
>CACYGY010000017.1 GCA_902774025.1 uncultured Eubacteriales bacterium
GATGGCCATGCCCATCATGGGCCCGCCGTTGAGAATCTTCCGTACACCAGCCTGAACTCCCCCGCAGGCGTCCAGGAGGAGTGAAATCGGGGTACCGATTCTCACTCTGAAGTTTCCGGGATTATTGACCAGGCCGCCGACGGTGGTCACCCGGTCCACGCAGGGCCGGCCCTCCCGTACAGCCTGATCAATGGCGTAGACAGTGCCCACATTGAGGACTACACAGCCCACATCCAGCGGCAGTCCGCCGGAAGGCACCTCCCGGCGGGTCAGGGCATAGATCAGCTGTTTCTCCCCGCCCTGGGGATACCGGACGGGAAGAGGACGCACCTGAATGCCATCCGTACCTCTGCAGGCCTGCTTCAGGGCTTCCACTGCGTCCATCTTGTTGTTCTCAACGCCGATGACGGCCTCGGGCACATCCAGGGCGGTCATGAGAATGTGGATGCCGTCCACAATTCTCCCGGGTTCCTCCAGCATCAGACGGTGATCCGCGGTGAGAAACGGCTCACACTCGGCGCCGTTGATGATCAGCCGTTCGATTTTCTTTCCGGCACCGGGCGTCAGTTTCACGGATGTTGGAAAAGTGGCACCGCCCATGCCCACGATACCGGAGGAGCGTACAATATTCTGCAGTTCTTCTGCGCTCAGGGTTTCAGGATGATGAGCCGGTGTCAGCTCCACCCAGGTGTCCATGAAATCATTCTCGATGACCACAGCCTGGACAACCACTCCACTGGCAAGCGTACACGGCCGAATCTCATCCACAATCCCGGATACGGAAGAATGGACAGGCGCCGATACGAATCCGCCCGCTTCCCCGATGATCTGGCCGATCTTCACCGGATCTCCTTTTTTGACAAGGGCTTTTGCCGGAGCCCCGATATGCTGGGACAGCGGAATGATCACACGGGCAGGCGCGGAAATGTCAAGGATCGCATGACCGCCATTGATGTCTTTTCCGTTTACACTTTCCCGCGGGTGAATTCCTCCTGGAAACAGTCGTTTGCCAAACACAGAACAAGGTCCCCCTTCCAGCCGTATACGGAACACGGCTCAGTGATTCACGAGATCAACCTATTGCGCTCATCTGCTGACGGATCGAGTATACCACAGAGAAGAGTAAAGGAACAGTTTTTTTTCTTTTTCAGTCCGGAGCCGCGCTGGCGCGACGGAGAATCTGCTCTTTCAGGGCGCCAGCGCTCCGGATCATGTGACCGGCGTGCTCTTCAGCGCTGCGGTCGCTTCCTTCGGCGCCTCCCAGCATTCGGGCGACTTCAAGGACATGCTGGTGAGGGTCAAGACGCCGGACGTGGGTATGCGTATTCATGCCGTTGCTGGACTTTTCCACCAGAAAGGAAATGTCCGCCATGGCCGCGATCTGGGGAAGATGGGTAACGCAGATGACCTGCCGGTGCCGGGCAATACCGGCCATTTTCTCGGCCACGGTCTGAGCGATCCGTCCGGAGATTCCGGTGTCAATCTCGTCAAAGACCATGCAGCCCACACCGTCCCGTTCGGCTTCCATGGACTTGAGGGCGAGCATGACGCGGCTCAGTTCTCCTCCGCTGGCAACGCGGGACAGAGGCTTCAGCGGTTCTCCCGGATTGGCACTGATCATGAATTCCACCTGATCCTCCCCTTCCGGTGAAGGCAGTTTCTGGCGGGCAGGTTCTGGGGCAAAACAGACCTGAAAGATCGTTTTTTCCATTCCGAGGTCCCTGAGTTCACCCATGATTTTATCCTCGAAAACGGCAGACAGCGCCCTGCGGCTTTCCGACAGACTCCTGCTGCTGGAGCGGTAGGCATTCAGGAGACGTCTGTGCTCCCCGGCCATTTCCTTCAGTTTATCATCCATTGATTCATACTGGTCCAGTTCCTGTTCCATCGACTGCATACGCTTCAGGATGCCGGGGACCGTATCCATGTATTTTCTTTCCAGACGACGGATCAGATCCAGTCGCTCATCCACCTGTTCAGCACGCTTGGGATCGAAAATGCCTTTTTCCATCAGGGAAGAGAGTTCAAAACTCAAGTCTTCCAGTTCATAGAAGGCAGAGGAAGCTCTTGCGGAAAGTGCAGCGAATTCCGGTGCCACCTCTGTGATGCTCTCCAGAGATCGGGAGGCTGTCTTCAGTCCGTTCAGAACCGATCCGTCATCCCCCTGAGCCAGGGCTGAGTAAGCGGACATCAGGGCAGAGGTGACCCGGGCGTGATGGCGCAGTTTTTCCTGCTCCGCCTGCAGTCTCTCCTCCTCACCGTCCTGCAGATGCGCTTTTTTCAGTTCCGCCATGGACTGACGGATTTCCTTCAGGCGGCCTTCTTTTTTCTCATTGTCCCGTACAAGGTGCGCGTATTCCCGGTGACAGGCCAGGAAAGACTCGGCGTCAGCGCGTACCCGGGCGCAGAGAGCCTGATGTGCTTCCCCTCCGAAGGCGTCCAGACAGGAAAGGTGATAATGGGAATCCATCAGGAAGCGATGCTCATGCTGACCGTGAACATCCATCAGGAAAGCGCAGACTTCCCTCAGGAAAGACAGGGATGTGAGAACTCCGCAGACTCTGCACAGGGTACGGCCATTCCGGTTGAGTTCCCTGTAAACCGTGACCGTTTCTCCGTCCCATTCCACTTCCTGTTTCTCAAGGGCGTTTTTCACCATTGGAACCTCAGCTGCGTCAAAGATCGCCTCCACCCAGCCTTTCTCGGCACCTGTCCGGATCAGGTCACGGTCCGCCCGGCCGCCCAGAATGAAATTGACCGCGTCCACAACAATGGATTTTCCTGCGCCGGTTTCTCCACTCATCACATGAAGACCTGCTCCAAAGGCAAGAGTCAGGTCTTCGATCAGGGCAATATCATGGATATGAAGAGAACAGATCATTCTTCTCTTACCTCTTACTTGTTCAAACCCCGGATCCGCTGGACGACCAGCTCTGCCCCGGCCAGATCCCGTGTGACAATCATAATGGTGTTATCTCCCGCCAGTGTGCCCACCACGTCCGGCCAGGCCATGCTGTCAAGCACTTCGGCCACAGCACTGGCGGAACCGGAAAGCGTCTTGACCACCACGAGGTTCATGGCGTTTTCCACACTGAGAATGGATTCCATGACCAGGAGAAAACGACGCTGCTGACTGACGGGCTCCGGGTTTTCCGGCATGGCGTAGAAATAGGTCCCGTCCTGTGAGGTCACCTTGGTGAGACGCAGTTCACGGATATCCCTGGACACGGTGGCCTGTGTGGCGATCATCTGGCGGTCCTGCAGAGCCTTCACCATTTCTTCCTGGGTGTGAATGGCTCTGCTGGCGACGATTTCGAGAATGGCTTTCTGCCGTTCACTCTTGGATGGAATCTGACTGTTCAAAGATATCACCCGCCTCTTGACTCACTGGAATGAACTTGCAAACAGGAACCCATACGAGGCGCGGCAGGACCGGCGCTCCCTAAAGGGATACGTGAGCCTGTCGTACCAGAAGATGAATATACTCTTCACTGACTTCTCCATGGGGGCCGGGCATGATTTCCGCAAGGAACTCAATGTTGCCTTTGGGTCCGGTTATGGGGGAATAATCCAGAGCGTGCACGTGCCAGCCCATGTCCGAAGCGAAACGAACAAGATCTCTCAGCACCTGTTCATGGACCGAAGAATCACGGACGACCCCGTTCTTGCCCACATGTTCCCGTCCCGCTTCAAACTGTGGCTTAACCAGCGTGTAAAAGACGCCTTCCCGTCCCATGATTCCGGCGGCCACAGGAAGGATCAGACGGATGGAAATGAAGGATACGTCCATCACCGTCACGGTAGGATGAAGGGGCAGCATTTCAGACGTCAGGTACCGGGCATTCGTCCTTTCCATCAGGGTGACTCTGCTGTCCTGCCTCAGTTTCCAGTCAAACTGTCCGTATCCCACATCCACGGAATAGACATGGCTGGCGCCATGCTGAAGCAGAACATCGGTAAACCCACCGGTGGCACACCCCAGATCCATGCATACCCGTCCGCGAACGTCTGCATGAAAAACGTCCATGGCCTTTTCCAGTTTCAGTCCTCCCCTGCCCACAAAGGGTATCGCCGGTCCTCTGAGCTCCAGCGCGTCCTCATGGCGGATGAATTCGGATGCTTTATCAATCCTTCGGACACCGGAAAAGACCTGCCCCGCCATGATGGCTGCCTGCGCCTTTTCACGGCTTGTACACAGCCCCCGTCTGACCAGGGCTACATCCGCTCTCATCTTCTCTGACATACGGAACCTTTCCCTTCCTGCGGAGTTCCGCTTCAATGCGTTTTGCCATCTGTTCCGGAAGGATTCCGAGATACTTCATAAGCTGCGCGCGGCTTCCGTGCTGAACAAAGGTATCCGGAATGCCAAAGGACAGGATCGGCGAATTCAGCTCTTCCTGAGCACAGAAAGTGCAGACACTGCTTCCGAACCCGCCTGCGAGGACATGCTCTTCCATGGTAATCCAAGGGATCAGGGAGTTTTCAAGCAGCATGTTTTCATCAAGAGGCTTCACACTGGAACAGTTGATGACGCCGGCCTGAATGCCGGACTGCCTGAGAAGGTCGGCGGTGGTGACCGCTTCGCAGACCATGGAACCTACTGCCAGAATCAGACAGTCCTGTCCAGGGATCAGTTTTTCCCATACACCGGGCTGAAAATGCTCACAGGGGAAGCGTTCCCGCATGCTGATGCCGCTGCGTCCGTACCGTATGGTGACAGGTCCCTGGTACTCCTGCGTCCAGCGGATCATGAGACGGAGTTCATCCAGATCCCGCGGTGCAAGGACCGTAATGCCGGGAACGGGAATGGTCTGAGCAAAGTCGTAAACGCCGTGGTGTGTCGCCCCGTCATGCCCTGACAGTCCTGCCCGGTCCAGAAGAAAGGTCACCGGCAGTGACTGCATGCAGACATCGTGGACGACCTGATCGAAGCATCTTTGGAAGAAGGTGGCATAGACGGCAAAATAAGGCTTCATTCCGCCCACGGCCATGCCGGCGGCCATGGTTGCCGCGTGTTCTTCGGCAATCCCCACATCCAGGACACGGCCGGGGTATTTCACGGCCATTTCCGAGAGCCCGGTGCCCAGGGTCATGGCGGCTGAAACCGCGACAACCCGTGGGTCCCGCCCGGCCATATCCGAAAGTTCCTCCGCCATGACATGCCCGAAACCGGGCAGGTCTGAACGGGACCTTGCGTCACCGGTTTCCACGTAAAAAGGAGGAGTGCCATGAAACAGCTCAGGCTTTTCTTCGGCTTTGTCGTATCCGAATCCCTTGGTGGTCATGACGTGAATCACCGCGGGACCCTCGAATTCCTTCGCCAGCCGAAGTGTGCGCTCCATGCTCTTCAGATCATGTCCATTGATGGGACCGTAATAATGCAGGCCCAGGGATGTAAAGAACCCCTCATCCACCACCAGACTTTTCAGATAGCCTTTGGTCAGATGGATGAAGCGGTAGACGGGTTTCCCAACTCCGGGCACCTTGTTCAGCCTGGATTTAACATGTTCCTTGGCACTCAGCCATCCCTTGCTGATGCGCAGGTCTGTCAGGTGACGGGAAAGGCCGCCCACATTGGGAGCGATGGACATCTGATTGTCATTGAGAATCACAATCATCCGGGTTTTTCTGTTTCCGATATCATTCAGGGCTTCATAGCACATGCCGCCCGTCAGGGCGCCATCCCCCACCAGAGCGATGACCTGATGATGCTCTCCCTTGAAGTCACGGGCCCGGGCCAGTCCCAGAGCGGCGCTCAATGCCGTGGAGGCATGCCCTGTTTCAAAAACATCATAGGGACTCTCTGAGCGTTTGGGAAAGCCTGAAATGCCGCCAAAGGAGCGAAGGGTATGAAAGACTCTGTTTCTTCCTGTCAGGAGTTTGTGCACATAGCTCTGATGTCCCACATCGAAAACGATCTGATCGGTGGGCATATCAAACACACGATGCAGCGCCAGAGTCAGTTCCACCACGCCGAGGTTGGATGCCAGATGGCCTCCCTTCTGGGAGACTGTCTGAATCAGCGTCTCGCGGATTTCGCTGGCCAGAGCGCTGAGTTCCCCGTAGGACATGTTTTTCAGGTCTTTCGGGGACTGTAATTGTTCCAGATGCATTCCTTGTCCCTCACCTTGAACTATGCTCGTCCAGCCAGGCGTCTGCCAGGGGCATCCTGAAGGACGTTCCGCGCCAGGCGGCAAACATCATCCTGATTCGGATTACCAGAAGGAGAATCACCAGGATGATATAGGACAGCCACAGAACGGTCGTGATTACTATGCCCAGAAAGGGTACCGATCCGACCAGTGCGTTCAGTCCGTACAGAACAGCGGCGGACAGAAGATGCACTGCGGTCAGAAAGACGGACCGGATGGCAAAATAACGGATTGCCCGTTTCTCATGTTCCGCGCACAGGAAAAACAGTCCAAGCGGACCGAAAAGGGACGCGCACAGACACGCCAGATTTTCTGCCAGCTGATCAGACAGAACCTCATGGGTTTCCCCGGCAAAAGTCTGATATCCTCTGGGCATTTCGTCGCCGTCAGGCGGTGTGTCATCCCAGACAGTCTCCGCATCCCAGCGGGGACTCTCTCTGCGTTCAGCCTCGTGGAAGGCTTCCCGCGTTTCCTCATCCGCGTCCTTTTCCATTTCCACTGCCCATGCCGGCCGCGGCTCACCCTCCGGCCGTGCATAGGGATTGATGCGTCTCCTGCGCTCCTGTGACATATCGGTTACCTCTGAAGCTTGCTACCCTTGGAGCCTTTGGCTCCGAAGCCGGCCTGACTCAGAATGTCTGAGGAAAACGCGTAGACTCTCTCGTTTCTGTCTTCCCAGGCTTTTCTGGCATAGCCCACCAGCCGGTCAATGAGTTCGCTGAACCGGATGCCGTCCTTTTCCCAGAGATAGAAGGCCATGGAACCGGGAATTGTATTGATCTCCGTGATATAGAACCGGTTTTCTGTCCGGTCATACATATAGTCAATGCGTACGACGCCCTTGCAGTCCATCATGTGAAAGATGCGCCGGGACATTTCCTGAATCTCGTCTCTGAGGCTGTCTTCTATGGGCGCGGGAAGAATTCTGGACAACCCCGCCATCCCCTTGGAAGAACCGGAAGAGAGATATTTGCCGAAGAAATCCAGCATATCCTGACCGCTGCCCACCAGAGGCATTTCAATGGGACTGGCGTGGATGTCCTCGTCATAGCCAAGGACAGAGCAGTTCAGTTCCAGGGGACTGATAAGCCCCTGTTCCACAAGCACCCTTCGGTCATACTCAAAGGCCAGGTCCAGCGCGTCCTGAAGACCGCTGCGGTCGTCCGCCCTGCTCACGCCGATACTGGATCCGAGATTGGCGGGCTTGACAAAAACAGGATAGTGCAGATGTGCCTCCACATCATTGAGAACGTTTCTGCGGTCAGCCCTCCAGGTGCTCCGGGTATAGTAAGTTCCCGGAAGTACGGGAAGATCAGCTCCGCGGAAAAACTGCTTCATGATGATCTTGTCCATGCCGATGGCGGAACCCGCCACACCGGAGGAGGTGTAGGGCAGGTTCGCCATTTCCAGGAGTCCCTGCAGGGTACCGTCTTCACCGTTGAGACCGTGCATGACAATCAGGCAGACGTCCAGGCGCGCAGCAACCACCTGTTCCGGGCGATGCATCCATCCCTTTCCGGGACGGGTGGCCAAAAGCGCGCCGGAACCGCTGGTCACATCCATCATGACACGCTCAATTCCCGGCTGATCCGGATTGAAATGCCGGAAAGTCTGGATATCTCTCAGTTTTTCCCCGGTATACCAGACGCCGGTTTCTGAGATATAGACGGGAATGATGTCATAAACGGCCTGATTGACATGCCCCATCAGCTGGAGCGCGCTGATGATGGACACTTCTCTTTCACAGCTGCGGCTGCCGAAGATCACACCCAGTTGGATTTTGTCCATGATTCTCATGTCCTTCCTGGTTTCACGTTTCAGAATAGTTATCCGGCAGATCATTTTCCAGAAGTACCGTATCTCCCTTCCGGCACAGCGTACGCAGAATGTCGGACGCTTCCTGAAGGGATGCCACAGTATGGATCTGCGCCTGGGGAAAACCCTTCTCCAGAAGACCGCGCCGGATGGGTTCCGTATGGCGGGGGCCCACAAGAATGGCCACATCCGCGCAATCCGCCATCTCAACGCCAAAGCGGTAATTCATTTCTTCCTCTTTGTCTCCAAGCTCCACCATTCCGGGCGTCACGATGATCCGTCTCTTCCCGAACTCCCTGAGGACCTGCAAAGCCGCGCTGGCTCCCCTGGGATTGCTGTTGAAGGCGTCGTCAATCATGGTTATGCCCCCGGGCATGTTCATGAGCTGGAGCCTGTGTTCCACGCACTGCACCCGCTGAATGCCCCTGGCGATCTGCTTAAGGGTCATGCCCAGACACAGGCATACGGAAGCGGCCAGCACCAGGTTCTGGATATTGTGCCTGCCCAGCAGGCGCGTGGAACAGGTGACCTTTTCGTCTTTTGTGCACAGGTCAAAGGTACTGCCCTGAGGACCGGAATGAATGGATTCAGCCCAGATATCCCCCCTTCCGGGTGAGAGGGATGAAAGACTCTTGGGTTTACGGGTCTGGTCATAAAGCTGCCTGCAGATATCTCCGTCGTCGAAAAAGAAGCAGTGGCCATTTTCCGGAATGGCCCTGATCAATTCATACTTTGTTTCCCGTATCCGGTCAAGGGTTCCGAAGGTATCCAGATGCTGAGGCCCCACGCTGACAAGAACACCCATCTCAGGCCTGACCAGTCTGCACAGCTCGGCAATATCCCCTACATGCCTTGCTCCCATCTCCGCCACGAAAACCTGATGAGCAGGCAGAAGCTGATTCCGGATAACCTTGGTCAGTCCCATGGGGGTATTGAAGCTGGCGGGAGACACCAGTACCTGATAGCGCTCCGACAGGAGTGTTCCCAGAATGAACTTGACACTGGTCTTGCCGTAGCTTCCCGTGACACCGATCCGGATCAGGTCGGTTCTTGAGTGAAGAATCCGCCGGGCGTCCCGGAGGTACATCTTCTGAATCACTGCTTCCAGCGGATGTTCCGCCATGGCGCCAATGGCGAGCAGGCATGGCAGAAGAGAAGGGAGAAATACCCACAAAACGGTGAGAAGAGAGGCGGACAGGACAGAGGAAGCGCAGGAAACAGCCAGCTGCAGAAGAACCATCAGACAGGCAAGCACGAGAAACACGACGGCGTACAGGCGTCTGATCCGTGCTGTCACAGAAAAGGGTTTCTTGGCCTTTTCAAGTCCGGCTTCCCGGTGGTTTTCCATGGCCAGGGAAAGGAGCAGAAGAGAGCCCGGGACAAGAGAAGTCCAGCTGGTTCCCAGGGAAAGTTCCAGCAGGCAGGCGGCGCACTGCCCCACACAGAGAACCAGGCCCGGCCGGAAAGACAGCCGGCGCATGCGACGGATTGTGCGGAAATAACCCCGGAACTGATAGCTTTCCAGCTGAAAATAGTGAAACAGTCTGCGCCCGCTGAGCACACAGGCCGCAGACAGTATGATGGCCTTCAGCCACATCGCAAGGGGCATGCTCAGTCCTCCAGTAAAAAGTGTCTCACGATCGCGTGGAAACGGTCCTGCTGTTCCAGATACGCAAAATGAGTCCCACCCTCAAAAACGACCAGGCCTGAGTCCGCAATGGCGTGTTCCATCTGCTGGCCCATCCACAGGGGTGTCTCCGTATCCTGATCTCCCCAGATCAGAAGGGTCGGAACATGGATTTCAGGCAGACGCTCACTCAGATCCAGTCCGATCACCCGCACGAAGGTTTTACGCATTTCGGCATCCAGCGCATTGTAGTCTCTTGAGCCATACTTCTGACGGATTTTATCTTCCAGACGATCCGGAAGACTGCCGAAGACCTTCGCTGACCGGAGTGTTTCAGCTATTTTCTTCAGCTTTTTAAACTGCTCGGAGCGCTTTCTGGCCTCCTCGCTCTGAGGGGGGCGGATACCTGCGGCCCCTGTCAGGACCATGCGCCTGAAAAGAGAATGATTGCTGCTTGCCAGAAAAATGGCAATGCGGGCTCCGAAGGAATGGGCGATGACATCACAGGGAATCAAATCCAGCTGGCGGAGAAGCTGTTCCAGCATCCGGGCATATTCGGGAACCCCCCATGGCTCCGGAGGTCTGGAGGACTGCCCGAATCCCGGAAAATCAAAGGACAGAACCTGCATGGAAGTCTTAAGAGCGTTGGATAAAGGCTGCATCAGCTCCGATGAACATCCCCAGCCATGCAGGAGAACGACCCGCTGGGGGCCTGATCCCTGAAGCGTGGCATGAATCCTGCATCCGCAAACGGACAGTTCCATGTATTTCACCCCTCTGTCAGCTGTCTTCCGGAATCCAGACATACCGGCATTTCCGCCTGGAAAGCATCCATTTTTTCTGGTATTCCTCGGGCACATCCACGATGCGCTCAAGCACCGCACCCACCAGCTCACAGGTCCGCCTGCTCGCCAGATTGCCCGGATCCACCGTGATGACAAGACTTCTGAGTCCCAGAAGCCGGAACTGCCTTTTCAGGAGAAGACAGGAGTGCGCAGCGTATCTGTGTCCCCTGAACGGCGGATCGATGTCGAAGGCTGATTCTGCCGATTTCCCCCGGACGATTATGAAGCGTGATCTTCCAGTCCAGAACGCTGCCGAAGTGCAGATCCTCTGAATGACTGCCGGAATAGACGGGTACAAGGTCAATCACGCCGTCAGTTACATAGTTTTTCATCAGTCTGCGAATCAGCATATCAGATCTCCGAAACAGATACCTCACTCAGCAGTTCATGATAAGACTGAAGGCCTCCGGCTCCGGTGCCGGGTACAAGGGTGCTGGCCGTGCCGGAGGCGATCCCGCATCGCAGGGCTTCCGCCGGATTGCCGCTGCGCTTCCAGCCGTGAATCCATCCGGCTACCAGAGCGTCTCCGGCGCCTACCGTGGACTGAACGGAAACGGAGGGTGCCCTGCCGAAGTATGTGTGATCTCTGCTGACCAGCATGGCACCTCTTTCCCCCATGGAAACGCATACCATCCCGGCTCCTGCCCTGACCAGGTCCATGGCTGCCGAACGAATTTCAGGAATGCTCTCAGGCGTGCGTCCAAGCGTTTCCGAAAGCTCCTGCAAATTTGGCTTGACCATCAGGGGGTGAGCCTTGAGACTTTCCATCAGCTCTGCCCCGCCCGTGTCCACAATCACCGGGCAGTGCACGCATTCCATGAGATTCCTGTAGGTCCCGGCCTCACAGCCGGGAGGCAGTGAACCTGTAAGAACCAGCAGCTCGCTGTCCCCCGCCTTGTCTTCCAGGAGACTGACCAGCCGTCTGAAATCAGAGGCTGAGATAACGGGACCGCGTTCGTTGATTTCCGTCACAGACCGGGTCCTACCCGTACTGATCACCTTGATATTCGTCCGGACACTTCCCGGGACCCGATAAAAGAAAGCGGGAATGGCTTCCCGTGTCATCATTCCCAGCAAGCGGCCGGCATTTTCCTCGCCGGAGAGCCCCACACACTGCACATCCAGGCCCAGCCGCCGAAGTACGACGGCCACATTGATCCCTTTCCCGCCCAGGTCTTCCCGGGTTGACACAATGCGATTCAGGACTCCCTCACGGAAGTCTTCCACCTCCAGTGTCCGGTCGAAGGATGGATTCATGCATACGGTTGTAATCACGTCCATTCCACCTCCCAAACAGCTTAAGAATTATAGCAAAACGCTACTGGAACTTCAACACGGGATGAAGACGGCCGGCCGGGGTTCATCAGGAGCAACACAGAAGAAGGGGTCCGGCTGGGTTCAGCCAGATCCCTTCAGGTATCCTGGAGGTGATAGAAGCGCTGTGCATTCATGGTGGTGTGCCGGGCAAGGTCTTCCGCATCCATGTTTCTGATTTCGGCGATCTTCTCTCCGATCAGGTGAATGTGGCATGGCTCATTCCGCTGTCCCCGGAGCGGAACAGGGGAAAGATAAGGGCTATCTGTTTCCAGAAGCAGCCGGTTCAGGGGGATGCGGAGGGCGATCTCCTGAGGTCTGGTGGCATTCCGGTAGGTAACAGGCCCATCCAGTCCCAGATAAAAACCAAGATCCAGATATCGCCGGGCGCTTTCCCAGCTTCCGCTGAAGCAGTGGATGACTCCCTCCGGAAGATGGCTCTTTCGGTTTTCCAGGATATCCAGCATGTCCCCATGGGCGTCCCGAACGTGGATGCAGACTGGCAGGCGGGCCTGACAGGCCAGGTCCAGCTGAGCACAGAAGACATCCTTCTGCGTCTGTCTGTCCGGTGCGTTTTCCCAGTGATAATCCAGTCCGATCTCACCGACGGCGCGCACGCCAGGTTTGGCGATCAGCTCAGACAGGCGCAGAAACGCTTCCCCGGAAAAACGGTTTGCGCTCTCCGGATGGAACCCCGCCGCCGCCACGCAGGAAGAGTGAGAAACCGCGATTTCCATGCACCGCATGCTGGTTTCCAGATCCGTACCCATCAGGGCGCAGAAAATACGGGACTGACGCATCCGGCCCAGTACCTCTTCCCGGTCCGGGTCAAAAGCCGGGTCGTCCAGATGGCAATGGGTATCAAACCATTCCGTCATCCGATCAGCGCTCCGTCTTCCATCCCATCATCCACTGTCAGAAGCTTCAGGGCAGAATCGTCTTTTGAGGAAGCACACAGGATCATGCCCTGACTCTCGATTCCCGCCAGTCTGGCGGGTTTCAGGTTCGTAACCATGACCACCTGTCTGCCCACCATTTCCTCCGGGGTGTAATAAGCCGCAATGCCGCTGACGACCTGCCGTTCTCCGTCAGGACCGAGGGAAACCTGCATTTTCAGAAGCTTCTTGCTCTTCTCCACCTTTTCGCAGGAGAGAACTCTGGCAGCCTGCAGTCTGATTATTCCGAAGTCATCAAGGGTGATATTCTCCGGGTACTCAGTACGGGGATGAGTCTTCTGAGGCTTTGGGGCTGCAGCCGCAGGCGCCGGCGAAGCGGCAGGTGTGCTTTCTGGCTGATCCCTCTCCAGTTCTTTCTGGATGTCCAGCCTGGGAAAGAGCGCTTCTCCCTTGTGTACCACGGTACCGGGCTTCAGATGTTCAAAAACGCCATCGGTCAGACTGTTCCAGTCCTTCATCTCCGGTTGCGTCACCCCCAGCTGTTCAAAGATCCGACCCGGCGTCCGGGGCATGACAAACCCGATCATGACAGCCACACGGCGAACACATTCCGCCAGCGTGTACAGAACTGTGTTCAGCCGCGGCCGGCTTTCCTCGCTGCGGCCCAGAATCCAGGGGGCGGTCAGATCAATATACCGGTTGCACTCACCTACCAGCTTCCAGATTTCGGAAAGGGCAGAGGAAAACTGAAAAGCATTCATGTACTCCTCCACCTGGCCGGCAGTCCTGAGGGCAAGACCACGAAGTGCCGTATCCACTTCTTCGCAGGCTCCGGAGGCGGGCACAGGGCCGCCGTAATACTTTTCAATCATGGCCACGGTCCTGCTGACCAGATTTCCCAGATCGTTGGCAAGGTCAGCGTTAATCCGGCTCAGCATGGCCTTCAGGGTGAACTCGCCGTCGGAGCCGAAGGGCATCTCCCGCATCAGGAAATAGCGGACGGCATCGGAGGAATACCGGTCACAGAGAATTACTGGATCCACTACATTGCCCACGGACTTTCCCATTTTTTTCCCGTCAATGACCAGCCATCCGTGTCCGAAAACCTGGTGCGGAAGCGGTTCACCGATGGCATGCAGCATAATGGGCCAGATGATGGTATGAAAACGGACGATTTCCTTTCCCACAAGGTGCACATCTGCCGGCCAGTATCTGCGATACTTTTCATCATGCTCAGTGCCGTATCCCAGAGCTGAAATGTAGTTGGTCAGCGCATCCACCCATACATAAACGGTATGACGGCTGTCAAAGTCCACCGGTATACCCCAGCGGATGGATGTCCGGGATACGCACAGGTCTTCCAGACCGGGTTCCAGGAAATTCTTGATCATCTCATTGGCACGGCTGGTGGGCTGGATGAAATCCGGATGTTCCCGGATATAATCGATCATCCAGTCCTGATATTTGCTCATCCGGAAGAAATAGCTTTCTTCCTTAGCCTTTTCAACAGGACGGCCGCAGTCCGGACATTTGCCGTCCTTCAGCTGAAGTTCCGTCCAGAAGGATTCACAGGGCGTGCAGTACCATCCTTCGTATTCGCTCTTGTAGATATCCCCCTGTTCATAAAGTTTTCTGAAAACCTTCTGAACGCACTGTACGTGGCGCTCATCTGTGGTACGGATGAAATCATCATAGTCGATATCCATCTGCTTCCACAGCTTCTGGATGCCTTCCACGATGTGATCCACGTAGGCCTGAGGCGTAACGCCCTTTTCACGGGCTTTTCTTTCAATCTTCTGTCCGTGCTCGTCAGTCCCGGTGAGGAAAAACGTGTCATAACCGGTCAGCTTTTTGAAGCGTGCCATGGAATCTGCCGCGGTGGAACAATAAGCATGGCCGATATGCAGATTATCGCTGGGATAGTAGATGGGGGTGGTGATATAGAACTTCCCTTTTTCACTCATGGCGATTCCTCCAATAAAAAAACATAGAAAAACGCCCCCCTAGGGGCGGATTACCCGCGGTGCCACCCTGTTTCTGACTTATCATGCAGTTAACGGTGCGAACCGCCGCAGGCTTACAGACGCTCACCTGCAGTGCTCCGGAGCCATGTTCGGATTCGTCCTGCCACCGCTTCCCACCTTCCGCGGCTCTCTTGAGACCTTCTGAATCCTACTCACTCCATCCCGGCATCAGGGGGATTATAATGGTGATGATCAGATATTGTCAAGAAAAAAAGCCCTGAAGGCTTTTTTGAAGACTGCTCCAGAATGCCGGTGCCCTCGTTTTTTCACCCGCTTTATAAAACGGGCTGGAACCCTGTCGCTGCTTATCTGCCGTCCCCTGGCATCCAAAGGATGGGGGCATGACATCATCAACTGGAACGAGGATTCCATTTTGTGAAGTGTGGGGAAAACCGAAAGGCTGCCGAACACCCCAGAAGCAATCTGCATTTCAGATTATACAGCTACGGACGGGGATGTCAAGACTTGTCCTTCTTTTCTTCATGCCGGTTCAGCTTCAGTGCAGAAGGGTCCATTCCAGACAGTCCTTTTTATCCAGATTGTCCAGATGCAGGGGCGCTCCGTCCAGATAAAGGCCGAAATCCGCGCTGTAACGCATGACAGCCTCGAAATAGTCCCCCCGTACGCTTTCCCAGAACAGACGGCTCCCTACGCAGATCGATTCATAGTTCCCGTCCCGGAACGGCGTCTCACATCCTGTGACATTTTCCAGATATTCATCCAGAGACTCAGAACGTCTTGGCACTCTTCGCAGGATCAGACAGTCTTCAGCAGGCGTCCCATCGGCATTCAGGTGCTGCAGCACATCGGTATTCTGGTCAAGATAAAGACCATAGAATTCTGTGACGCTCAATTCCACTGTCTTTTCACCATCTCTGCAGAAGAAGTGCAGAAGATCTCCGATATGGATTCTCTTTCCGTTCCGGTCTCTGAAACGGGTCCTGCAGCCGTCAGCATTTTCCAGGAACTTTTCCAGTCTCAATCTTTTCAATCCTTTCTGAATCCGGTGCACCCGGAACAGTGGCTTCAGAAATGCCGGCCTCCGCCGCCGTGGGATATTCCACCGGATGAGGTGTGAACGCCGCTCCCGCGCCCTCCCCCGGAGGAACCACGGGAACCGCCTCCGGATGAGCTGTGACGAAACCTTGTGACATGGCTCCTCAGATATGTTTCGTCGTTTCTTGTCAGACGGACATTGATGTTTTTCTTTTTATCATATCGGTACGTACTGCCCCTGAGGTGGTAGCGGGAAAGGACAATCCAGAAGAACACGCCGGCGGACACTGCACCCGCGGCAAGGGCAAAGGCCAGTTCCGCGCCTGTGAGACGGTTGTACAGACCGGTGAGGCGCTGTCCTGTATGTTCATCGTACAGGAAAGTTCCCTCTTCAATTCCGTTCTGAAGATATTTCCTCAGCTTTTCCAGCTGGACAATCATGGCCTGTCCGTAATGCCCGCCCCGGATATGGGGCTCTGCCGCGTCCAGTATTTCCTCGATTCTGTGGTCGTTCAGATACAGCCGCATATCCCCTGCGGTGGAAACATGGAAATACCTGTTCTTCATATCCAGAAAAAGCAGCACGCCGGAGCGATCTTCGCCCAGACCGTAACCGTGATCCTCATAATACCGGTCTGCCCAGTCTGTATTGGCCCGGTCGTCTCCCCTGAAATCCGGTGTACTGTCCGTGGTGAGCACCACTGCGTCGATCTGATAGACGTCCCGGATCTCACGGATGATCTTTTCCATCTCCTGCTTTTCCGAAGAACTCAGAAGACCCGCGTCATCCACCACCATGGCAGGCGCGGAAACAACGAGGACGGGCAAAAGGAGGATCAGGATAAAGGACAGGACGCAGAATCCCTTTCTTACCATAAATACACACCTCCGAGACAGAGAAGCCCTGCCACCAGAGCACCCAGAATCAGGCTGAAAAAGGCAAGCTTCTTTTTGTCCACGGGCAGCTTCCCGCATACTGTGCCTGTCTGGCCGTTCATCATGTAATGGAAGGGTTCCTCGATCCTGTGTCCCCGGTAGGTGAGAACCCAGGAAGGGAGAAGAACATACCGCATCCCGGAATTCGTCAAATGAAAACGCGTTTTTCCCCGAAGTGAGGAAAAGGTAGTTCCCGCTTCCATCAGTCCGGGCGCGTATCCCTCCGCCTCCCTGACCATATCCGCTTCCGCGTCGGCCTGTCCGATGTCCCTCTTTTCCGCCTGAAAGCCGCTCAGGTACTCAGGACGAAAGAATTCCATCTCCGACAGTGTATAGGGATGAATGCCATCCGACAGTTTCCGGTCTGTGCTTTTGAGTGCTTTTCTCTGCATGAAGCGAAAGTCCAGAACCCCTTCGCGCTCAACTCTGTAATACCTTGTTTCCTGAATGGCTTCCCGGGAAGTGGAATGAGAACTGACACGGGTGCCCTCTCCGGAGAAAACGGCTTCCCCCTGCAGATGGCCGATCCAGTAGGGATAGTAGACACCGGTGATGGATTCCCTCTGATCCTCCGTCAGAAAACGGCGGTCCAGGAATTTCTTCCTCCTGAGGTAGGAGACAAACCGTTCTTCGGCAGCTTTCCGATCCAGACGGAAAGGAATGACACCGTCGGGACGATAATCCTGCTCGAGACGGTCCGAAAGAACCACCGGACTGTGACAGAAATAGCAGCGGGTCGCGGCAGTGGTATCCCCTGTCACGATCTCGGCACCGCAGTTCTGACAGTGATAGCCTCTGAAGGAACCGCCGGATTCAGCAGCTTCACGGGCAGAGGTCCGGGTATTGTCGTCTTCCGGGATCTGAACCATACAGGAACAGAAGGGACATACCAGATGCCCCTGCCCGGGACTGAATTCGAGATTGTTCCCGCAGGATGGGCACTTAAACACACGTACTCCGCTCAAAGAACTCATCCTCCCTGTTCTGCCATGTAAGAGAATCATATCACGCGTGTGGTTCACCCGCAAGCGGAACAGCCTGCTTCAGGGTCGTTCCTTTTCTTTCACGGACCTGGAGGCTGATTCATTGACGTTGTGGATGGGCAGTGATAGAATATGGATGAAAATGAAGGATATCCGTACAGATAATGCGACTGTCTTTCAGTGTTTTCCGCCCCGGTCATCCTGGCTCTCTCCCCCCCGTTTTTTCGTACGGGACTGTGCCCTGTTTCTGCCGGATGTCTGCGGAAGATGATCTGTCCTCTTTTTCGGGAACCGGATTCCCTTCTCCCGTGTCCAATGGAACGTCTGCAAAGCAGACATTTTGGAAAGGATGGAGATCCATGGACGTATTTGAACAGTTGTCTCTGGCCGGACTGGTTCCGGTGATTAAAGTGGAAAACGCCGAAGACGCGGTTCCCCTTTGCCGTGCTCTTTCCGAGGGTGGTCTGCCAGTGGCTGAAATTACCTTCAGAACACCTGCTGCCGAGGAAGCTATCCGCAGGGTTCATGAAGAACTCCCCAATGTGCTTTTGTGTGCAGGGACCGTACTGACACCGGAGCAGGTGGACCGGGCTGCAGATGCAGGGGCATCCGCCATTGTGTCTCCCGGCCTGAATCCGGACGTGGTCCGCCATGCTCTTTCCGTCGGGATTCCGGTCTGCCCCGGCATTTCCTCTCCTTCCGGGATCGAACAGGCCATGGCCCTTGGGCTGGATACGGTCAAGGTCTTTCCTGCGGAGGCCATTGGCGGACTGAAGCTTATTCAGGCCATGGCCGCACCCTATGGGAATCTCCGCTTTATGCCCACAGGCGGGATCAACGAGAACAATATGCTGGAATACCTGGCCTGTCCCCATGTTCTTTGCTGCGGTGGTTCCTGGATGGTTCCTGGTGAGGCGGTCAGGGAAAAGAACTGGCAGAGGATTACGGATCTGACCTGTTCCGCCGTTTCCAGGATGCTGGGTTTCGAACTGGTTCATGTGGGAATCAACTGCGTCAGCGCGGAGGAGTCCCTGACCCAGGCGAAGCTTCTGTGCCGTCTTTTCGGTTTGAACCTGAAGGAGGGAAATTCTTCCAATTTCGCTGGGAAGGCTTTTGAAATGATGAAAGCCCCCGGACGCGGGGCCAACGGTCATATCGCCATCGCCACCCATTCCGTGGCGCGCGCCCGCTGGCATCTGGAACAGCGCGGTTTTGCCTGCGACGCTGGAACGGCCAAGTACAAGAATGGCCGCCTGACGGTTATCTACCTCCACGATGAGATTGGCGGTTTTGCCTTCCATCTGGTAGAAAAATAAAATACAAAAAGGAGTGTTTCCCATGGCTAAAGTTGTTACCTTCGGAGAGGTTATGCTTCGTCTCAAGTCTCCCGGGTACGAAAGACTTTTCCAGAGCCCTGTTCTGGAAGCGACCTTTGGCGGCGGCGAGGCCAATGTCTCTGTTTCTCTGGCGAATTACGGCATGGACACCGCTTTTGTTACGGTTCTGCCCAAAGGCGACATCGGGGACGCCTGCATCCGTGAGCTTCGTGGGTTTGGCGTGGACACCTCCAAAATCGTCCGCAAGGACGGCCGGATGGGCATCTATTATCTGGAAACCGGCGCAGTTCAGCGTCCTTCCAAGGTGATCTATGACCGTGCCGGCTCCACCATCTGCGAGGCTGTGAGCGCGGACATTAACTGGGAGAAGGCACTGGAAGGTGCCACCTGGTTCCATGTGACCGGCATTACCCCCGCCATCAGTGAAGGTGCTGCGGAACTGACCCTGGAGGCTGTCAAAGCGGCCAAGGCGATGGGGCTGGAGGTATCCTGTGACCTGAACTACCGGAAAAAGCTGTGGAAGTGGGGCAAGAGCGCTCAGGAAGTCATGACGGAACTGGTCAGATATGTGGATACGGTTATTGCCAATGAGGAAGACTTCCAGATGTCCCTTGGACTCAGCGCTGAATCCTCAGGCGCTGTGGAAGAAGGGCAGATTGATGTGGAACTCTACAAGTCCATTGCTTCCAAAGCCATGGAAACCTATCCCAATATCAAACGTGTGGCCATTACACTCCGGGAAAGCCGCAGCGCCAATCACAATGACTGGAGCGCGTGTCTGTACAATGGAAAGGATTTCTTCCTTTCCCGCAAGTATGCCATTACCGACATTGTGGACCGTGTCGGTGGCGGCGACAGCTTCGGCGGCGGCCTGATCTACGGACTGAATCACTACGACGAAAAGGAAGCCCTTGAGTTTGCTGTGGCGGCTTCCTGTCTCAAGCATACCATTCTGGGTGACTACAACCGTGTGACGGTCAGTGAAGTGGAAAGCCTTGCCCATGGTTCCGGCACTGGCCGTGTCCAGCGTTGAGTGATCCTTTCTCTCCGGAAAACGGTGCGCCTCCGCGCACCGTTTTTTCTTAATCCCATTCCTTGAAGTCTGTTCGGTTTCAGGGATTGACATACGGAAAATGCCCGCGTATGATGCCTCTGACACTGTGCGGAAGGGATGGATGCAGATGGAGAATCAGATCCAGAAGGATAACGGCCATTATACCCTGGTTACAGAGGATGATGAAACCATAGAACTTGAGGCGGAGGCCAGAATCATCATGGACGGCAGAATCTATCTGCTTCTGAAGGATGACGAGGACGAGGGCGGTCTGATGGTCTTCCGCATTACACAGCAGGATGGAGAGGAATTCATCTCCTGCGTGGAGGATGACCGCGAATCCGAAATGGTGTTCTATTATTATGAGGCCTGCAGCGAAGACTACGAGTTCTGTGACGCCGAATAGAAGCGAGGGCTGGCATACACTGCCAGCCCTCCTGTTTTTCATTTGCCCGCTCCGGCAAGCTTTTCCTGCATGATATCCACTGCCTTTTTCAGCTGAGGATCCTTCAGGTCCGCAAAGTTATACAAACCGTCGTGCTCCTCCGGCAGTTCCACCACCACATCCGGTGTAATGCCGATCCCGTGCACGGCGTGTCCATTGGGCGTAAAATACTGGGCAACGGTCAGCTGCATGCCTGCACCTTCCTGCCCGATCGGTACGACTCCCTGAATAATGCCTTTCCCAAAGGTCTTCACACCGACAATAACCGCGCCGATCCGGTCCTGAAGAGCGCCTGACAGAATCTCGGAACTGCTGGCACTGTTCTCATTGACCAGAATGACCAGCGGCACATCCAGGCAGCCGGACTTGGCCTTGCTTTCCTCCCTGGTTCCATCACGGTACTGAACGGTGTAGATCAGGCCACCATCCAGAAAGACATCCGCCATGATCTCAGCGTCCTGCGTCCATCCCCCCGGATTATCTCTCAGATCGAGAATATAACCCCGGGCGTTCTTTGCCTTCAGCTCTTCCATCGCCGCCCTGAACTTTTCAGAACAGTCCCCGGCAAACTCGTAGACGCAGATATACCCGATATCCCCGTCGATCATTGTCCATTCCACACGGGTCTGATTGACGATGGCCCGGGTCATCGTCAGGGGAACTTCCTCACCGTCCCTGAGGAAGATGACATGCACATCCGTGCCAGGTTCGCCCCGCATGATGGAAACCGCGTCATTGATGTTGGAGGCGTTGACCAGAAGGTCCTCCACTTTATAGATGATATCGCCTCTCTGGACGCCGGCCTGCTCTGCAGGACTTCCTGTAAAGATGCGGATCACGGTGCTTTTGTCCGTTTTATAATTGGTATTGATCAGAATGCCAAGTCCTCCATAGGCGCCTTCATCATCCTCCCACATCTGTGCGAACTGTTCTGGTTCGTAGAAGAAGGTATAGGGATCTTCCAGGCTTTCCAGCATGCCTGCAGTGGCTGCTTCCATCAGGTCTTTTCTGGACACATCATCCACGAACTCATTCTGGATCAGATCCATCATTTCCAGTACAAAGGCTTCTTCCTGAAACTTTTCATAAGTCGTTCTGGGCATGGTGACCGTCTGGCCGGAAACGGGCAGCGCTTCACCGAAGGCAGTGGACAGAAGCAGGGACAGGGACAGGAGACAAATCAGAAACACATTTTTCTTCATAGAAACACTTCCTTTTTCTCGTCCGCATCACTGCGCCAGTTCTTCCGCCATCTTCCAGGCTGCTTCCGTCTGTGCCTGCGCTGAGTCGATTTCTTCATCCGGGTGAAGCCCTCCACTCTGAATAACCTGGCCGTCTCCGGTGAGATAGCGGGCTGTGACAAGACAAAACCGGTCTCCGTTTTCCATGGTGTACCATTGGACGTCCGGCACGGAACCGTAGGTCTTTTTTCCTAAAATCTTTGCACCTTTGTATGTCCTAAGTCCTGCGGCCAGAAGTTCCGCTCCGCTGGCGGTGCCCTCATTGACAAGCACTATCATGGGCAGATCTGTCCCTTTCCCTTCCCCTGAAACAGCTTCGCGGTTTCCGTTTTTATCCACGCGAATGCCGTAGGTCTCTCCTCCCAGGAAAAGGCCCGCAGTCTGACGGATCTGACGGGCGTCCGCCTGGCAGACGTCACGCAGGTCCACAATGAGAGAACGGGCACCCGAGTCTGTCAGTGCCTGCAGGGACGCGCCAACGGTATCAGCGTCGCCGTCTGCGGGTACTTTCAGGTAACCCACCCGTCCGGAATTGCTCAGAGTGAAACACGGCTGCGGATCATAAGCCCGAAGCGACAGGGTTACATCCACCTCTTTCAGATCCCGTACAAGAATCAACTTCAGTTCTTCGCCTTCCCTGCCCCACATGAGAGCCTGCAAGGGATTTATGAAGCGGGCGGGATAAACGTACTCGTTCAGACTGTAAATGAGATCTCCTGGAAGAACGCCGGCCTGAGCCGCTGCGCTGTCCGGTTCGACACTTCCCACCACACAGACACTGCCGTCCTGAACCCGGGTAACCCAGATACCGGAGAAAGCACCCTGACGGACAGTGTGCTCCTCCAGAACCTCAAGAAGATCCTTCTTCAGATACAGATTGGCGATCTCCGATCTCATGGTGACCATGCCGGATACGGCGCCTGCATCCAGTGTGGCGGCATCCACAGGCTTGTAATACTGATTGTCCACCATGTTCCTCGCGTCCACCAGTGTGGCGGCATTCAGATACTCAGTGAATTCTTCCATGGGGATGCTGACCGTCCAGGCAGAAAAGAGACCGGAGGCGCCCTGAGCCCCCGCGGAAGAGAGAAGGCACACCGTGCAGAGGACAGCGGTGACCATAGCCAGGATTCTTTTCTTGAAATTCATATTTTCACCTCATCAGCTTTCCTTATCCGTTTCCGCCTTCATGAGTTTTCTGGCTTCCATGAGAATCTTGAACAGTACGGCGTCATCGAAATGCCTTAGGTCAAGCCCGACTGTTTTCTGGACCTTTTCGAGCCGGTATGCCAGGGTATTTCGATGAACCTGAAGATAACGGCTTGTGTCTGCGAGATTAAGATCCTTCCGGAAAAAAACATCAATGGTCTCCATCATTTCCGTATTGAAGCATCTGTCACTGTTCGGCCCGAACACCGTCTCCATAAAGGGACGGGTAATCTCCGGTGGAAGGATGGAGACAAACCGCTCAAGCAGCTGCCGATCCCAGATAAAAACACTCTGGTCCGGATGAAACATGTCGCCGATCTCAACAGCATCCCGGCATTCCTGATAACCCTGCCGCAGGTCCGGCAGCCTGAAGGAAGAACGGGCGATTCCGATCCTGGCAGAAAGGGCAGATTCGGTCATCAGGGTGGAGAGCAGTGCCTCTGCAAACTGTTCCGCTTCCTCTACATTCTCCGCGGTCCAGTCTGACAGAATCAGAACGACCGTATCCCGGTCCATTTCCACCATAACATCCCGGTCATAGATGGGCGTCAGCTCCCTGAGAAGCTGAAAAGCCGGGGAAGTGTGCTCACTGCGGAGGAAAACCGTGATGACGCGGCGCACAGCATCCCACCGGACATCGAAATTCCGCGCCGCTTTCCTGAGCTCTTCACCGCTGAGTTCTCCTGTCAGTGCCTGTCTGTACAGTTCGCTTCCTGAAGTCGGGGGTTTTTTCCGGATGACTGCGGAACCAAGGCACAGACCTGCCATTCGGACAAGTGACTCAGCACCGGGAATGGAAGCATCACAGGAGATGCATACTCCCGGAACAGCGCTCTGAAGCCAGACTCTCCCTCCCTCTGTGATCACACGGTCCGGCCTGATTCTCCCGGGGACAGAGACTCTGGATTCCTGAGCGCTGAGATCATGAACACTGAGCTGTGGGCATACGTCGTTCAGCTTTTCACGTATGCTTTCCAGTCTGCCGGTATCCATGTCATCCTCCCTTTCCATGCTGACCTCGGAGGATTATAGCACACGATACAGACCAGGAAAAGAAAAAAAGATATCCCTGAGCCCATTAAACTGTAAACATTCGGTGAAGAAAAGAAAAAGCGGTCAAAAAAAGGCCCCTTTCGGGGCCTGGGAAAATCTGAATTTACCGGGACAGGATGGTCTTTTCAGTATCCTTGTCGAAGAAATGCAGATGA
The DNA here is from genome assembly GCA_902774025.1 of uncultured Eubacteriales bacterium. Lineage (GTDB taxonomy): Bacteria > Bacillota > Clostridia > Christensenellales > Aristaeellaceae > UBA2943. Next base: position 24,083 of record CACYGY010000017.1, read on the forward strand.
TTGACGTCGAAGGCCACACGGATCTTGTCGCCGGCACGGCTGGTGGTGCGGGGATCCACGCGGGCGATGATGTTGCCTTCCTTGCCTGTGGTGGTCAGATACAGGTAGGTCTCAGAGCCCATCTGTTCGGTGACTTCCACGTTCACATTGATGGTGGCGGTGGCATAGGTCTGCAGCATGGCTTCGCCGTCGCCGATGTTCTCAGGACGGATGCCCATGATGACTTCCTTGCCCACATAGCTCTCATCCACAAACTTGGCGACTTTCGCGGAGGGAACAACGATCTTGTTGTCGCCGAAGGAAGCGACCACGTCCTGGCCTTCCTTGGAGAGCTTCGCATTGAAGAAGTTCATCTGAGGGCTGCCGATGAAGCCGGCCACGAACTCGTTGCCGGGGAAATCATACAGGTTCTGAGGCGTATCCACCTGCTGCACAACGCCGTCCTTCATAACCACGATACGGCTGGCCATGGTCATGGCTTCGGTCTGGTCGTGGGTAACGTAGATGAAGGTGGTCTGCAGACGCTGGTGGAGCTTGGTGATCTCTGTTCTCATGGCAACGCGCAGCTTGGCGTCCAGGTTGGACAGAGGCTCGTCAAACAGGAAGACCTTGGGTTCACGAACGATGGCACGACCCAGAGCAACGCGCTGACGCTGACCACCGGACAGAGCCTTCGGCTTACGGTTGAGCAGGTGAGCGATGTCCAGGATCTTGGCGGCCTCTTCCACACGGCGGCGGATCTCATCCTTGGGCGTCTTGCGCAGCTTCAGACCAAAGGCCATGTTGTCAAACACGGTCATATGAGGATACAGGGCGTAGTTCTGGAACACCATGGCGATATCGCGGTCCTTGGGAGCGACGTCGTTCATGAGACGGTCACCAATGTACAGCTCGCCATCGGAAATTTCTTCCAGACCGGCCACCATGCGCAGGGTGGTGGACTTACCGCAACCGGAAGGACCAACCAGAACGATGAATTCCTTGTCTTCGATGTCCAGGCAGAAGTCGCTGACAGCAGTCACGCCGCCCTGATAGATCTTGTAAATGTGCTTGAGAGATACGCTTGCCATAGTGAACTCCTCCTCTGTTTTCTGCATTCGCAGAGTTTTTCGGATGTCTGTATTGTACATAGAAAGGCGCTATCCATCCATTGACAGATCCGACAAATTCGCGGGGAATTTTTGTGCATTTTGTACAAAAGAAACGAACTCAGCCAACCCGCTTCCCGGAAAAAGGTTCATGGTTCCGGGAAAAGAGACGTTTTCAGGACCTGCGGGCGTTGAGATTATCCCTCTCCTGATGAAGCTCCTGAAGGAGTGAGCCGATATACTGTTCGCCCTGTCCGAGAACCTCATCCAGATAGGAAAAGGTTTTCTGTCTGAGCTGAGCCATGGCGGCACTGTTTTTTTCGGAAAGCTCGCTGGCCTCCACCCGGGCTCTGCGGTATATGCTCTCCTGTTCGATCATCTCCCTGGCCTGCTGCTGGGCGGCGGCAAGGATCTGATTGGCCTGATTCTGCGCCTGTCCGAGGATCAGGCTTGCTTCCTCCCTGGCCTTCTGAGACATTTGCTGCGTTTCCCTCTGGGTTTCCTGACGGATACGCTCCAGTTCGTTCTGAGCCTTATTCAGCTGGTTTTCAACCTGCTGTTTCTTATTCGCCGCCTCGTCCAGAAGATCCTGGGCTTCCTTGGCGGCTTTTCTCTCCGTTTCCGCGGCATCACTTCTGGCCTGGTCCAGAATGCTGTCCTGTTCGGAGAGAATACGCTCCGCGTCCCGCACTGCGTCCGGGATCGCTGCGTTCAACAGCTCCAGACGTTCCCTGAATTCACTCCGGTTGACGGAACATGTGTCGGACCGGACCCAGCTGGCCCTGGCACTTTCAAGGACTCCCCGCAGCTCGTCGATGATCATTCTGACCTGGTGTACATTCTTTCCTTCTGAAGGCATATTCGTTAAAACCTCCCTGCAGTTTTTTCATGGAAAAAACTCAGAATCTCCTCCCGTATCTCTTCAGGCACACAGCCTTTCAGATCCTGACTGTAGCCAGCCATTTCCCGGACAACGGAGGATGAAAGAAAACTGTATTGCGGACTGCTGATGAGAAAAACGGTTTCCACATCGGGACACAGATGGCGGTTTGCCAGAGCCAGGGCCTGCTCGAACTCAAAATCGGACACGGTCCTCAATCCCCGCAGAACACACCGTGCCCCACGGGAAAGGGCATACTGAACCGTCAGGCCCTCAAAGGCATCCACTTCCACATTCTCAAGGCTTTCACAGCATTTCCGGAGCATCCTGAGCCGCGTTTCCGCGGGAAAAGTGCTTTTTTTTCCGATATTGCAGCCGACGGCAACAATCAGACGGTCATAGATTCCGGAAGCGCGCCGGATCAGATCCATGTGTCCCAGGGTCACGGGATCAAAGGATCCCGGATAGACGCAGAGATTCATTTCCTCAAACCTCCCTGCTGAGATGCTGAAAAAACAGAAGACCGCAGTATCCGTAACGCCTCTGGTCTGTCCGAACCAGTTCCGCCGATACCAGAGGAAGAAGATTTCCCTGATGTTCCAGGATGACCAAAGCATCCTCCGACATGAGAGGAAGAATCTGTTCCGTTACCTGCGTGAGATCCCGCATGGCATAGGGAGGATCCAGAAAGATCAGGTCGAAGTGCTGTTCTTCCGAGGCAAGAATGCTCACGGTCTGCTGCCAGGACATGTGCATGACTCTTGCCCTCCCGGTCATGCCGAGAGTATCCAGATTCTTTTTCTCCACCGCAGCGGCGGCGCGGTCATGGTCGCACAGAACCGCAAAGGATGCGCCCCGACTCAGAGCTTCCAGGGAAAGAGAGCCGCTGCCAGCGAACAGGTCAAGAACCCGGCTGTCCGGGACCCGCGGGGCCAGGATATTGAACAGATTCTCCCTCACCCTGTCCAGTGTGGGCCGGGTATCCCTCCCTTTTGGGGCTTCAATCAGGCGCGATCTGGCCGTACCACCGATGACGCGCACCTCAGTTCAGAGCCTCCGGTCCCTTCGGCTCAGCGGCCTTCCTCTTGGCTTTTCTTGCCTTCTTCCTGCGCCTCTGGGCATTCATGGCAATGTCGGAGTGGACCCGTGTGCGGACTGTCACACCCCTGGAGTAGCCGAATCCATAGGCAAGGGCGGGGAACAGCACCACCAGCGGACTGAGCCGCTCCAGAAGCAGGAGTCCGGACGCGTTCCCGGATCCCACCATATTGACAAAGGGCATGATGCACATGCGGACAATCAGCCGCACAATCCCCTCCAGACCGATGGGCGCGGGGATCGAGTAATAGCTCAGAGCCAGACCGACCTCTTCCCGGGGGGTCAGGGAGTGTACCCAGGTGGGCAGGGCTCCGAGGCCAGTGGTCTGAAGCCTGGCCATGAAAGCCAGAATCAGGGCGCAGAGCAGCAGCGGAATAGACCCGATGAGACCGATGAGGAATCCCTTGAGGGGATGGAAACATCTGGACAATTCCGCCGGGGTGATTTCCGCACCGGTTTCCCTGCGATGAAACATGATCTCACCCTGATTGACCGCGATGGAACCATTGCTCATTCCGCTGTAGAAGAACATGGCCAGGGTTACAGCCACAATCAGTCCGTTGAGAAGAATGCGGAGAATGAGACTGTCAAAGATCATCATTCCACAGACGATCAGGTACAGGACCGCAGTGACAAAGAGGGATCCCATAATCAGAAGGGCACTCTTCATAACGGTACTGTCATATATGGCTCCTGTCAGATAGGGCTTTTTGACCACAATGGGTTTCACATTCTTTTTTCCTGATTTCTGCAAAGCTGATCATTCCTTTCCTTTCCAGACTCTTGGAACACGGCCGGTGGCCGAGAGCAACACTTCATAGGGAATGGTGCACGCCCAGTCTGCCAGATCCTGAGCGTCAATTTTCTCCCCGCTTTCTGCGCCCATGAGGATGACGCGCTCTCCTGCCCTGACGTTCAGGCCCGTCACATCCACCATCATCTGGTCCATGCAGATTCTGCCCAGAACTGGACATTTCTTTCCCTTCACAAGGACATGGGCGTGTTCTCCTGATAAACGGTGATAGCCATCGCCGTATCCGCAGCGGACGGTGGCCACGGTGGCAGAACGGGAGAGCGTACATGTCAGGCCGTACCCGATCCTCGCTCCAGCGGGAAGATCCTTGATGAAGGTGATCTCCGTCTCCCAGGTCATCACCATCTCCAGATGCTGTTCAAGTCCTGTGGGAGAATACCCATACATGGATATCCCCGCCCGCACCATGTCAAACGCGGCCTCTGGCATCAGGCGCTCGATGGCCGCGGAATTGGCGATGTGCCTGAGAATGCCGGCGGGAAGTCCACGGAGCAGTTTCCGAAACAAATCCAGCTGGTCCATGCTGCTATGGATGGATGGACCGTCAGCGTCCGCAAAATGTGAGTAGGCGCCTTTCAGGAGAACCAGTCCCTGCGTTTCCTGAATGGCGTGCACAACGCAGTCCCTTGCCTCCGGGGAACTGACGCCCAGACGGTTCATGCCGGTATCCAGCTTCAGGTGCACGGAAACAGGCCCGTCCAGACCTTCTGCGGCATGTCTGATTTCCAGGACATGATCCGGATCACACACGGTGAGGGTAAGACCCGCTTCGGCGCCTGCCCTGAGCACGTCCCTTCCGTGGGAGACTCCAAGGACGAGAATCATGGGCGTGAGTCCCGCGCGGCGAAGTTCAAGGCCTTCCTCGATGGTGGCTACACAGAGGGCAGAGGCGCCTTCCCGGAGAACGCGCCGGGCGCAGGGGATGCTCCCGTGGCCGTAGGCATCCGCCTTTACCACGGCCATCAGTCCGGTACCCTCCGGAATTCTGCTTCGGATCCGCTGTATGTTTCTGCCCAGGGCATCCAGATCAACGATCCGCACCATGGGATGCAAATGGCATCACTCCTGTTTCAATGCTTCATGCTCGTGAATCTGCTCATTGAGCATATTGATGTCCCCGCACCCCATGGTAATGACCAGGTCTCCCGGGAGCCAGTGGGCACGCAGCCATGCCTCCGTATCGTCAAAGGAAGGCGTCCAGAAGGCCTGGATTCCATGCGCCCGCATTCCATCCACCAGCATGCCGCTGTTCAGGTCGCCCGGGTCCTTTTCACGGGCTGCGCAGATATCCGTGACCAGGGTCAGATCCGCCTCCTCCGTGCAGGTCAGGTAATCCTGAAACAGGCTTCGGACCCTGGAGAAGGTGTGGGGCTGCATCACGGCGATCAGCCGGCCTCTGCTCCGCTTCCGGGCAACGCCCAGTACGGTGCGCATCTCAGCTGGATTATGGCCGTAATCATGGAAAATTTCAACACCGTCAATGTCGTCGGTTTTCTCGAACCTGCGGTGAGCTCCCCGGAAATCACTCAGCACACCGGAAGCTGCTTCAGCGTCCAGTCCAAGCTCCAGGGCGGCGCACAGGGCAGCCATGGCGTTGACTGCGTTGAACTGACCCGGGACTTTCAGCCGAAGACTGGTAAGAGCCTTCCCTTCCCGGCTAAGCGTAAAGGACGCATGGCCTTGCGAATCTTCGGTATAGTTTTCCGCTCTGTAGGTGCAGTGCGGCCCGAACCCGAAGGTTGCCTTCCGGCATATCAGGCCCTCCATCTGTCTCAGGATTCTGGAATCATCCCCGTATCCCAGCACCACACCGCTTTCCGGTACCTTCCGCATGAATACGCCGAAGGTTTCTTCAATCTCCTCCAGGTCCCGGTAGCAGTCCAGATGGTCCGCGTCGATATTCAGGACAAGGGCCATGGTGGGATTCATTTTCAGAAAACTCCGGTTGAATTCGCAGGCCTCCGCCAGGAAGACGTCCCCGTGTCCGATCCGGGTGGATCCGCCGATAAAATCCAGCTTGCCTCCGATATGGATACTGGGATCGACGTCCATGGATACCAGAATCTGTGCCAGCATGGACGTGGTGGTGGTTTTACCGTGAGCGCCGCATACACCGATGGCCCAGCGCTTTCCCTGCATCAGCTGTCCGAGGAGGTCGGCCCGTTCCATGGTGGGAATTCCGAGACGCGCGCATTCCAACCTTTCCGGATGATCCGGGGAGATCGCTGCGGTGTAAACCACCAGGTCCGCACCGTGAACGAATTCAGGATTGCTTCCGATCATGACCTGAATGCCGGATGACCGGACATCATCCATCAGATAACCGTCTGTCCGGTCAGAACCGCTGACAGAATACCCTTCCTCCCGGAGCATGCGGGCCAGACCTGACATACTGCTGCCGCCGATGCCGATCATATGAACCTTTTTCCCAAGATAATCACGGATCTGAGGAATCATCACGACCGCCTCCTCCTGCAAGTCCATCATGGATCACCGGTTTCGATATTATACACACAGGAAAGGTTCAAGGCAAGCGGGGCGGAAGGCAGGGTTTCCCGGATTTCACAGGGAAAGGCTGACTGTTCCCCGGCGGCAGGCATTCCCTTGACAAACCCAATGGCCGCGGCTATAGTCGGATCGTTTTCAAATGAAAACGGGAGGATCGTATGACAAAAGCACTGATCAGCGTGACAGGCCTTGACACCACCGGCATTATTGCCCGTGTCGCCACCAGACTTTATGAAATGAACATCAATATACTGGACATTACTCAGACTATTCTCCAGGGATATTTCACCATGATGATGGTGGTGGACCTGGACGGCGCCAACATGGAGTTTGCTCAGATCGACGAGGCACTGCAGAGTGTCCGGGACGAGCTTGGCATGGAAATCCATATGCAGCGCATGGACATCTTTGATGCCATGCACCGCATTTGACACCGGAGGGCTGTCATTATGATTGAAACCGGTGAAATTCTTCAGACGCTGCACATGATTCAGGAAGAGAACTTTGATATCCGGACCATTACTCTGGGAATCAATCTTCTCGACTGTTCCGACGCATCTCCTGAAATCTGCGCGGAGCGGGTGTATGAAAAAATCGTCCGGACAGCCAGAAATCTGGTGAGAACCGGTGATGAGCTGGAACGGGAACTTGGGATTCCCATTGTCAACAAGCGCATTTCCGTAACCCCCGTATCCCTCATTGCCCAGGGTGACCCTGTGCCCATTGCCATGGCACTGGACAGGGCTGCCCGGGAAACCGGCGTCAATTTCCTGGGTGGATATTCCGCCCTGATGCACAAGGGCGCCACACGCGCAGATGAGCGGCTTCTCCGTTCCATACCGGAAGTGCTCAGTTCTACGGAAAGACTCTGTTCTTCAGTGAACGTGGCCAGTACCCGCAGCGGTATCAACATGAACGCGGTTCGGGAAATGGGCGAGATCATTCTGAGTACGGCACGGCGCACGGCGGATACCGACGGTCTGGGCTGCGCGAAACTGGTTGTGTTCGCCAATGCCGTGGAGGACAATCCCTTTATGGCTGGCGCCTTCTGCGGAATCGGAGAACCGGAGTGCGCCATCAATGTGGGTGTATCCGGCCCTGGAGTTGTGAAGAAAGCCCTGGAAAAGGTGAAGGGTGAACCCTTTGATGTGGTCAGCGAGACCATCAAGCGGACAGCCTTCAAAATCACGCGGGTAGGTCAGCTGGTGGCCCGTGAGGCTTCCCAGCGTCTGGGCATTCCTTTCGGCATTGTGGACCTTTCCCTGGCGCCCACCCCTGCCCGGGGGGATTCTGTGGCCCATATTCTGGAGGAAATCGGTCTGGAATCCGCTGGTGCTCCGGGAACGACAGCAGCCCTTGCGCTTCTCAATGACGCCGTGAAAAAGGGCGGCGTCATGGCTTCCAACCATGTGGGCGGTCTCAGCGGCGCCTTTATTCCCGTCAGTGAGGATATCGGCATGATCAACGCGGTCCGGGACGGTTATCTTTCGCTGGAAAAACTGGAGGCCATGACCTGTGTCTGTTCCGTGGGGCTGGACATGATTGCGGTTCCCGGGGATATCAGTGCGGAGACCATTTCCGGCATCATCGCCGATGAAGCGGCCATCGGCATGATCAATCAGAAGACAACAGCCGTCCGGATCATTCCCGCCATCGGAAAGAAAGCCGGAGACCGTGTGGAGTTTGGCGGTCTCCTGGGTTTTGCTCCTGTCATGAAGGTGCCCGGGGGATCCTGCAGAACTATGGTGCAAAGAGGCGGAAGAATTCCCGCCCCGCTGCATTCCCTTCGCAATTAGGAGGTTTCATGGGAAATTTTGTGGATCATGTCCGGATTACCTGCAAAGCCGGAAATGGCGGTGACGGAGCGATTTCCTTCCACCGGGAGAAGTTTGTGCTCAACGGAGGCCCGGATGGCGGAGACGGGGGCAACGGCGGAGATATCCTTGTTTATGCCGATCCCAATATGCACACGCTTCTGGATTTCCGCTTCAAGAGTAAATATACCGCGGGCAACGGCGTGGGAGGAAGCGGAGGCCGCTGCACCGGAAAGGGGGGGGAGGATCTGACCATCCACGTGCCCGCCGGCACCGTGATTCGGGATGCTGAATCCGGACGCGTCGTCATGGATATGGATGAGAGCGGACGCACGGAAATTCTGCTCAGGGGCGGACGCGGAGGATGGGGCAACATGCACTTTGCCACCCCCACCCGGCAGGCGCCCAACTTCGCCAAACCCGGGACCCGGGTGGAGCCTCACAGCTTCATTCTCGAACTGAAAACCCTTGCGGATGTGGGGCTGGTGGGATATCCCAATGTGGGAAAGAGCACCTTCCTTGCGGCGGTCACCAACGCCCAGCCCAGAATTGCCAATTATCATTTCACGACTCTGTCCCCCAATCTCGGCATTTTGCGCCGGCATGGGAAGGACATCGTCATCGCTGATATTCCCGGACTGGTGGAAGGTGCCTCCGAAGGCGTGGGTCTTGGCCATGATTTCCTCCGGCATGTGGACAGGACGCGCCTTCTCCTTCATGTGGTGGATATTTCCGGATCTGAATACCGGGATCCCGTGGAGGACTTTGATCAGATCAGTCACGAGCTTTCCAACTGGGGAGATCTGGCGCAGCGTCCGCAGATTCTGGTCTGCAACAAGATGGACCTGGGAGGAGACTGCCGGGAAAATCTGGAGCGCATCCGTGCTCATGTTGCGCCCCTGGGTATCCCGGTGTTTTCCATCTCTGCATTCACACATCAGGGGCTGGACGCGCTTCTGGACTGTGTGGAGACCATGCTGGCAACCCTTCCCCCCATCGTACATTATGAAGCTGAAACCGTTCTGGAGGAAGTCCGTGATCCCAATGGCTTTACGGTGAACAGAACCGGGGATGTGTTTGTGGTGGAAGGCGGTTCCATTGACCGGCTTGTGGAATCGGTCAATTTTGAGGACGAGGAAAGCCTTGCCTGGTTCCACCGCAGCCTGAGGAGAATGCATGTCATCGATGAGCTCCGGGCAAGAGGCGCGAAGGAAGGCAGTACGGTACGGATCCAGGATATGGAATTTGATTTTGTGGACTGATGAGAAATGAGGAATGAAATATGACAGGCAAGCAGCGGGCAGCGCTCCGGGCCATGGCCAACGGGATGGAGACCATACTGTATATCGGTAAGGACGGCATTGTGCCCGGGGTTGTCAAACAGGCGGATGACGCCCTCGAAGCCCGGGAACTCATCAAGGGATGCGTTCAGCCGGAGTGTCCTCTGACAGCCAGGGAAGCCCTGAATGAGCTGATCCTTACTTTGGGTGCGGAGGGCATCCAATGCATCGGAAGGCGTTTTGTCATGTACCGCAGGAGCCGGGAGAAGCCCAGAATCGTTCTGGAGTAATCCTCCCGCGCCCTGCTGAAAAGTCTTCGACAGAGGGTTTATTTATGGAACGGAAAAGCGGGCGCATGGTGCTCTCACTATGTATCGGCGGAATGATCGCCGCGGTTTATGCCGCCCTGACACTGGTTCTGGCTCCCCTGTCGTATGGTTCTGTTCAGATCCGGTTTTCAGAGTGCCTGACACTCCTGCCCATTCTGTTTCCGGAGGCGGTTCCTGGACTGACGGTAGGCTGCCTGCTGGCCAATCTCTTCAGTCCGGTGGGAACCGTGGATATTCTTGTGGGAACCCTGGCCACGCTTCTGGCCGCTCTGGGTACCCGTTACTTCAGGAAACATCTCATCGTTTCAGCGCTGTGCCCTGTTCTTTCCAACGGCCTGCTGGTGGGGATCATGCTGTCCTCCCTTTACAATCTCCCTCTCCTTGCCACTGTGGGGTCCGTCTCCCTGGGGGAACTGGCTGCCGTGGCTGTGGGCCTGATCCTCATGGTATCCATGGGGAAGCGTGCAGCATCCTTCCTGAAGAGACTTGGGTATGATCCGGCTCCATCGGATGAGAAGACGGAGAAAGGAAGCTGAAGATATTCCCGGACCACCGGTGCTCTCACCGGTGGCGTTTTTTCATGGATCCCATGTAACATTTTTCTTTCTGCCTTTTTCAAGGTGTTTTTCAGACGGGAAGATGTGGTATAATGCACAATGGATTCCTGTATTCGGAGGAGGCCTGCTGCCTGTGAACAGTCCTGTCCTTTATCTCGCTTCCGCTTCCCCGAGACGCCGGGAGCTTCTGCGGCTTCTGGGGATTCCCTTTGCCGTGGAGAGCGCAGAGGTGGATGAGCATACATCTCTTGGTGCTCTGGATGCCGTTTCTGAACTGTGCCGGCGAAAGGCCGCCTTTTGCGCATCCAGGCATCCAGGAAGCGTTATTCTGGCTGCGGATACGCTGGTTGCCCTTCACGACAGACCTTTCGGAAAGCCATCCGATCCCGAAGAAGCCGTGTCCATGCTCCTGGAACTGCAGGGAAAGTGCCATCAGGTGCACACCGGTGTATGTGCCGTGGATCCTCAGGGCCATTTCCATCAGGGCGTGGATTCCTCCCATGTGACCTTCTATCCCATGAGTGAGGCTGAGATCCGCGCCTATGTCAGGACCGGGGAACCCATGGACAAAGCCGGCGCCTATGCCCTTCAGGGAATCGGGGGCATGTTTGTAAAAAGTGTGAGCGGCACGCCCTCCGGCATCATCGGACTGCCGCTTCCCCTGACCCGCACGCTGCTGGGAATGTGCGGGATTTCCATTCTGAATTCTTGAACGAGGACGGGATTTCATGCCTTTATTCGCTCCGGATATCGCCATTGATCTGGGTACATCCAATACGCTGGTCTACGTGCGCTCCCACGGCGTTGTGATCTGTGAGCCCACAGTGGTGGTGGTGTCTGCTCAGGACCGGCATATGGTACGCGCCATTGGCGACGAGGCCAAGTTTCTTCTGGGCCGTACCAGAGACTCTCTGGTGGCCGTGACCCCCATCCGAAACGGCGTTATCGCAGATTTTGACGCCACCATGCTGCTGGTCAGGTATTTTATACGCAAGGCCATCGGCTCCAGCCATCTGTTCAAGCCCAGAGTCCTGGTAGCGGTGCCATCGGGACTGCCGGCCATTTCCAGGCGCGCTGTACTGGAAGCCGTGAAAACCGCTGGGGCCAAGAAGGTCATCCTTGTGGAAAAAGCGCTGGCTGCGGCGATTGGCACGGGACTGCCCGTCTATGACCCTACCGGGTCCATGGTGGTGGATGTAGGGGGAGGCACGACGGACACCGCCATTGTCTCCATGGGTGGAATTGTGGTTTCTCAGTCCGTCCAGGTGGGCGGCGGCCGGATGGATGACGCCATTGTTTCCTATCTGAAAAAGAACTCCAGTATGCTGATTGGTGACCGCACGGCTGAGGAGGTCAAGAAGGATCTGGCCAGTGCCCTGCCGGCCCAGGAAAACCGTCATGTGCACATCCGGGGAAGAGACCTTCTGTCTTCCCATGCCATGGATGTGGAGTTTTCTTCCGCACAGGCTTATGAAGCCGTGACAGAGCCCTGCATGGCTATTCTGGCCTCCGTGAAGTGGGTGCTGGAGCGCACACCCCCGGAACTGGCTGCAGACATTATGCGCAATGGCATCCATTTGTGCGGCGGTGCGAGTCAGCTGACCGCCCTGGATCAGTTCATCGGCCGGCAGACAGGGATACCGGTTCTTCTGGCCCGGGAACCGGAAGACTGTACCATCATGGGTCTTGGACATCTTCTGGAAAACTCTGAATTGCTGGACGGTCTGTCCCTGTCAGCTGGTGCCAGGTAAGGGAATAAATCCTGTTGGAAAGGAAGTGAATGGTTTCCATGCGCAAAAAGAATCAGCCGGATCTGCCCCAGCGGGATGATGACTGGGATGTGGAAAAGGAAGACGCTTTTCAGGACGATCTGGAATCCATCACTGCCGACTTGCCGGTTCATGACGAGACGGAAAACGAAGCCGAAGACAATCCCGGTGTCACACCGGAAGAGGCCATGGCGGAGTTTTACCGGGAAAAGCACATCGATCCAGAAGGAAAAGAAACGCCTGTTCCTCCTTCCCTTCAGAAGGGAGAAGGAAAACACAAGAAAAAACGGAAAAGGGACCGGATCGTATCCGATGTGGACACGCCCTCTTATGAAATGTCCAAAGAGCATCCACGGCTCAGGCGCGTTGTTCTTTTCATCATCACCACGATTCTTGTCTCTCTCATTATGGCCATGCTTGTGTACAAGGTCGCGCCCATTGACAATGAATTCCTGCAGAGTGCCCTTGAAAAGGTTCCGGAGACCGTATCGGATGTGGTGTCCCCCGTTCAGAATTTCTTTTCCGGTATTTATCAGTCCGCCAAGAATCTGATCTATCGGACGAATTATCTCAGCCGCCTTGAGGATGCCTACAATGAACTCCGGGAAGAAAACGAGCAGCTCGTGTATCAGGCCATGCGGGCCAATGAGCTTCAGATTCAGCTGTCTCAGTTTGAGAACATGTATGACGAGCTTACCGCCAACAGCAACCTGAATCCCATCATCTGTACGGTGATCGGACGGAGTGACGGCAATTATTTTTCCACCTTTACCATTAACCGCGGCAGGAAGGACGGAATCGAGGAATATATGGCCGTCACCATGTCCGGCGCGCTGATCGGATACACGGAACAGGTGACGGATACTCAGTCCACCGTGCGCACCATTATCGACTCTGAGGCAAGCATTGCTGCGCTGATTCAGTCCAGCCGTGATCAGGGTACGGTCCGGGGTACTCTGGGCATTGACGGCTCTGCCATGTGCCGCATGTTCTATCTGCCGGATGATCATCTCCCACGTCCCGGGGATCTGGTGGTGACCAGCGGTGTTTCCATGTCTTTCCCCAAGGGCATTCCCATCGGGACTGTCCGGGAGAGTACACGCGGCATGGTAGCCAACAAGCAGTACATTGTCGTGGAACCCACAGCGGATTTTCAGCACATTGAGTATGTGATCGTCCTGCGCTACAAGCCCCAGGCCAACGCGATCCAGAGCCGGAACAGCACGGACATCGAACTGGTGCCCCTGGAAACGGCCAGGCCTTATCCAACCATACGCATCGGCTCCATGAACTATTTTGAGACGCCGCAGCCTTCCGGCATTGACCTGGAGGGTACGGAAAGTACTGTGGAAACGCCTGCACAGGAGGTCACGCCTTCTCCTGCGCCTTCCAGTACGCTTCCCCCTGCCCTTCCGGCGCAGACAGACGTCCCCGCGGAGGAAGGAGAACCTTCCTATGAGTACCAGAGGGTTATGACCCCGGATCCCAATGTCACGGATTCACCGACCCCGAGTCCTTCCCCGACGCCTTATATCACCCTGGGCCCGGAAAACCTGACACTGGAGGACGAGGATTGATATGGCCAGCCTGAAAGCCGAGAAACGCCGATCTTCCATGATCAGGGCCATGAGGCGGTCCATGATGCTTTTCATCATGATCGCCCTTGGATACCTGGTGCAGGTCTGTGTCATGCCGGACCTGAGAATCGGACGGTCCACACCTCTGTTTACCATCTGCATCCTTTCCGTGATAACTATATGCTACGGGAGAATCCGCGCTTTCTGGTGCGGTGCTGTCTATGGCATTCTCTTTGAGGTCATGCAGCCCACCCATCAGCTGATCCAGCTGATCCTTTTCCCGGCTGCCGCTCTTCTGTGTGCGGTTCTGTTTGCGGACAAGTCCATGCAGCAGCTGGAGTATGAAAGACGTCAGGGAAAGGCCGGACGGAACCGAAATCCCTTTGTGCGTACAGTTCTCTGCGCGGGCGTCAACGCCATCCTGCATGAGAGTGTCAACCTCATCTATATTTATCTGCGGGAGTCTATCATGACCCGGGCACTGATCATGGATGGCCTGACCAATGTCCTGTACACCACACTTCTGACCCTGGTGATGACGCTTCCTCTGCGCCTTGTCCTGGGCTATCCCCTCAGGCAGGTGGAGGAGGTGCACCGTCATCGCGCCGCTCTCTGATTATCCATGAATCCCGAAGAAAGGAGGCCTGTCCTTGCGCCAATCCAAAGTATCCTGGCGTACCGTGCGCTACCTGTTTTTCCTGCTGATTCTGCTGGCCATGGTAATTTACCTGCTTCAGGGACTCGTTCGTCTTCAGCTTCAGGATTCGGAAGACTATCAGCAGAAAGCGGAGGACAAGCGCACCAAAACCATCGTTCTCCGGGGAAAACGCGGAAATATCACGGATGCGGACGCCGTCATTCTCGCTCAGGACCAGCTGATCTACAACGTAACGTTCTATAAGGATGTTTCCACCAACTCCAGGGCGAACTATCAGGAGTTCACCAGGGCAATTCTTTCCACCATTGACATTGTGGAAAAGAACGGAGGGACCATGGCCCTGGAATTTAACATCCGCCGGAGTGAGGAAACCGGAGAATGGGAGTTCTACTTCGGGAATCCTGAACGCCTTAGCCAGTCGGTTCTGGATGTACGTCAGAATCAGTGGCGGAGCAATAACTATCTCTCTCTGGGAAGGTATCCCACGGCGGACGACTGCATCAGGGCACTGTGGACCCGCTACCAGTTTGAAGCGGTGGCGCCAGACATTGATGAGGAGACCATGCGCAAGGTCATGGCGGTGTACTGCGAGATGCAGATGAACGTTTTCTCCTCCCAGCCCATCGTCATTGCCAAAGATGTAAACTATGAGACCGTCATAGAGGTGGAAACCCGGTCCATGATGCTTCCGGGCATGGAAATCGCCATCGGCACCAAGCGGGTCTATCCCAAATCCACCCTGGCAGCCCAGGTCATCGGGTACATTGGCGCCATTCCCTCCCAGAGCATGTGGGCAACCCTGCAGACCAAAGGATACTCTTACAACGATACCATTGGCCGGGATGGCATTGAGTCATCCATGGAGGACTGGCTGACGCAGAATTCTTCTTCCCGTCAGGGCTATCGTATTGTGGAGCGTGACCAGTACTCCAAGGTGGTCCGGGAACTGGAGTATGTGGAACCTCAGGACGGCAACAACGTCAAGCTTACCATCCACGCCTCCTATCAGCAGCAGGCTGAACGCGCCATTGCCCAGAACGTCAATGACACCCGGGACGTTCAGGAGAAAAAAATGGTGGATGACAAGTGGCTTGAGGAAAACAAGAATGATATCGCCAACCGGGACTGGGACAAGTATCCGCTGAAACTGGCCGAACACGGGTGTCTGGTGGTTCTGGACATGGAAGACCGTGTGCTGGCCATGGCAAACTATCCCACCTATGATCTCAATGCCCTTGTGGCAGGCGGCGCGGATGCCGTCACCATTCTTCAGGACAAACGGAATCTTCTTCTGAATTATGGCATTCATGCCAGGGGAACCCCTGGATCCATTTTCAAGATGGTGACAGGATACGGGGCTCTGAACGAGGGTGAACTGACTCCCACGGAACTGATCACTGACATGGGCTATTTCAAGAAGTACAATGCGGACGAGGCTACCGCTCCCAAATGCTGGATTTCCAAGGGATACCTGTACAAGCATGCTAATCAGAACATTGTGGACGGTCTGAAGCATTCCTGCAATTATTTCTTCTATGAGCTTGGCTCCCGACTGGGTGAGGAGCGGCTTTACCGCTATGCCTCCCTGTTCGGGCTCACCAGTCGCACCGGCATCGATCTGCCCGGTGAGGTCAGAAGCGTGGTGGGATGCCAGAATACCCTGTATGACACCACCAAGGCCATGAATGAGGCGAATCAGGACACATCCCTTCCCATCATCGTCTTCAATGCCATCAAAAAACACCTGAAGGAATGCGGACAGAGCCGGAATATCGAGTACGATGACAACCGTCTTAGTGTGTGTACCAAGCGGCTCATGGATATGGCTGTCAACACCGGTCAGAACGGATGGCTGTCATCCATGCGCTCCATTCTCATGGAAGAGCTGGGTATGACCAAGGAAATGGTCTATACCCGGACGATCATTTCCGACACCTACAACTATCTCAACACCATCAAATGGGGTGGATCTCAGACTATCCTGACAGCCATTGGACAGTCGGTTACCGTGCTGACACCCGTGGCTGTGGCCCGGTATGTGTGCGCCGTTGCCAACGGGGGCAAGGTCTATAACCTTTCCCTTGTGGACTCCATTACTTCCCCTGAGGGAGAAATTCTTTCCCAGAGAGAGCCGCAGCTGATCAATACGCTGGAAAACATGGACGTCTATCTTCCCTATATTCATGAAGGCATGAAGGGCGTTGTGGATGAACAGGACGGAACCGCGGGCAAGTATTTCAAGAACTGGAAATACAGGGAAATGATTGCCGCCAAGACCGGTACGGCGCAGACGACCGCCATCGATCTGGAAAACAACGGGTGGTTTGTTTGCTTTGCCCCCTACGAGAACCCCGAAATTGCGGTGGCGGTGTTTATTCCCAACGGACTGTCCGGGGGCAACGCCTCCCTGGCTGCCCGCGAATTCATAGAGTGGTATATGGACCAGCAGAACCTGAGGACGGTTGAATATGATCTTCCGCCGGGAAACAGCCTGGCACCATAACATGGAGGAAAATGGAATGGGTACAGTATGGCTGACCGCCAGCGGCAAAGGCGGTGTTGGCAAATCCACCCTCACATCAGCCCTCGGGCAGGCACTTGCCGGAAGGAATAAAAGAGTCCTGATCATGGATATGGATGTGGGGCTGCGGGGACAGGATATTCTTCTGTCCCTGCAGGACCGGGTTGTTATGGACCTGATGGATGTGCTGGATCATCACTGTGAGGCCGAGGAAGCGATCATTCCCTCTCCCGGACAGGATGGGCTGTTCCTCCTTCCCTGCCCGCAGTTTTCCCGGGTGAAGGAGATTTCCCTGAAAGCCCTGGGTCAGATGATCAGGAAACTCAAGGGAACCTATGATTTTATTCTGATGGACGCGCCGGCGGGGGTGGAAAAGGGACTTCGGAATCTTCTGAAACTGCCTCTGGACGAAATCATTCTTGTGGTGACGCCGGATGATCTCTGTCTGCGGGACGCTGAGCGGGTGATCAGCATTCTGGACCGGAAAGACCTTCCCGCTCCGAAGCTTCTCGTCAACCGGCTGATGCCGGGGCTGATTGAGCGGGGGGAAATGATCAGTGCCGCTTCCTGTGCAGCATCCCTTGACTGCATGCTTCTTGGGGAAGTCCCGGATGACAGCAGTGTCTACCGGGCACAGCTCAATCATTTCTCGCTGATGGAGCTGGACTGTGAGGCCCGGCAGGCGGCGGTCCGCATTGCAGGCCGCATGCTGGGGGACAACATTCCCTTCCCTGCGTACGGCCATCGCCGTCCATGGTATTCAAGGATGTTCCATCCCATGATCGGGGAGGTAAAACGGATTGATCGCTGAAAACCGGCGCTCGCGTCCCCATACGGACTGGCTGCTGATTATCCTGGTTATGATGGTGGCTGTATTTGGCATTCTTGCCGTTTCCGTGGCCACATATTCCACCAGTTCACAGTCGGATGTTCCCCTTCTGAATCACATTGTCGAGTCTTCCTTTGCCATGCGGCAGAGTCTGTATGTGCTTCTGGCACCTCTGATCCTGTCCGTGATCATGTCACTTCCCTATGAGATGCTCCGCCGCTATTCCAAAGCTCTTTTTCTTGCGGCGAATCTTCTCCTTCTGGTGGTGTGGGTGTTCAACAGGGCCGCAGGTGTGAAGGCCTGGCTGGATACTTTGTGGGGATTCACGATTCAGCCTTCTGAGTTTGTGAAACTGGCCATGATCCTGATTCTTGCAAGAGTGCTTTCACAGAGCGAAAGACCCATGAGCACACCTCGGGAGTTTTGGAAGATCATGTTCCTTGTGGGCGTCCCCACCTTTATCATTGTAGGCAGCGGCGAAATGGGATCCCTGTTGGTGATCGTGTTTATTTTCGGCTTCATGCTCTACTTTGCCGGGACGCCCATGAAGATTCTGTGGAGCTTTCTGGCCGTAGGTGTGCTGGGTGTTCTGGCTCTGTATGCCTATATGGTATCCAGTGGATCAGAAAGTTACCGCCTGATCCGGATTCTGGCCTTCCTGGACCCGGAATCCTATTCCTCCTCAGGCGCCTATCAGCAGACCCTTTCCAAGATCACCATCGGCGCCGGCGGGGTTTCCGGTATCGGAATGTTTGTGGACGGCGCCATGTCTCAGCTGAACTATGTGCCCGCGGACTGGACGGATTTCATATTCTCCACCATTGGGGAAACGTGGGGTTTTGTTGGCTGTGTCATCCTCCTGGCGGTTTATATCTGCATTATTCTCAGAATGCTGTACCTGGCTTTCTACACCCGGGACCGCTTCGGATCGCTGATTATTATCGGTGTGATGTCCATGCTCCTGTTCCACGTCTTCGAGAATATCGGCATGGCCATTGGTCTGATGCCCATCACCGGTATCCCACTGCCTTTTGTCAGCTATGGGGGATCCAACATGGTGACCAATATGGGCGGTGTGGGTCTTGTGCTGAATGTGACCCGGAACCGTTCTCAGTCTTCCTCCATACCCACGCCTCAGGTCAAAACCGGGATTCGCCGTTTCCAGCGTCTTTCCGGGAACAGGGGGTAGCGGATGAATCATCATTCCCGCAGGGATTCGTCTCATCTGCAGTCCGTGCGTATCACTCTATGTGCCATGATCATCGCTCTGTCCCTTGTTCTGATGCTGACCTCTTCCCTGCTTCAGGTTATGGTTTATGTCTCACCCCTCTTCTGCGGTCTTCTGCTGATTCCTGTGCATCTTTTCTTTGGCGTGCCTACCGCCTGCCTGACCTATCTTGCCACATCCATTCTGGTAGTGCTGCTGGGCATGGACAAGGAGATGGCCCTCTTCTATGTCTTTATCGGATACTATCCCCTGATCCGCTGGAAAATGGACCGGCTGGGCGGAAAACCTGTGCGTTTCTGTCTGAAGCTCATGTTTTTCGCGCTGTCTGTCGGGTGCATGTATCTGATTCTCATTTTTCTTCTGGGGCTGGATTCGATCCTTCTGGAGTTCCGGGAGTCAGGCGTGCTGATGACTATCCTTTTTTTCCTGGGCATGCTTGTCTGCCTTATGGCCTATGACCGTCTGCTGCCGATTCTGACCCTGCGATATGTCACAAAGCTTGAACCCCGTCTGAGGAAGGCACTCCGCCTCTGAACGGGTCAGGGGCCGGCTTACTCCGGACTGTTTTCCGGTTTTATCACCCGATCATTTCACATGGAGGAATAGAATGTCTGAACATATTCAGGAAACCACACAGCAGGAAGACCGGGAGAAGGTTGCCCGGAAGGTTCCTGAGGGAAAAGTATGGCTTCCCCTTGTCCCCCTTAGGAACATGATTCTCTTTCCCGATATGACCATGAACTTTGACGTGGGACGCCTTTCGTCTGCCTACGCCCTTGAGACAGCCATGCGGTCGGACCAGCTGATCATGGTCACCATGCAGAAAGATCCGGATCAGGAGGAGCCGGCACTGGATGACCTCCACAAAGTTGGCTGCATCGCCAGGATTCTTCAGGCAATGAATCTTCCGGGAGGGTATGTCCGCATCCTTGTGGAAGGGGTCGTCCGGGCGGAGCTTCTGGAAGAGAAGAAGGTTGACGGATACACTTCCGTACTGGTGGAAACCCGCCTTTCCTTCTGTTCTGTACCGGAAACGGAGCTGGCCGCGATCCTTCAGGCATCCAAAGAGGTTTTCGATATTTATGTCAAAACCAGCCAGAAGGTGACAAACGATATGGCTGAATCCATTCTCATGCAGAACGATGCCAATGTTTATGCGGACCTCCTGGCTTCCGGAACCCTGACCAGCCTGACAGACCGGCAGGAGATTCTGGGAACCATCGACATTGCGGAGCGACTGAAAAGAATCAGTCGCATGCACGCCCAGGCAACGGAGATTGCATCCCTGGAGCAGAAGATTCTGGCCCAGGTGCATGACGCAGTGGAAAAAAACCAGAAGGATTATTATCTCCGGGAACAGATTCGGGCGTATCAGAATGAACTGGGTGAAACGGAATCCACTGAGCTGGATGAGCTCCGGGAGCGGCTGGCCAGGACTCCAATGAACGAAGAAGCCAGGACTAAATGCAGCAAAGAAATCGAGCGCATGTCAAGAATGGCACCGGGTTCTCCTGAAATGGCCATCAGCCTGAATTATGTGGAATGGATTCTGGAAATGCCCTGGGAAAAAACCACAGAGGATAATCTGGATCTTGACAGGGCTCGTAAGGTTCTCAATGACGATCATTACGGACTTGAAAAGGTTAAGGAACGCATCATTGAATACCTGGCAGTCCTTCAGGTCAAGCGTGACCTCCGCGGTCCCATTCTGTGTTTTGTCGGTCCGCCCGGTGTGGGAAAAACGAGCATTGTTCGGGCGATTGCCAAGGCGGTGGGACGGGAATTCATTCAGATGTCCCTGGGCGGAGTTCGGGATGAAGCTGAGATACGAGGTCACCGGAGGACTTATCTGGGTTCCATTCCCGGGCGGATTATCTCCGGAATCCGGCATGCCGGCGTGATGAATCCGGTTTTCCTTTTCGATGAAATCGACAAAATGTCCAGTGACCTGAGGGGTGATCCCGCCTCTGCCATGCTGGAAGTGCTGGATTCCGAACAGAACATGAGTTTCCGGGATCACTACATGGAGATTCCCTTTGACCTGAGTAAGGTCATGTTCATCACCACTGCCAATTCCGCGGAAACGATTCCTGCACCGCTCCTGGACCGGATGGAGATCATTGAAGTGCCTTCCTACACCGAGGAGGAAAAACTCCATATATCCACGCTGCATCTGTTTCCCAAACAGGCCAGGGAGCACGGGCTGAAGGCGGATCAAATCCAGATTTCTTCCGATATTATGCGCTCCGTGATTGAGGGATATACCCGGGAAGCGGGCGTTCGTACCCTGGAGCGAGTTCTGGCAAAGATCGTGCGCAAAAGTGTGGTGGAAATGCTGGATACCCATGCTGTAAGCATAACCATTGACGCCGGACGCCTGCATAATTATCTGGGGGCTACGAGGTATACCCGGGAAATGCCGGAGAAGCGTCCGCTGATCGGGACCGTAGTTGGCCTGGCATATACACAGGTGGGCGGTGAAACCCTGGAGGTGGAGTGTACCGTCATGCCGGGGAAAGGGGTTCTTACGACCACAGGCAAACTGGGAGATGTCATGAAAGAATCCGCACAGGCAGCTTTCAGCTGGGTCCGCGCCCATTCCAGAATGCTGGGGATCGATGACGATTTTTATCAGAAAACGGATTTGCATATTCACATTCCGGAAGGCGCGGTGGACAAGGACGGACCTTCTGCCGGCGTGACGCTCATCACAAGTATTGTCTCTGCCCTGACCAGTATCCCCGTGCGGCAGGATACAGCCATGACCGGTGAGATTACGCTTCGTGGCCGGGTCCTGCCCATCGGGGGTCTGAAGGAAAAAACACTGGCAGCCTACCGTGCCGGGATTCAGACACTGATTCTTCCCCGGGAAAACATGAAGGACCTGGAAGAGATACCGGCCCATGTCATATCCCAGTTCCGCGTTACCGCTGTGGATACCATTGAGGAAGTCCTCCGCGAAGCACTGACTGAATTGCCGAAAGGATGGGATACCCCGCATGCATGAACACACTGATCCCGGGACTATTCCCGAAATCAACCGTGCTTCCTTCGTTACGTCCATGACAAAATATCATGAGGATTTTCCCGACTGTGGTCTTCCCCAGATTGCCGTGGTTGGGAAAAGCAATGTGGGAAAGTCCAGCCTGATTAACTGTCTGACCCGACAGTCCAAGCTCGCCAGAACCTCTTCCACCCCCGGTAAGACAAGGCTGATCAATGTTTTTCTGATTAACAACAGCTTTCATCTCATCGATCTTCCGGGCTACGGGTATGCCAAGGTGAGCCGCAGTGAGCAGGCCACATGGGGTGCCATGATGGATTCATACTTCACCCAGTCAAGGCATCTTTGTCATGTTTTCTCCCTTGTGGATATCCGTCATGAGCCTACGCAGGATGATCATCAGATGAATCAGTATATCCGGGAAATGAATATCCCCTTTACCGTGGTGGCCACCAAATCGGATAAAATCAGCCGGGGTGCCCGTATGAAAAACCTTGCTCCCATATGCCGTGGTCTCCTGGTTCAGCCCTGGCAGGTAATATGCTTTTCCAGTGAGGACAGAACAGGGAGACCGGAGATGCTTCAGAAAATTGATGAAGTGCTGAAGGAATCGACGGACACATAACGTGTGACGATGTCCTGCCCGGAGGTTCAGGACACCAGGGTGCTCCGGAAATCCCTCCTGGCGTGGTCTTGTTGTTTTTTTCGGAGCACAGACAGAGACATACCACCTCCGGTGACTGCCGGAGGCTGATCCCGTCCTGGTAGAATCACGCACAGCTTTTTCGGAGCGATCTGGCAGAGACTGCCATTATCTGTTCCGGAAAAGCTGTGTTTTGAATAAAAAAAAGCTGATCTACGATCAGCCACCATTAATGGGGTTTAGAGGGCTCGAACCTCCGACCTCCACGATGTCAACGTGACGCTCTAACCAACTGAGCTAAAACCCCTTGCAACAACGAGGACATTCTATCACGTTTTCGCAGAATTGCAACCCCCTTTCCCGAAACGGGTGACAATTTCTTGGGTATCGGAAGATCGTGCGATTTTGGGTTTTGATACCCGGAAGTGATCCTGCTGAATGACATCCATCAATTCTGATACCCAGATTCGGCAGTTGGCCGGATCATTGCTCTCCCCTGGCCTTTTGCGGAAGGATTCCATCGCTTTTCCGTCAATGATGTGATCCATGGAAGTCATCTGGAAAAGGAGAACCATCAGGTAAAAGCTTCTGTGACTGGCTCCGAGACAGGAACATTGGTTGAAAAGTCCCCAAACGGTACAACCTGACAAAACGCCATCCCTGAACATGCCCGGTGAGGCGGAGAAGGATGTCAATGGACGGAAAGGTTTCTGATGGAAGGCGAGTGGTATTTCAGGTTCTTTCGATGTGTGTAACATCGTGGATGATTCCGGTGATGGTCACTGGGTCCGGTTCTTTGAGCCACCGCTCCGCTGTGCGTCAATCCCTGCTCTCCTTCATCGGATTCCTTTCCATACAGCACAACCTCTGAAAATGTTCAAGACCATCCTACCCTTCAAGTGACTGACACAGGCAGCAGTGGGTTTATGCAATTGCCTATTCATATGCGTGTACAGCACGGACACTGCTCCGCCCAATAACCATCTGCGTCATTTTCACGGTACAAGATCCTTAACAACTTGTTCCGGGCTTATTCAAGAGTGGGCAGAAAAAATGACTCAATCCCCAGGCAGAAAGGATTTGAGTCACTTTTACGACAATGTACGGAGGTCGGGAGAGAAGCCGATGAGTACATCTGACACCGATCTGGACTGTGAAGAAACCGAAATCTGGTGATTTGTACCTCATGAGCTCTGTTTCACAGGGTGCATTCAGTTAAGCCGGATCTGCAGATGAAGGATGATAACGCCCGCTGTTTATGAAAATACATCCGAATCTGTGAAGTATGTCATGAATGCCCTGAAGAACAAAGGACAGGCACAGTCTGTCGTTCCGCATTATACCGATGCAGGAAGAGACGGACGAGCAGACTTCTTTTCCAGGCGCTCGCTCTTCATGATTAGCTTTGGCTTCTCGAAATTCCTTACCGTGTCTTCATCCACGATACATTTCTCAACATCATGACGGCTGGGCAGCTCGAACATGGTATCCAGCATGATTTTTTCGACGACACCGCGGAGACCTCTGGCGCCTGTCTTCCGTTTAATAGCCTGCTGAGCGATTGCCCGGACAGCGTCCGGAGTAAACTCAAGCTTTACCCCGTCCATGGAAAGGAGCTTGGCATACTGCTTGCACAGGGCATTCTTGGGCTGCGTCAGAATGTTGACAAGAGCGTCCTCATCCAGTGCGTCCAGTGTGACATTGACAGGAAGCCTTCCCACCAGTTCGGGAATCAGACCGTACTTGGTCAGATCCTCCGGCTCCAGTGCTTTCAGCGCCTCTGAGATGTCCTTATCCTTGACACTCTGCAGTTCTGCGCCAAACCCCAGCATCTTCTTGCCAATGCGATTCTCGATGATGGGCACAAGCCCTTCGAAAGCACCACCGCAGATGAAAAGTATGTTCGTGGTATCAATGGCGATCATTTCCTGCTGCGGGTGTTTACGGCCGCCCTGGGGCGGAACCTGGGCAATCGTGCCTTCCAGGATTTTCAGTAACGCCTGCTGAACACCCTCGCCGCTGACATCCCTGGTGATGGATGGATTTTCACTCTTTCTGGAAATCTTATCGATCTCATCAATATAGATGATACCCCTCTGGGCAGCCTTGATATCAAAATCTGCGGCCTGGATGAGACGGAGCAGAACATTTTCCACATCCTCACCCACATAGCCTGCTTCCGTAAGACTGGTGGCGTCTGCGATGGCAAAGGGAACATTCAGGAACTTTGCCAGATTCTGAGCCAGATACGTTTTTCCGCAACCGGTAGGTCCGATCATCAGAACATTGGATTTGATCAGTTCTGCATTCTCGTTCTTGCCCCGTTTCTGGCTGATGCGTTTATAATGGTTGTAGACAGCTACGCACAGGGTGCGCTTGGCCTGATCCTGCCCCACCACATATTCATCCAGCTTCTCCTTCATGGCCGCGGGCGTCGGCAGCCCTTCCACCGCCACATTGGTTCCTTCCGAATCGAACTCTTCGTTCTGACGAGTCACGATTTCATGGCATAAACCGATACATTCATCACAGATAAAGACATTCGGACCGGCCACCAACCGTTTCACCTGACTCTGCGTTTTGCCACAGAAGGAACAGCGGTGGATATTATTCCGGAGATAATCATCTTTTGCCATAAGTACCTCTTAATTGTCTGAGCCGTTTCTGGAACTGTAAATCTCGTCGATGATATGATAGTCCAGTGCTTCCTGCGCGGTCATAAAGTAATCCCTTTCGCAGTCAGCCTGCAGCTTTTCCAGTGACTGACCTGTCATATCAGCCATCATCTGCAGCATCTTTTTCTTGGTTCTCATCAGCCATTCGGCACGGATGGCCACATCGGTAGCCTGTCCCTGAGCGCCACCGAGAGGCTGGTGAATCATGACCTCCGCATTGGGCAGAGCAAGACGCTTCCCCTTCGCACCGCTCATGAGCAGGAATGCGCCCATGGAGGCGGCCATCCCGATACAGACCGTTCTCACATCCGGCTTGATATACTGCATGGTATCATAGATTGCCATGCCGGCAGTGACAGATCCACCCGGACTGTTGATATAGAGACTGATATCCTGGTCAGGGTTTTCCATTTCCAGGAAGAGCATCTGCGCCACAACAGTATTGGCGACCCTGTCATCGATTTCTCCACCAAGGAAGACGATCCTGTCCTTCAAAAGGCGGGAATAAATATCGTAGGAACGTTCTCCCCGACTGGTCTGTTCAACTACATACGGAATAAAACTCATGGCATACAGTTCCTTTCAGCCTGTGAATCGAAGGGAAGGGCAGCCGGAGCTTCTGTCCGGCCACCCTCCTCAGAGTATCATTCATTCCCGCTTTCTTCAGGTTCTGCTGTTTCCTCATCAGATGCGCCAAAATCATCATCGGTCTCCTTCTGAGGATCCACATAGGTCACCTTCGCCAGTTCTTTCAGCTTATCGTGAATCAGCATGACGCTTGCAGCCCAGGTCGCGTTACTGATTTCATAGGTAGTCAGATCCTCCAGGGTGCAGTCCTCTTTTTTGCCCTGCTTCCTTGCGGAGGCCAGAATCTCCTCATCCGAAGGATTCACTGACCACTCTTTGGCCAGTTGAAGCAGGCACAATTCATTTTTGACACGTTCCAGCGCATTGGGCCTGAACATTTCCAGCATCTGCTCTTCCTTCACTCCGGACCGCTGCAGATAATCCTTCATGGTCATGCCATACATGGCAAGTTCCCGACTAAAGGATTCCATTTCACTCCTCGCCTGGTCTTCGACCATGATATCGGGGATGTCAATTTCGGCGTGATCCGAGACGAATTTCATCGCCATGCCGACAATCGTGTCGGAGAGCTGTCTGTCAGTTTCTTCCTTCAGCTTGGACACAATGTTTTCACGATACTCACCAAAGGTTGAGAACTCGCTTACGTCAGAGGCAAAGTCGTCATCCATTTCAGGAAGTTCACTGTAATGGATGGAATGAACCACAACATGGAAAACTGCATTCTTACCGGCCAGTTCCTGATTCGAATACTCCTTGGGGAAAGTCACGGGAAGATCGCTTTCATCTCCCACGCACAATCCGACCATCTGACTTTCAAATCCGGGGATAAAGGTATTGGACCCGATCGTCAGCGTATAGTTTTCAGCACTGCCACCCTCAAAAGCCACACCGTCAATCGTTCCGGCATAGCTGAGTTCCACCTGATCCCCATTCTGGATTCCCCTGTCGGTAACCTCAACCGTCCTGCTGAGTTTCCGCCGATCCCGGTCAATCCGCTGCTGAATCATCTCTTCCGTCACTTCTGTCCGGGGGACGGAAACCTCAATCTGATCCAGATCGTGAAGGATCACATCAGGCTGGATGAAGACTTCGATCACGAAAACCCCTTCTTCACCTTCCTGGAAACTGGAACTCTTGAGTTCGGGCCTCCCCACGATAGTGTCCATGTTCTCTTTATAAAACTCACCATAAGCTTTGTTAATAGCGGTATCTTGTGCGTCAATCGCGAAAAAATCCTTTCCGTACATACGCTCAATGACCACACGGGGAGCTTTCCCTCTGCGGAATCCGGGAATGGAAACCTTCCCGCGGAGGGAAAGGTAAGCATTCTGGTAAGCTTTGCTGACTTCTTCAACAGGGAATTTGAATTCTACGCGAATTTTATTGGAAGCAATTTTCTCGACACTATACATATACAGCCTTTCCCCTCCTGTGGTATGATGCCCTTGATTCCGTCAAAGACACGTCCTTGATGCTACCACAATTTCTTAACTCATGCAACTGAAACAGACGTATTTATTTCTGAAGAAACACAGGTCAGGGCCGGACAGAACTCATCTTTTCATCCATGTCCGCCACGCTTTCAGATTGTCCGATACCAAGTATTTCCGCGCTTTTTCTTGCGCTGGCCTGCCTGCCGTAGTCGTTCAGGACACAGCAGATTTGCTTTCCCATAAAGAGGATGGTGGAGGACTGGCCACCATCCAGATTCATGGCATTGACACAGCCTTTTTCCAGAAGCTTCTCCGCCAGAAAGGAAATCGGTCCGCCCTTGCTGTTTGAATGCCTTCCTTCCAGCATCATGACCATATAATGACCTTTTTCGATCATACCAACGGCTGTCCTCTGGGCGTTGCTTCTTCCGTACTTTTTCAGACCGGATTCATTCAGGATCCCATCTCTGATCAGATAGGGCCCGAAGGCCAGTACATCCAGGGCCCCCATGGTCTGATAGGCTTCCGGATCCAGTTCATCAGAGAGGAATACCTCCATATTGCCGTCCGGAAACAAAGCCAGGGTATCCAGATTCGGAAATGTGTTGCTGCCGCTCTTTATCGTCTGTTTACTGACGATTCCCCCGTCCCTGAGCAAAATGCCCGGACGGGATCTCTGCGAAATCCGAAGATGTGCAAAGTCACTGTTTACAGCCAGAACCGTTTTGTTTTCCCGGGCAATTTTGTAAGGATATTCCAGACTACTCATTCTGTGCTCCGGGTCATGGGGAATCATGTGGAAGATTTCTCCATTTGCGGCCCAGACTTCAGCCTCATACCAGATTTCTTTGGGCTTGTCCTGTTCCTTCCGGAAGATTTCAATCCTCAGTGTTTCGGAGCAATACCGCCAGATGCCTTTTTCCGTATCTTCAAAGACAAACTCGCCCTCATCCAAAAACCCCTGAGCATTCAGGGGTGGAAAATCGCTTTTTGACTGCAAAGTGGGAAGAGAAGATGTTTCGGCCTCTGCCTCTCCGGATTCGATGAACATCGTGGAATCCAGGGAAAGCTCCGTCTCTGCCGCACAGGGGGAGAAAATAAACAGCGAGAAGAGGATCAACAGTCCCAGAGGAATGAAGGATACAATTGATTTTTGCATATTCAGGCTCGATTCTGTCACTTATTCTTCTTCAATGCCCATCATCCGGTGAAGAAGTTCCTGATAGGCCTGTTCCGTATCTCCCAGGTCCCGCCGGAACCGGTCAATATCCAGGGGCTCATGGGTTCGGGCGTCCCAGAACCGCGCTACATCCGGTGAGATTTCATCCGCTACCAGAATCTCATCATGAAATCTGCCAAATTCCAGCTTGAAATCGATCAGCTCAATTCCAATATCCCTCATGTATCCCGTAATGATGGCGTTAATCTGCAGAGCTACATCCGTTATATAGTCCATTTCTTCCCTTCCGGCCAGGTGCATCGCCAGAATATGGGAAATGTTGATCAGCGGATTGTCCAGCTCTTCATTTTTGTAGTTAAACTCCACCACAGGCGGGTCCATGATGGTTCCCCCTGGAAGCCCGGTTCTTTGCTCCAGGCTTCCGGCTACCCGGTTTCTGACCTTCACTTCAATGGGAATCATCGTACATCTCCGGATCAGACTCTGCCGGGCGTCTAGCTGATGAATGTAATGATTCGGAATACAATGCTGTGAGAGCAGCCCGAAGAAGGTTTTGCACATGGCATTGTTGACTTCGCCCTTGCCCAGGATCTTCCCACGTTTCAGCCCGTGAAAAGCCATGGCCTCGTCCTTGAAATACAGAACCGCTGTTTCCGGATCTGTGGTGGCATATACCCGCTTGGATTTGCCTTCCTGAATTAATTCACAGGTCTGACTCATGCAGGGCTTCCTCCTCCTTAGAATCCCGAATATTTTATCAGATTTTCATATACCTCACAAGAGAATTCAAGTTTCATTCTCTGAGAGAATCGGGATAAATTCCCGGAAAAAGTGAGCCGAACATCATCGTCCTTCTGACCGAATTCAGATCCATACTTCTCCTGTACGAAATCCGGCTGCAGCATGGACTCCTATTCGTCTTATGATTCCGGATGGGTGGCCGGCGTGTGTTCCGGGATTCTGGACACCTGTTCCATATTCAGACGTTCCGTGATCCCGCGGCAGGCTTCATAGACCTGGTTTTCATCGATGGTCGTCAGTCTGCCATGATCCAACAGGATTTTTCCGTCCACCAGAACGGTGTCCACTTCCCGGCCTGTGGATGAATACACAAGTCCGGAAATAATGCTGTTCATGGGCTGAAACTGCGGTTCGTTCAGACGCACAAGAACAAGATCCGCAAGAGCACCTTCCCGAATGACGCCAAGTTCCTTTTCACGCCCAATGGCTCTGGCTCCGTTGACGGTTGCCATTTTCAGCACTTCCCCCGCACCCACACACTGCGGTTTGCGGCTTGCGCCCTTGTAAACCAGGGAAGCGGCGCCCATCTCCTGGAACATGTTCAGGGCATTATTGCTTCCGCATCCGTCTGTGCCAAGACACACATTGATGCCCGCGTTCAGGAATGCCTCCGCCGGGGCGAAGCCATTTCCAAGTTTCATGTTGCTCCTGGGACACAAAGCGACGCTGACCTGTTTTTCAGCCATGATCCGGATGTCCTCATCATTGGCGTAAACACAGTGCGCTGCGATGACGGGTACGTCGAAAACCCCCAGACTGTTCACATACTGAATCGGGGTTGTCCCGAATTTCACTGCCGCTTTTTCCATCTCATCCTGACTTTCCGACAGATGAATGGTCTGGCCGATACCCCGGTCAGCACTGGAGCGGGTGAGCTTCCTGAGATAATCCGCCTTGCAGCTGTATGGCGCATGAGGTCCGTGGATGAACTGAATGCGGCTTTCGTCTCCAAACATTTCCATCTCGCGGACTGCCTGGCCGTATTTCATGATCGATTCATCGGAATCGGATACACCCGCGAGTCCTCTGGAGATCACGGCGCGTATGCCGGAATCCCTGACCGCTCCGGCCACTGCGGAACGCGGTCCCGTTTTTTCCTGGGCAGACTTGATGGTCATGTCCACAAAACAGGTGGTGCCTGTCCGGATCATCTCGGAAACAGCCAGGAGTGTGGTCCAGTAGATATCTTCCTCCGTCATGCCCTCTTCGACCTGAAGCATTCTGTCCAGCCAGTCAAAAAAGGACATATCATCTGCAAAATTCCGGAAAATGGTCATATAGGCATGGGTATGCGTATTGATCAGCCCGGGAATCACCAGCATGTTTTCTGCATCAATGAGCGTGACGTCATCAGAAGGCGGTATGATGCCGATTTTTGCAATCCGTTTTTCGTGAATCAGGATATCCCTGCGCTCATATCGCCATCCATCCCCGTCCAGAAGCAGAACCAGGCCGCTGTGAATCAGTGTGTTCATATCAGATTTGTCTTCTCCTTCAGATCGCTGAGCTGTTGAGGTAGGCTTCCTGCTCCGGAGTCAGACGGTCTATCCTGATCCCAAGAAAAGTCAGTTTGCGGTTGGCGATCTCCAGATCCACCTCCCGCGGCACATCAATCAGCAGATCGGTCAGTTTGCCTTCGTTTTCCACCAGGTATTTCGCGCTCATGACCTGAATGGCGAAGCTCATGTCCATGATTTCGGCGGGATGGCCGTCTCCGGCCGCGAGATTGACCAGCCGGCCTTCAGCCAGCACGTAGAGGTGCCTGCCGTTTTTCAGCGTATAACCCATGATGTGATCCCGCATCTCATGGATTTCCGTAGCAATCTCACTCAGCCGCTTCACATCGACTTCCACATCAAAGTGTCCCGCATTGCACAGGATTGCGCCTTCCTTCATTTCCAGAAAATCAGGCTCTGAGATTACGCCGCAGCATCCGGTAACCGTCACAAAGAAGTCACCGATACCGGCGGCCTCATGCATGGGCATAACCTCAAAACCGTCCATCACCGCTTCAATGGCCTTGATGGGATCCACTTCGGTCACAATGACCTTCGCACCCAGGCCTTTGGCCCGCATGGCCACGCCCTTTCCGCACCAGCCGTAGCCGGCGACGACCACGTGCTTTCCTGCCACAATGAGATTCGTGGTCCTGTTGATGCCGTTCCAGACAGACTGACCGGTGCCGTAACGGTTATCAAACAGATGCTTGCAGTCAGCATTGTTCACCTTCACCATGGGGAAGCGGAGTTTCCCCTCCCGCTGCATGGCCATGAGTCGGATAATGCCCGTGGTGGTTTCCTCACATCCGCCAATCACATACTTCAGTTCATCCTGCATTTCCGTGTGAAGCATGTGCACCAGATCTCCGCCGTCATCAATGATGATGTTCGCATGATGAGAAAGCGTCTGCCGGATGTGCTCACTGTATTCCTCCATGGTTGCCCCGTGCCAGGCGAAGACATTCATCCCTTCACTGACGAGAGCGGCTGCCACATCATCCTGGGTGGACAGGGGATTGGAGCCGGTGACATACATTTCCGCGCCTCCTGCGGCAAACACCTCGCACAGATAGGCGGTTTTCGCCTCCAGATGAACAGACAGGGCAA
>CACYGY010000018.1 GCA_902774025.1 uncultured Eubacteriales bacterium
ATCCTGATGGAGTCGCTCAAGACTGCTTATTCGACGGCGTATGATCGTCTGCTTCTCCTGGTCAAAGGCGGAAGAATAGGAAAAGTTGTGTCTGTCGATGCTACATGCACTAGCATTCGCGACCTGAAACAGGAAGATATCGGTCATGTGTGGAACAGCATCTGCGCCTGGGGACCTACGGCATTCCTGCCGATCTTTCAGATCCTGGGAACAGACTACCGCAATGTGAACATCAGCAGTTTGTATCTTGATTCCGAGCACAAGTTCGACTTGTTCTCGAAAGTTGATTTTCTGTATGACAATGCAGTCGCATCCGCGAAAGTCGGACGGGGAGTAAAGTCCGAGGGAGAACTCGTCATATCAGGGACGAAAGGGTATATCTATGTGCCTGCACCTTGGTGGAAGACAGATTATTTCGAGATCAGATTTGAACAGATGCAGAATAACAAGCGATATTTTTATCCGCTGGAAGGTGAAGGTATTCGCTATGAGCTGGTCGCTTTTGTGAAGGCAATAGCGAAAGCTGCTGAGATCAAAAGTGCTGCAGAAAATGATCCGGAGAATCATGGGCTATACCTTTTTCCTGCTGCTGATCCTTGCCCTGTATCTGTTTGAAAACAATGCCGGCACCCGGATCCTCCTCATTGCCACCCTCCTCATACCCCTCATCCCGCCCCTGGCCCGTCTCATTTTCAGGAGGGAGTCAAAGCGCCGGATGGAATCCCTTCCCCGTGTCCGGCCTCAGTTCCGTACACAGGAGGAACCCTGTGACATTCGCACCTTTGTTCCCGGAGATCCGGTGAACCGGATTCACTGGAAGCTCTCCGCCAAGCGCGGACAGCTCCTTCTCCGCTCCTCCTTCACGGACGCCTCTGAATCCCAGACCGTCCCATGCCCGGATCCGGTTCCCGGCAGCGCGCTTCCAGCCCCTGACAGGACGCGGCGGAAGGTACGGTTCCTTCTCATCCTTCTTCTTTTCCTGCTCCTTTTTCTTCTTTTCCTGCTCCCCGCCGCCCGGCAGGGATGCCTTTCCATCTGCAATGACCTGTTCCGTCTGAGTGAAGCCTCCAACACCTACCGGTATGCATTTTTTCAGGTGTCCCCTGACGCGTCCCCCATCCTGTCCGTCTTTCTCCTCATTGCCTCGGGCCTTGTGCTTCTCGCGCTTCTTTTCCTGACAGGAAGCCATCTTCTGGCCCTTGCGGTCATCTCGCTTCTGGACATGGGACAGATCTACCTTGGACTTTCCCTCCCCGCCTGGATCCAGATCCCGTTGCACTTTCTTCTTCTCCTCTTCCTGTGCCGCCCTTTCCGTCTGAAGATATTCCTGCCTCTTTCTGCCGCTGTCATCCTTCTCTCCCTCACCGTCCTCCTTCTCCTCCCAGGAGTGGATCCCGCGCTTGAGGAATTCTCCGAGCGAATCCGGGACCGTCTGACCCCTGGTGTGACCGCTGTTTCCTCCTCCGGAAGTTCTCTTTCGGAGACGGAAAAGGAGACAAGACATACCCATTTCATGACCAGAGAAGAAGGGAATTCCGCTTCCCGGGAAGGACAGGATTACAGGGAGGTCACCCGTAAGCAGTCGGAAATCTCCAGGCCGGACTGGATGCATATTCTGGAAATTATCCTCCGGATTCTTTTGATTCCCGTTCTTCTGCTTGTGCCCTTCCTTCCCTTTCTGCTCTCCGTCGTGTACCACCGGAAAAGGGAAGCCCTCCGGGAACGGTATCTGTCGGAAGACCTTCATACAGCCCTTTGCGCCATCTTCCAGTCCGTCACAGTCTGGCTTGAGGAAGCAGGCATCGGATCCGGAAACCTTCCCTATGTCCGCTGGTCCCCGGCCCTGACGGGCCTGTTTTCCCCTGACTACATCCGGCGCTTTCAGTCCCTGAGTGAGGCTTTTGAGGAAGCCGCCTACAGTGAGCATTCCCTGCGGGAGGAGACACGGAAGGACATGCTGACGCTTCTGGAGGAGACCGGAAAGGTGCTGAAGGGGAAATGCAGCTTTCGTGCACGGTTCCGCCTGAAATACAGAGAAGGGGTGTGGATATGAAAGATACCTTTCGCAAAGCGCTGCTCCTTCTGACTTTTCTCCTTCTGCTGCCGCTCCTCTCCTCCTGCCGCTCCCGCGTGATGCCGGAAGGACAGCCGGGCAATGTCATGGATTCCTCCCTCTCCATGGTTTCCTCAGACAGCGAAAAGGAAGGGACAGAAGCCATGGAACCGGATCCCGGCAATGAACCGGACGGCTTTTCAGAGGAGGAGGGGAAAAGCCGGGAAAACCCCGAATCCGACCGTCTGGAGCATGATGATCTGGCGGAGGCGGAAATCCGTTCAGGCCAGAGTCACATTCTTGACGTCCCCGGCGAGGGAGAAGGTGCGCCGGAGTCATCGGAGGATGCGGGGGTGAAAAGGGACCGGCTCCGGGAGGAGGGTGACAGGAGCGCTCTGCAGACTCTGACGGATCCTCAGGCGGATACCCTTGGGGTATCTCACGACGCGGAAGCGTCGGATTCAGCCATAACCTATTACAAGGTTCTCCTCAGTGAGCGCATGAAATCGCTTTTTGAGTGCCAGCGCTCTCCCGTGTACCTGGAAACGGTCCGGGACCACGAGACGGTCTTCCGCGCCTCCCCGGAGCATCTTCTGATCCTGTCTTCCGGGGCCTATGACGTATCTTCCCGCCTGATGGAGGAAAACCTCATCGTGGACGACAGATGGATTGTCCGCAAGAACCCCGGGGTGATCGTTAAGATCTCAGAGGAGGGCGTTCTGGGGAGAAACGTCCTGCTTCCCCTGCGTGCGGATGCCCTGCGCCGTTCGATTCTTGCCCGGGAGGGCTTTGAGAAAACCGAGGCTGTACGGAAGGATCATGTCCTCCTTCTTTCCTCCGACTTTATGGATGAGCCCCATCTGCGTCTGGTCTCCTCCCTTGCCATCGCCATGGAAGCCGCTCCGGACCTGTTCGGGGATGTGAAGCTGGAAGAAGCGCTGGACGAGATGTGCCATGAAGCCTGGGGGACAGGATACGGAGGGATCTTCTTCTATCGGGGCGGAAGTGCACCCTAAAGTCCCGTTTCCGGCCTGATTCGGCCTTTTGAATTTCATACGGCGTGTTTACAAACCCCGCCGAATCTGTTACAATGTGCCCCGGATTTGAACCAGGAACTCGGGCCAGAGCTTACTCCGCCTCGGTTCTGTGTTTCTGGCGATTGATCTGGGGCGTTGCCCTGAAAAACTCCCCAGGGGAGAATAATGGAGGATTTTTGTCATGACCAAGTCTGAAATCATCGCCGCCTATGCCCAGCACCCCGGTGATACCGGTTCCCCCGAAGTGCAGATTGCCCTTCTTACAGACCGGATCAACAATCTCAACGAGCATCTGAAGAAGAACAAGAATGACCACCATTCCAACCGTGGTCTTCTGCTGATGGTCGGACGCCGCCGCGGCATGCTGGAATACCTGAAAAAGACCGATATCGAGCGCTATCGTACCCTGATCGCCCGGCTCAACCTGCGCAAGTAAGGCTGAGGAAGTCTTTTCAGATTCGCTGATCGAAGATGGCCGCCGGTCAGGGAAACCTGCCGGCGGCTTTCCTTCTGATTTCACCCAGCGTCTTTCCGTCCCGGAAAGACGCATTCCACTGCCTTGCGGATGTTATCCCCTAGAAATCCCATAGGGGTTTTTATAGATAGCACCCGCGAGGACGACCGAAAAAGGAGTACAGCATGGATTACAAGTCCTATACCATGGATCTGGCCGGCCGGAAACTGACCCTGGAATTCGGCAAGTACTGTGAACAGGCCAACGGCTCTGTCTGGGTTCACCTTGGAGACACGGTGGTGATGGTGAACGCCACCATGGCAGCCCAGCCCCGTGAGGGTGTGGACTTCTTCCCCCTTGCCGTGGATGTGGAGGAGAAGCAGTATTCCGTGGGCAAGATCCCCGGAGGCTTCATCAAGCGCGAAGGCCGTCCCACCGACAAGGCAACCCTCACCTGCCGCCTCATTGACCGTCCCCTTCGGCCTCTGTTCGCCAAGGGCATGCGCAATGACGTGCAGGTGGTTGTGACCATCCTCAGCGTGGAGCAGGACGTGCCCCCGGAAATCCCCGCCATGATCGGTTCCTCCATTGCCATCGCCGTGAGCGATATTCCCTGGGGCGGCCCCACCGGCAGCGTGCATGTGGGACGCGTGGACGGAGAGTATGTGCTGCTCCCCGATGAGGAGGAGCGCGCCCGGTCCGATATGAGCCTGTATGTGGCAGGCACAAAGGACGCCATCATGATGGTGGAAGCCGGCGCCAATGAGCTGAGCGAGGACGTCATGCTGGACGGCATCCTCTTTGCCCACGAAGCCATCAAGAAGCTGGTGGAATTCCAGGAAATGATCGTGGCGGACATCGGCAAGGAAAAGGTAACGGTTCCCCTGAACACCACCGGCGACGACGTAAAGCAGGCGGTTCGGGAGTTTGCTCTGGAAAAGGCCCGCTGGACCTTTGACACCTTTGACCGCTATGAGCGTCAGACCCGGGAAGCCAAAACAAAGGAAGAAGTGCTCACCGCCCTGTCCGAAAAGTTCCCGGAGCGGGAAGCGGAGATCGCCGATGCCCTTTATTACCTGAACAAGGAAGTCATGCGCCGCCGGATTCTGGACGAGGGCGTGCGGGCTGACGGCCGGAAGGTGACGGAAATCCGTCCCATCTGGTGCGAGGTTGGGGTTCTTCCCCGGGTCCACGGTTCCGCCGTTTTCACCCGCGGCCAGACTCAGGCCCTGACCATCACCACACTGGGACCGCTCAGCGACGGCCAGACTCTGGACGGACTGAGCAATGAGACCTTCAAGCGCTATATTCACCAGTACAACATGCCTCCCTATGCCACCGGCGAGGCGGGCCGTCTGAAGAGCCCCGGCCGCAGGGAGATCGGCCACGGTGCTCTGGCGGAGCGGGCTCTGCTGCCCGTGATTCCCTCCGAAGAGGAATTCCCCTACGCCATGCGTCTGGTAAGTGAGATTCTTTCCTCCAACGGCTCCTCTTCCATGGCCAGTGTCTGCGGCTCCACCCTGTCCCTGATGGACGCGGGCGTACCGATTCACGCGCCGGTGGCCGGCGTGGCCATGGGCCTGATCAAGGACACGGAGAGCGACAAGGTGGCCGTGCTCACCGACATCCAGGGCCTGGAAGACTTCCTGGGGGACATGGATTTCAAGGTGGCCGGCACCATGAACGGCATCACCGCCATCCAGATGGACATCAAGATCGCCGGTATTGACCGCGCCATCCTGAAGCGGGCTCTGGAGCAGGCTCTGCAGGGTCGTCTCTATATCCTGAAGCTGATGCTGGATACCCTGGGACAGCCCAGAGAGAATCTTTCCAAATATGCACCCAGGATCATCCAGTTCACCATCAATCCCGATAAGATCCGTGAGGTCATCGGACCCGGCGGAAAGATGATCAATAAGATCATCGCTGAGACCGGCGCCAAGATTGACATTGAGGATGACGGCCGCGTGTTCATCGCCACCCCCGATGAGAACGGCGCCGAAAAGGCCAAGAAGATCATTCTGGGCATTGCCAAGGATGTGGAAGTGGGCGACGTATATCAGGGCGTTGTGGCCCGGATCATGAACTTCGGCGCCTTTGTGGAACTGGCCCCCGGCAAGGAGGGCATGATCCACATCTCCAAGATCGCTGATCATCGCGTGGAAAAGATCGAGGATGTGGTGAAGGTCGGCGACGAGCTGGAAGTGAAGGTCAGCGAGATTGACGCCCAGGGCCGCATCAATCTGATCCGCAATGACATCACCTACCCTGCCGCCGGCACCGGCGAAAAGCGTGAGGGCACGCCCTTCCGTACCCGCCCGCCCCGCAGGGATTCCCGTCCTCAGCACTGATCATAAACGCAGAGATCCGTGAGGGTCTCTGCGTTTCCAATTACGAAAGGAGATTGCCTGTGAGTCGTCTGATCGGACTGGATGTCGGCGATGTGCGCATTGGCGTGGCCGTCAGTGATCCGGAGCGCATTCTGGCCACCCCGCTGTGCGTGATCCGCAGAGTGGGATGGGGGCCGGACTGTCAGAAAATCATGGAAATCTGCCGTGAGTATGATACCCTTGAGGTGGTCAGCGGCCTTCCCCTGAACATGGACGGCACGGAAGGCTTTCAGGCCGGCAAGGTACGGGGACTGTGCGGACAGCTTGAAAAGCGCGGAGTTTCTGTGTATTATCAGGACGAGCGGCTGAGCACCGTTGAAGCCGAGGACGCCCTGATTGAAGGAGGCGTGGACCGGCATGGACGGAAACAGGTAGTGGACAAGGTGGCCGCTGCCGTCATTCTCCAGTCCTATCTGGACGAACATGCTCTCAGGCCGTGACATTTTCTTTCCCTCAGCCTGAAACCCTCCTGAACGAGGTGATGTATGAAACGCCTGTTTATCCTGCTCCTGACTCTCTGCACGGCCCTTTTCCCCATCCTGCCCGCCTCCGGTGGGTCACCCTGGAAAAGCAGGACACGACCCAGAGCAACAAGAGTGTCGTCCGTGTCTGGACGGCCACCACGGTGCTTGACAGCGTCAATCAGGAACTGAAGGCCATTGAGGACGATTATGTGGCCCGTATCGCGCCCACCCTGGAAAAGGCCGCCAACAAAACCACCTCCAACAGCCGTCTGGACGTGGAAATCCGCTACAGCCGCACGGGACTGAGATGGATGAGCTTTGTCATCCAGGCCAGAAAGACCTATCACCGGGATCTGATCGGTCAGGAACTGACCACCCGAACCTACGACATGATTACCGGGGAGCGCCTTCTGCTCTCGGACCTTTTCCCGGAGGACACAGACGTCTGGCCTTTCCTGGCCTCCGAGGTGGCACGTCAGGTACAGGCCTATTTCCCGGATGAGGACGCTCCGGCATATCTGGTGGATGAGATCTGTGCCCTGGAAAACCTGAAAAGGGCGGACTATTCCCTTCACGGCTATTCCCTGGTTCTGCATTACCCCGCTTCCCTACTCTACCCGGATCATCACAGCCTGCTGGAAGTAACCATCATGTATGACAGACTCCAGTCCTATTTCACCCAGGCTGCCCGGGAGCAGACGGACAATCTGACTTATTACAGGACCTGTGCCCTCACCTTCGATGACGGACCGGTCCGGGACAACACTACCCTGACCCTTCAGAACCTGATGATCTCCGGATGCCGCGCCACCTTCTTTGTCATCGGCAACCGCATCAGCAGCTTCCGGGATCAGGTGCAGCGGGAGCACGATGAGGGACATGCCATCGGCGGCCACAACTGGTCCCATGTGAATGTCACCAATGTCAGCGCATCAAACCTCAGGGCTATGAGAAAAAAAGTGGACAATGCCCTGATCAGGGCCATCGGGATTCCCAGCCGGTACGACCGGGTCCCCTATGGTCTCTATCCTCCCATGATCAAGGCCAAGGTGGGCTGGCCTTACATCCAGTGGAGCCTGGACACCTATGACTGGCGCGGTCTTTCCTCCGCCACGGTGCTCAGCCAGGTCAGGAAACAGATCACTGACGGGGACATCATCCTCTGTCATGACATCAAGGACAATACCCCCGCCAGCTGCCTGAAAATCTGCCAGTATCTGACGGAAAACGGATACATGCTCCTGACCATCGATGAGCTCTTCGCCAAGGATGGCGTCGAACTGAAGGGTGACACAGTCTACTACCGGTGCAATCAGGGCGAAACCAGCATCAAGAAATGAATTCCGGACCTCCCCCGCCTGGGGAAGGTCCTTTCTTTCTGTATTGACAGACAGACACTTACGTGCTAGGATGGCTCCAACCTTCTGAATGAAGGGGAACATGTCTGTTCTCCGGCGCGGTCAGAGAGTTCCCGTCGCGGCTGAAAGCGGGATCCGAATGCGGAAACAGGTACCATCCCCGGACGGAACGTGTCATGCGCGTTACTGCATGAAATGAAAGTGGCACATGCAAGCAGGGTGGAACCGCGGATGCGAAGGCATTCGTCCCCGCAGGGATGTGCGTTTTTTTATTCTGCCCGTCCGGTCCTGCTGCATTGGAAAGGAGAGATTTATCATGGAGAGAGAGGCATTCCTTCAGGTCTACCGGCATTCCCTTGCTCACATCCTGGCCAAGGCCGTCATTGAGATTTTCGGTAAGGAGAACGTTCAGTACGCCATCGGCCCCCAGATCGCGGACGGTCTGTACTATGACTTCGTCCTGCCCCGGGGTGTGTCCACTGAAGATTTTCCGGAAATCGAAGCCAAGATGAAGGAAATTCTGAAGCGCAAGGAAGCCTGGCGCTGTGAGGAACTGACCCGGGCGGAAGCCCTGGAGCTGTTCAAAGATCAGAAGTTCAAGGTGGAGGTTATTGAAGACCTGCCGGAGGACGAAAAGCTGACGGTTTACTATACCGGAGATGACTATGTGGACCTCTGCCGCGGCCCTCACGTGGAAAACTCCGCGGAGCTTCTGAACACTGCTTTCAAGGTCAAGGCCGTTTCCAGCGCCTACTGGCGGGGGGATGAAAAGCGGGACAGCCTGCAGCGCATCTACGTCTACGCCTTCCCGGACCAGCAGCAGCTCAAGGCACACCTCGCCTGGGTGAAGGAAGCCATGGAGCGGGATCATAAAAAGATCGGGCCCCAGCTGGACCTGTTCATGTTCTCCGACACCGCTCCCGGCATGCCCTACTGGCTCCCC
Organism: uncultured Eubacteriales bacterium; assembly: GCA_902774025.1. Lineage (GTDB taxonomy): Bacteria > Bacillota > Clostridia > Christensenellales > Aristaeellaceae > UBA2943. Next base: position 8,700 of record CACYGY010000018.1, read on the forward strand.
CGGGGATCCCGGCTGTACCAGGCTCTTCTGGCCTTTTCCAGAGAGCTTCAGGCACGGGAGGGTTATCAGGAAATCTCCGCTCCTGTTATCAACAGCAAGAAGCTCTGGCTCATTTCGGGACACTGGGCTCACTACCAGCACAACATGTTCGTGGTACCCGGCACCGACTGGACACCCAATGCCGAGGACATGATGGGTGCCAAGCCCATGAACTGCCCCAACGCCATGCTGACCTACAAGCGGACCCAGCATTCCTACAAGGAACTGCCCATTCGCTACAGTGAGTATGACGTTCTTCACCGCAAGGAAAAATCCGGCCAGATGAACGGTCTGTTCCGGGTCCAGGAGTTCCGGCAGGACGATGACCATACCTTTGTCATGGAAAGCCAGATTGAAGAGGAAATCGAGAGAATTCTGGCCATCGCGGACCGGATCTACTCCACCTTCGGCCTCAGCTACCGGGCGGAATTCTCCACCCGTCCCGAAGACTTCATGGGCGACATTGAGGTCTGGAACCGGGCGGAGGCAGCCCTCAAGCGTATTCTGGACAAGCGTTACGGCGAAGGCAATTATGAAGTCAACGAGGGAGACGGTGCCTTCTACGGTCCCAAGATCGACCTGCAGATCAAGGACGCCCTGGGTCGGGAATGGCAATGCGGCACGGTGCAGCTGGACTTCCAGCTTCCCCACAACTTCGGCCTCACCTATCAGGACTCCAACAGCCAGATTCAGGAGCCGGTGGTGCTCCACAGGGCGATTTACGGCTCTTTTGAGCGTTTTATCGGCATCATCATCGAGCACTTCAAGGGCGCTTTCCCCTTCTGGCTCAGCCCCGCCCAGGTGGCCATCGTGCCCATCCGCACCGAGCATAATGAATACGCCGAACAGGTGAATCAGAAACTGCTTGATCTGGGCATCCGCACGGAAATTGATCTGGCCGATAAGAACATGAATGAAAAGATCAAGTTCTTCAAGACCATGAAGGATCCCTACATTGTTGTGGTGGGTGACAAGGAAATGGCCGACGGCACCGTTTCCATCACCATCCGCGGCCAGAAGCAGCAGCTTCATGACGTTCCCGTGGAACGCCTTCTGAGGATGTGCGATCATATGAACCGCACCCGCTGCCTGGACCTGATCACAGATCCCGGGTTCTGATTCAGTCCTGCGGAACACCGCCCCATGCGGTGTTCCGCTTTTTTGCATGAAAAAACGCCGCCAGATCCGCGGCGCCTGTGGGATTACTCCGGATCGTCATAGACCTTCTCGCCAAGCGCCCTGAGAAGATCGCTCTGCTGCTCCTCCAGGGTCAGCTCCGGATTGAAGGTGATGGGCTTCATGACGCGTATGACCTTCTCCCTGGGGTCCACGTGGACAGGATAAAACTTCAGGGTCAGACCGAGTTTCCTGTATGCCATGGGAGCGATCATCAGGAAACCCTTGCTCAGTTCACTGGCATGATGCTGATATCCATCAGGGTACTGGGCAAAGATCACCAGATGTTCTCTGTTCTTCAGCGCTTCCAGGCTTTCCCGGAACGTTTTCACAACCCGGGTGTCGTAATACACGGGAATACCCGGCACCAGCCGGATGATGGAGGGAAGGATCAGCGCGACCAAATAGGGAATCGTGATGTTATACAGCCAGGCAAGCCTGCTCTCGGGGTTCCACCAATTGTCATTGCGGATATAGGCGGGCAGGCCTTTCCTGTCCAGGATCCCGTGATTAAACCAGGTACGACAGCAGTCCCGGAGCTGAAAATGCACCACCATGCCGATGGGCCCGCCGGAGCGCGCATGATTGGGACAGAACACACAGGGCTCCCCGTCAAAGGGTTCCTCCCATTCCGTTCTGTATTTTGTGGTGAACAGCTTCACGAAAAAGCGAAGAAACCGGAATCGCAGCTTGAGTTTCATGGAATCCTCCCATTTTCCGGAAAATGCCATGTCCGCATCTGACATGCGGACACAGCCGTGATTCTATCATATGCGCGTGAGAAAAACCAGTGCTTTTCCGCTCCCGGCCCCATCACACCGGTGTTCTTTTGCCACAGAGAAACGTGAAAAATGCTTGACATGCCCCGGATGTTTATGTATACTCTGCGAGATGTCATTTAGCTTGTGACCGGTATTTGCCGGTTGATGAAACGATTGAGGAGTGTTGTACATGTTCCGTACGTATCAGCCCAAGAAGCGTCAGCGCAGCAAGGTGCATGGATTCCGTTCCCGCATGTCCACCCGGAACGGCCGCCGTGTTCTGGCCGCCCGTCGTCGTCGCGGCCGGAAGCAGCTGACTGTCTGATCCGCCTTTGAAGAGCCGCGTTCAGACTGGCATGGATGTACGTGTTCCATAGACATGGACCGTATCCACAGCGTGGAGACAGCCCGCCTTTAGCGAGTCAGTGCGCCTGAGGCGGGCTTTTCCTTGTGAAGGGCACACGTTTTTGCCCTGATCCAGATGGGCGCATCCGGGCCCGGATAGAGGGGATGTACCATGGAGAAGAGTTATCGGTTGAAGAAAAACGGGGCGTTTCAGTACGTGTACAGGCGCGGAAAGAGCGTATCCACCCGTGATCTGGTCATGCTCGCTGCCAGAGGTAGGGGGCTGAAGGTCGGTTTTTCCGTCAGCAAGAAGGTGGGCAACGCTGTCACGCGCAATCAGGTGAAGCGTCGTCTGCGTGAATGTTTTCGGCCCCATCTGGGGGATGTGAAAAACGGTCTCTACGTGATTGTAGCCAGGCCTTCCGCCGCGGAGGCTACCTTCCAGATGCTGCAAAAGCAGGTTCAGGATCTGCTTTTGCGGCAGCATGCTTTCAGGGAAGGACATAACGCCTGATGAAAACATTTCTTCTTGGATGCATTCGATTTTACCGCCGGCATCTTTCGCGTCTCAAAGGTGTTTCCACCTGCCGGTTTACCCCGACCTGTTCCGAATATGCCATGACCGCGATCGAGCGGTTTGGCGTATGCCGGGGAGGCTGGCTGGCCGTGAAGCGCATTCTGCGATGCAATCCGATGTTTCCGGGCGGTTATGATCCGGTTCCGGATGATCCCTGCACAACACTAAGGAGGGAATAACCACACATGAGCGATTTCCTGAAAGGGATCATCGACGGCATCAACTCGGTTCTGGGCAATTATGGCTGGTCCATTATGGTCTTTACCCTGATGATCCGTGTGATCCTGCTACCCTTCGACTACAAAAGCCGTGTGGGCATGCGCCGCATGTCCGATGTGCAGCCCAAGATGGCCGAACTTCAGAAGAAGTATGGCAAGGACCGTGAAAAGCTCAATCAGAAAATGTCGGAACTTTATAAGAAAGAGCGTGTTTCACCCCTTTCCGGCTGTCTTCCCATGCTCCTCTCCTACCCTATCCTGATTGCCATGTTCGCCGCCATGCGTCTGATTGCCAACGAACAGGTGGTCCAGCAGGTTATCTCTATCCTGCAGAATCCCTCTCATCTGCCTCAGTTTGAGGGCTGGCTGTGGGTTCACAACATCTGGATGCCGGACTCTCCCTTTTCCTCCACCATGCCGGACCTCAATACCATCCGTCAGGTGCCTTCGGATGTGTGGCTGAGATACATCACTCCCGAAATTCTGTCCACGCTCCCCTCGGAACTGTCCCATCTCACCATGGACAGCTTCACCCAGGCCAACCTCAATGGCACGATTACCGAACTTTTCACCGTCCTTACCTCCATGCCTGTCTATGAGACGGCCACAGCGATTGTTCCCGGCTGGACTTTCAATCTTCTCATCACACAATTCAGCGTCATGCAGCTGCGTAACGGCTATTTCCTGCTGCCCATTCTGTCCGCTGTCTCCCAGTTTGTGATGACCAAGCTTCAGCCTCAGCAGTCTACAGCCCCCTCTCCCAACGGCAACGGCCAGGCCAATATGACCGGCAAGTTCATGACCTACTTCTTCCCCCTCTTCTCATTGTGGATCTGCTCCAACTACAACGGTGCTTTTGCCCTGTACTGGGTGACGTCCAACCTGATCGCCATGTTGGAGAACTACCTCATCAATCTGTATCTGGATAAGAAGAAGGCAAAAGCCAGTGCCATCAAAACGGAGGCGAGTGTTCGATGATCAGTGTTGAAAAAAGCGCGCGCACACAGGAAGAAGCGATTGAGGAAGCGTTGAATGAACTGAACGCATCCATCAGCGACGTGGATGTAAAGGTGCTGGAAGAGGGCAGCAAGGGTCTGTTCGGTCTTTTCGGTTCCAAACTGGCACGTGTTCTGGTCACTCTGAAGAATTCCCCGGAGGATGACGATCCCCTGAAGGTGCTCAGTGATAAAAGCGAAAAGCCCGCAGCCAAAGCACCCAAAGAAAAACCCGTCAGGGAAAAAGCCGCTGAGGCGGCCAGGCCCGCACCGCAGACCAAGGCCCCTGTACAGACTGTGCCTGAGGTCAGGGCTCTGGAACAGAGTGTCACTGAAACTGCCAAAGCCCCGAGGCCCGAACCTGTACGGCGTACAAACCCCAGCAAACAGCAGACGCCTGCTGCCGTAACGGAACCTGAACCCGTGCCTGATGAAGTGGTGGAGAAGGCTCCCGTTTCCGCCCTGGTCAAACCTGAAATTCATATCCTTCCCCCGGAATCTCTCACGGAGGACACAGCCGCGGGCAGGACAGCTGCCTTTGTGTCAGAACTGACAAAACTCATGGGGGTGGATGTCACCCTTCAGACCGGTGTGGACGATGAAGGCAACGTTTACGTGAGCATGTCCGGGGACACCCTGGGGATTCTCATCGGACGCCGGGGCGAAACTCTGGATGCCCTGCAGTACCTCACCAGCCTGAAAGTCAACCGGGGTCAGGAGAATTACACGCGTGTCACTCTTGACACGGAGAACTATCGGGCAAAACGCGAGGATACCCTCATCCGTCTTGCCAACCGGATGGCCAACCGCGCTGTCAAGAACGGCCGCAAGGTTATCATGGAACCCATGAATCCTTATGAGCGGCGGATCATTCACTCCGCTCTCCAGTCCAACGCACAGGTGGAAACCCATTCGGAAGGTGAAGAACCCAACCGTCACGTGGTTATTACGGTTGTACGCTGATCCTGAAACCCGGCAGGGCACTTCATGTCCCCGCCGGGTTTTCTGTCTGTCACATTCTGTACGGATATGGTCAGAACAATGGCATGGAATCCAGTCCCGGGGATGAACCTTCACCGCAGATGGGGATGGTCTTGCCTGCTGGATGGATCGAAACGCAGTCGGACCTCAGAATGCCCTGAAAACAGAGCGTCGGGTGCGGCGGAAAGACTGTAAATTTTCCCCTCCCTGCCCATATTTTCAATCGAAAAAACCACCGGAATCATGCCGGCGGTTTCGGATATGCCTGTGACCTTTTCACTTCAGTTCAGAAGTGCAGTGCGGGCAGCGGGTTGCTTCCAGATCGATCTCTGTCTTGCAGAAAGGGCATTTCTTGGTGGTGACCTTTTTGGGTTCTTCCTTCTTGCCAAGCTTCAGCAGCGTATTCACGCCACGCAGGATACAGAAGAGCACGAAGGCTGTGATGATAAAGTTGATCACCACGGTCAGAAAAGATGACACAGCAGTCAGGACGCTGTAGTTCGCATTGGCTTCCCGATTGAAAATCAGGTTCAGCAGGGGATTGATAAAGTTTTCCGTCAGGCTGGTAACAATCCCGGTGAAAGCGCCACCGATGATAATACCGATGGCCATGTCCAGAACATTTCCGCGAAGAGCAAATTCCTTGAATTCCTTCATGAACTTTTTCATGATTCGTAACCCCTTTCCTGTTTTGAACATCCATCTTATTTTAACACAGTCCCGGACATCCTTCAAGGAATGTGGCGAAGTTTTCATCTTTTTTCAAAGGTGCCTGGCCTGCGGAAAATCCAGGAGGAACTGAGCAGGGTCATGAGAATGGATAGTGAACAGACAGACATGAAGGTTCTTCCACAGGGTATTTGGATTCCATAACACAGCAAGCATAACGTGTTCCTTCCTGCAGCGCCTGCAAATCCACGGTCTGACTCGTTTCCCTTCCAGTCCTGTCTTGCGAACCTGGCCTGCTTTGGTTCCAGGGAAAATAAAAGGCATCACAAGAACAAAAAACATCCTGATCCAATCCATGATCAGGATGCATATGTGGAGGTGCCACCCAGACTCGAACTGGGGAATAAAGGTTTTGCAGACCTTGGCCTTACCACTTGGCTATGGCACCAATGAAATGGAGCGGTAGACGGGATTCGGACCCGCGACATCCACCTTGGCAAGGTGGCACTCTACCAGCTGAGCTACTACCGCAAAGAATGTGCCTTGGGGCGGAATCGAACCACCGACACGCAGATTTTCAGTCTGCTGCTCTACCGACTGAGCTACCAAGGCAAATATACACGACCCGGAAGGGGCTCGAACCCTCGACCTCCAGCGTGACAGGCTGGCGCTCTAACCAACTGAGCTACCGGGCCATGATTTGGTGGGAACAACAGGGCTCGAACCTGTGACCCTCTGCTTGTAAGGCAGATGCTCTCCCAGCTGAGCTATGCTCCCTGACACCACAGCCATTCCCGCGTCGCATTCACAACGCTCGCTAAGTTTACCTCTGCTTCGATCCTTTGTCAAGATCTTTTTTCAGTTTTTTTCCATGTGAAAAAACCATGAAATTCAGCCCATTCTGTCAACGTTCTGCCGTTCTTTCCCCATGCACACTGTCTCTTCCAGCGATGATTGTTTTCTTCTGTGATTTACACCCCCTTCTGTTTGACGATCGATTGAGGCGATGATAAGATAGGACTGTTTCAATTTACAGTCAGAAAGAGGTACGTGTTTCATGAAATTACTTCACTCCCTGACCGATATTCTCCGGGGTTTCGTGGTTGGACTGGCAAACCTGATTCCCGGTGTCAGCGGTGGAACCATGATGGTCGCCATGGGTGTTTATAACAAACTCATTCACGCCATCACCAACATTTTCAAGGAATTCAAAAAAAGCTTCCTGACCCTTCTCCCCTACGTAATCGGCATGCTCCTGGCCATTGCCCTCGGTTCCGTGGGACTGAAAATGGCTTTCCAGAATTATCCGCTGCCCACCAATACCCTGTTCATCGGACTGATCCTGGGCAGCGTACCCGCCCTGTTCAGAGAAGTCAGAGGAGAAAAAAAAGGAATCCCCGGCGTACTTCTCTTTATCTTCTTCTTTGCCTCTGTCATTGTGCTGAAACTGGTGGAAAGCAATCACAGCAATGTTCTTAATACCGGATTTCTGGATATTCTGAAATATCTCCTCATGGGTGTCATCGCCAGTGCCACCATGGTCATTCCGGGTGTCTCAGGTTCCATGATCCTCAAGACCATGGGGTATTATGAGCCCATTGTCACCGGGGCCATTCCGGATCTGATGAAAGGAATTTCTTCCGGGGCCTGGGATCAGGCAGGTCACAGCATCGCGGTTCTGCTCCCCTTTGGCATCGGCTGTGTTCTGGGCATCTACTTCGTTTCCAGATTCATCGATTACCTTCTGCATCATTACAAGGGATATACGTACATGGCTGTTCTGGGCATGGTGCTGGCTTCCCCTGTAGTAACCCTCATTGACAGAAGTCTCTATGATCAGGTGGGATGGGTCCTGATTCTGATTTCCGTTGTCACCTTTGCCGTGGGCTTCGTCGTCGCCACCAAAATGGGCAGTGACCCTTCTCCGGAAGAAAAACTGGAGACTCCCAGGGAATGAATTTCCTGAATCCGGCTGCGCCGGATTCTTTTTTTATGGTTTTTTGGATTCCGTCCTGTCTTTTTTTCGGACAGGAACATGATTTCATGTGTTTTTTGATTCTTCTGGGTATATTCCTACCAGCTCCTCCATCTTCTCTGCTTTCCGAAAGAAATATCAGATATCTGAAAAAGAAATTGACAGGCAGGTGTCGGTGTGTTATAATCCCGAACTGTCAGCAGGACAGCCTGTGAGCTGAGTGCGGCTGGTCGTCCGCGGTATGCGCCTGTAGCTCAGTTGGATAGAGCAACGGCCTTCTAAGCCGTGGGTCGGGGGTTCGAGCCCCTCCAGGCGCGCATGGTATGGTGGGTATAGTTCAGTGGTAGAGCGTCAGATTGTGGCTCTGAATGGCGTGGGTTCGAGTCCCACTACTCACCCCATTTTCTTGGATCTTACTGCTCGGTTGGCAGCTGTTGAAATGTGGTGGGGTGTAGCCAAGTGGCAAGGCAGGAGACTTTGACTCTCCCATCGCAGGTTCAATTCCTGCCACCCCAGTTGTATGACCCATTAGCTCAGTTGGCAGAGCACTTGACTTTTAATCAAGGTGTCTGGAGTTCGAATCTCCAATGGGTCATTCCACTCTGTCTTCTGTTGCACCTGTGCGGGCGTGGCGGAATGGCAGACGCGCCAGATTTAGGTTCTGGTGCCCCAGGGTGTAAGAGTTCGAGTCTCTTCGCCCGCACAACATTATCCTGAAGCCCGAGTGTATGCGGTAGTAGCTCAGCTGGTAGAGTGCCACCTTGCCAAGGTGGATGTCGCGGGTCCGAATCCCGTCTACCGCTCCAGATGCGGGTGTAGCTCAATGGTAGAGCTCCAGCCTTCCAAGCTGGTCACGTGGGTTCGATTCCCATCACCCGCTCTCTAGCTTCAGGAGCAAAGCCACCCGCAAGGGTGGTTTTTTGATTCTTGGGAGGTACCTATGAAGAATAAGGCCCACAAGAGTGGAAAGAAGAACGAGATTCGACGAATGGCGCAGGAAATTGCAGCCCAGGGAGCGTTGTACGCCTCACTGGCCTACTGCATGGACCATCGGACCATTTTCTCAGGTACCCTCCACCATGAGAGCTGGTTTCAGCGCCATTACGGGTGGGTTCTGGCCCTCAGCCGCGAATCCGCCCTTATCGCCATTGTCCGGGATTATGAGCTGAAGGGATATGTCTGGGTTCGTCTGTCCGCCCTTGAAACCGTTCAGCCGGAGCCCCATCTCACCGAACAGTGGGCTCTTCTTTCACGGGAGGTCCCTCCGATTCAGGATGTGGAGGGAACAGACCTGAGCACCATGCTCTTCACCATGGCGCACGAGGAATGCATGGTCCGCATTTTCACCCTTCGGGAAACGGAAAAGGACAGCCGTGATCTCACGGGTAGAGTGGAGAAGATCGGAAAAAAGCGTCTGACTTTCCGTTCCCTGGATATGGATGATCTTGCCTGGCGGTCCGTACCGGACAAGGTTCCCTATGACGAAATCGATCTCATCGTCTTTCAGACCCCTTCCCTGCACGTCCGGGAAAGCCTGGCCATGGGGTATGACGCCTATCTGCGCTCCATCAATGAGTCTCTGGAGGTCCCGGAGGACATGGAGGACATGGATGGCGGTCAGGATATTCGCTACCGCGCCAGCGAGGATATGGTGGATCTGGAAGACCTGGTGGATTCAGTGGACACGGATGAAGAATCCGATAACGGGGAGGACAACCGGGAATCCTGAGTCTTCCCTGCAGAAAACAGGAGCGTAAGGCGATCCGGCCTACGCTCCTGTTCTTTTATTTCCCGCCCTCCGTCAGGCGTTCCGGATATTTCAGCGCATAGCGGAAAATATCCGCCGCGATGACAGCCGCTGTATTTCCTCCGCTGTCCCCGTCGTCAAGGTCTTCCACCAGGACACACACCGCGATGGGCACATCCCCCTCCATGTATCCCGTAAACCAGCCGTAACTGACCGGCACACCGTTGACATTGGAATCCGCTGTGCCGGTTTTCCCCCCGGTTACAGCACCGCTGATCCTGCATGCCGTGGCAGTGCCCATGGTTACTGTATCCTTCATGTACTGTGCGAGGGTTTCCGCCTCCGTCAGGCGGATCGCCTGACGATAGGTCCGGCTTTCCAGCCCTTTCCGAAGCCTTCCGTCCGGGCCTGTAACCCTTCTGACCACCACAGGTTCCATCATGGTCCCGCCATTGGCCACGGCAGCCGATACCAGGCACATGTGCATGGGGGTGGCCACAATGGCGCTCTGCCCGAACCCCGATGCAGCCACCTCATAATTACTCCTGCCCGCCCGGACAGGATAGCGACTGTTCTCCACAACCAGATCGCGGAAGAGAAAATTCTCATTCCATCCGAAGTTTTCAGCTGTTTTCCTCAGCTGGGTATCCCCAAGACGCAGGGCAAGCTGCGCATAGATCTGATTGCAGGAGGCCATGAAAGCCTGACTCAGTGTCATCTCCCCGTGTCTCGCCAGTCCGAAGTCATGAATCACATGCTCTCCGATGCCCAGTTCGCCCGTACAGAGAAATGTCTCCTGATCCGCACCCTTGAGATTTCCCAGGGCCGAAGCCGCTGTAACGATCTTGAAAGTCGAGCCGGGAGGATACAGGGACTGGGTCGCCCGGTTCCAGAAAGGCTTTCCCGGATCCTCCGTCAGTTCCTCTGTCATGGCATCCGGGTCAAAGGAGGGAAGACTCACCTCCGCCAGCAGTTCACCGGTTCTGTAGTTCAGAACCACGGCTGCACCGTTGTGATTTCGGGTTTTCTCATACCGTCCAAAGGCGCGGACGATTTCCGTATGCAGCCTGGCGTCGATGGTCAGCTGGACCTGGTCTCCTTTCCGCTCTCGGTTCCCCATCAGATCCTGAATCCGTTCCAGAAGAGATGCCTGAAAGCCGTACAGGTAGCCAGACTGGAAAGTTTCAACCGCGTTGGCGATCTGTCCCTGGGGATCTCCCAGGATATGAACCACACTGGAGCGGTCCTCCGCCGAATCCTGATAAACCCGTGTTCCCTCCGCGTCTGTTGAGGCCAGTACCAGCCCGTTCCGGTCCAGCACGTCCCCCGCCACTACATTGGCTTTCTGGGTTCTGACCCGGGGATTGCGGAGAGAGGCAAACCATCGGTTTCCGTTATGAAACACCGAATAGGCTCCGTAGAGCGCCAGGATCAGAAAGAAGAAAAAGATCAGCAGAGCCAGCGCCTTGTATCTCCTGCGCTGCTGGCGCATGTTCTCATCCTCCCCTCTCCTCCAGACGGAAAAACTGCTCTGTGTTCCTCAGTGCCTGCTTCCGCAGTGTTTCCGTCTCCATGTCCATGGCCTCTGCCAGGGCCCGGCACACGTACTGAATGTATTCCGGCCGGTTGGTCCTGTCCAGCCCGGGGATTCCCCGGGGCAGAAGATAGGGAGCGTCCGTTTCCAGCATCACCCGGTCCGAAGGCAGATATTTTACCGCTTCCAGAAGATCATGGTTCCGCCGCTCATCACAGATCCACCCCGTAATACCGATCATCATTCCCATGTCCAGGAAAGAGTCCATCTCCTTCCGGTTTCCCGTAAAGCAGTGAACCACGGAGCGCTTGGGAAGGGACGGATGACGCTTCAGAACAGCAGCCAGATCAGCGGCCGCTCCCCGCTCATGGAGAAACAAAGGTTTTTCCGTCTCCTCCGCCAGTTCCAGCTGTCTTTCAAGGCTCCGCGCCTGGCAATCCACGGGGGCGTACCTGTGTTCATAATCCAGTCCGCATTCCCCTACGGCGACAATCCCCTTTTCTTCCCGGAGAATCCGCAGCATTTCCCGATAATCCGATTCTTCTACCCTTTCGGAAGCGTGAGGATGAATGCCGCAGGTTCCCCATGTCCTCCGTCCCGGAAGGAATCCCGCAATCCGGGCATTTTCATCCATGTCTGTACCTGTGAGAATGCACAGAACCCCTGCCGCCTCCGCCCGGTCAAGAACCAGGGCCGGGTCCGGAAACCGGGGCCCGAAGAGGTTCAGTCCGATGTCCACATACCGTATTTCCGTCATGGCGTCTCCTCTCAGAACATGGTCAGCTGCTCGTCCGCTTCCCACTGGTCCTCATTGACACTGGCCACCCCCTGAATCAGCCCCGTCAGACACATGCTGGACACCAGGGAGGATCCCCCGCTGGACACAAAGGGCAGTGTGACACCGGTAAGGGGGATCAGCTTGATGACCCCGCCGATGATCACAAAAGTCTGCAGACCCAGCATCAGGGAGGCACCCATGGCCAGAAGACCGTGAAATCCGGTCCTGGCCGCCATGGCGATGGTGGTGCCCCGCCAGACAATGGCGGCATAGATCATCAGGACGCAGAGGCCGAAAATCAGACCGAACTGTTCACAGATCACGGCAAAGATAAAATCCGTTTCGTATACGGGAATGGCGGTGGGACTTCCCAGTCCGAGGCCCACCCCCACAAGACCGCCGCTGGCAAGAGCCATGAGACCCTGAACAATCTGATATCCGCCGGCTTCATAGTCCGCAAAAGGATTGAGCCAGATGGCCACCCGTTTGCGGACATGGGCAAACATCCGATAGCCCATGACCGCAGCCCCCGCGGCTCCGGCCAGGCCGATGCCCGTCACGAACAGATTGGCGGAGGAAGCATAATAGAGAAACAGGGTTGTGAAGTAATAAAGCAGAGCCGTACCCAGATCCCGCTGGAACATGAGCAGTACCAGACAGCTCACGGCAAAGAATAGCCAGGGCAGCATGCGCCTGCGGTTCATGAAAAAGGCGGTAACGAGAAGCAGGCTGATTTTCACGAACTCACTGGGCTGAAAGGAAACACCTCCCATGAACACCCAGTTCCAGGCTCCGTTGATCTCCCTGCCCCCGATGAAGGGCAGGGCCAGAAGCCCCAGGGACAAAAGAATGATGGCCCAGATCAGGTGCCGGAAGCTGGTGAAAATCCGCACCACATAGATACATCCGATCATCCCCGCCATGCCTGCACCGTAATAGATCACCTGATGGTACGCCAGGGTCGGACGGGTGGTATAGAGTACCAGAATCCCAAGCCCGCAAAGAAAATTGGTCAGGGAAAGAAGCAGCGCATCCACATGGAAGATCCTGCCCAGCACCTGGGTGCACAGATAGGTACAGACAGGCACCCCGATGGCCAGCATCAGGCCTTCCTGCTTCATGTCCCGGAGATAGAGAAGCATGAAGGCCAGAAAGAAGAACAGGGCTACCGATCCCGCCATGCCTTTTCCGGAAGCTTTTCTCCTTCGGCTCACTGCTCTTTCCCTCCTTCCGGCACATGGCGCCTGCGGCGTCTGTAGACACCCCCGTCTTCAGGCTGCGTCCGGCTTTCCTCCTGATAATCGGTGACTTCCCCTTCCACAGGAATCACAGTTTCCTGTGGGATTCCCACCAGATCCGGGTTCTGCTCTTCCTCCACATCCTCCGTGGGATAGATGGGTACCACCTTAAAGGGCAGCGGCTGCAGCACATATCCCTCCGGAATCGAATCTGTCTCCTGAGGCGGCATGGGTGGCGGCAGTGGCTGAGGGGGCATCCGGGGCGGCATCTGCATGGGTATCTGAGGTGGTGGTGGCGGCGGAGCGTCCTGCTCCAGGAACCGCGCCTTATGGGCAATGTCCATGCCTGCGAAAAACTGCATCCGCAGGACCACGCTGCCGATCTGCAGAATGCTCCCGTGTCTCAGTGGGTGATCCTCTCCGCGGCTTCTGCAGTCGACTTCCTCTCCGTCCACCACACAGGTCTGACCGGAGACCGGTTCCACCAGGATCCCGTGCCGGGGGGTGAAGAGCATGTGGAGATGGGTCCGGCGCACATCCGGAGCGGGCAGGATGACGTCACAGTTCCGTCCACTGCCCAGGGTGCCTTCCCAGGGCACCTGATACGTCTGTCCCTTCTCCACCCTGCCTGAACCCTGCAGAACCACAAGGCCACCCACCATGCCGGCGTCAGGCATGGTCCGGTCCCGCCTGTGTCTTTCCTTTCTCTCCCTCAGAAGCCAGAGATAGGAGCGGATCACGATCATGACCCCCAGAAAGGCAAACACATACCGCATGCCAAGGGACAGCACCTCATAGACGCTGCTGCTCATCTCCGACCTCCTCTGCGGAATTTATGAAAGCATCTTTCTCGCCTGCCCCGCCATTTTCCGAAAGTGCGGCAGGGATTCGGAAGGACATTCCACACAGATGCGGAGATTCCTGCCTGTGAAGAGTTCCCGTGCCAGATTCCGGATTTCCTCCGGAGCAATCGCCTCTGTAAGCGCGTCCATCCTGAGGGATTCAAAAACATCTTCCTCCCCCTGCAGACATCCCCAGCCCATCATGTCATTCAGAGAGACGGGATCGTCCCTGAGGGCCGCGGTGTGCAGACGGATCTGACGCTTTCCGGAGAGGAGGTCTGCCTCCTGCACTTCCTGTCCGATGCCCTGCAGGATGTCCATGGCGGAAAAGAGCGTATCCTGGAAAAAAACCGGAGATACATCATAGCGAATACAGAACAGCCGTTCCCTGCCGATCTCCTCCACATAGCTTTCCACCTCCGCCACCCATCCCTTCTCCTCCCGCAGGCGCAGGAAAAGGCGGGAATCCACATTTCCTCCGGTCATGGCGCTGAGAAGGTTTACCCTCTCCCTCCTCACCTCCCGAGGTACGTCAAGCGTGAGAAACACACGGCACAGTTCCCCGTCCCCACCCCGGATCACGTCATTCCCTCGTCCCCGCCGGTTCCAGTCCTTCAGGGGATAAGGCGCGTGGATACGCTCCCCGCTCACGGGAAGCGTTCCGAAAAGATGCCGCACTTTCCGGATATCCGCTTCCTTCAGGCACCCGGAGAGACACAGGACCGCGTTGTCCGGGGTGAAGGTTTTCCGTCGCCAGGATTGCAGAACCTCCGGCGTGGCGCGGCGGATGCGGCTGGCGCAGCCCATGAGGGGATAGGCCCCGGCTTCCGTTTCCCTGCTCAGGATTTCCATATCATTGTCGAAATCCTTTTCCTCCGCTTCAATCTGCCGGATCACCACCATTTTTTCCCTCCGGGTTTCCTCCCGCTCCCAGACCGTGTCCTTCAGCAGTTCCGCCATCACCCGGGCACCCTGCATCAGCTGATCCGGCATGACCAGAAGACGGTAAACGATCCCTTCCGGATAGGTGGCTCCCTCCAGCTCCGTTCCCATGACCCCCTGCAGCCGGTTCAGCTCCTCGTGATCCAGATTCCCCATACGCCTGTAGTGCAGATGCTCCAGCAGATGGGACAGGCCCTGGGTCTGCAGATCCTCATACAGGGCACCGCACCGGAGAAACAGCGCCACCTCCGCGATGTGCAGATGATTCTCCGTCTCAAGACATAAAGTCAGACCGTTTTCCAGTGTTTCCCGGCTTCCCATAGACATCCTCCCATGCTGAAAACGCCCCGCAGGCTCAAAGGCCCCCGGGGCTTTCATTCTTGTTATGACTCCAGAATCATCTGTTTCAGATCATCCACCTGACTGGCCATGGGTTCCCGGTTCCGGATGGCTTCCGTCACCTGATTGTAGGAATACAGAACCGTGGTGTGATCACGGTTCCCGAAAGCCGCCCCGATCTGGGGCAGGGACATCTCCGTCATCTCCCTGGTCAGATACATGGCGATCTGCCGGGGAGCCGTCACATCCCTGCGCCGCGTGGAACCGGTAAGATCCGTCACATGCAGGCTGAAATAACTGCAGACCTTCTTCATGATCTCATCCACGCTGACGATCTTCCTTCCCTTGTCATGAACAATATCCTGCAGCGCCTGCCTGCAAAGGTCCACCGTAATGGGTTCCCCCATCAGGTGCGCATAGGCCACAAGGCGTGTATAACTGCCTTCCAGCTCACGGATATTGGAGGAAACGTGGTCGGCGATCATGGCAAAGACCTCATCCGGGACCTGAACGCCGTCGGCGGATGCCCGGGAGCGGAGAATGGCGATTCTCGTCTCAATATCCGGCTTCTGGATATCCGCGATGAGCCCCCAGCCGAAGCGGCTTCTGAGACGGTCCTCAAGACGGTTGATCTCCTGAGGCGGTTTGTCGGAGGTAAGAATGATCTGCTTGCCGGCGTTGTGAAGCTCATTGAAGGTGTGAAAGAACTCTTCCTGTGTGGAATCCTTGCCGGCGATAAACTGAATGTCATCCACCATGAGAATGTCCACGTTCCGGAAACGGTTGCGGAACTCAATATTCCGACCCTGCTGGATGGCGGAAATCATCTCATTGACGAAGGTTTCCGATGTGATGTACAGGAGCTTTTTTTCCGGATACTGTTCCTGCACATAGTGACCGATGGCGTGCATCAGGTGCGTCTTGCCCAGGCCGACTCCGCCGTAAATAAACAGGGGATTGTATACCTCCGCGGGGTTCTCTGCCACCGCCACACTGGCGGCATGTGCGAATCGGTTGGCTGAACCCACCACAAATGTGTCAAAGGTGTACCTTGGATTCAGCTGCACAAAACCGCTGCTCTTTTCCGGCCTACGCTCCCTGCGGGTCTGGTCCAGTTCTCCCTGCGTCATGATCTCCAGCTGGATTTTCTTCCCCGCCACCTGGGAGAGAGCGGTCAGGATCTGTGCCTGATACCGGTTCACCACAACTGTCTTCATCTGCTCCATGGCAATGCGCAGCGTCAGTACGTCGGCCTCCAGGCTCACCGGCGTCAGATTCCCCTCAATAAAGGTGGAGTATGTGATGCCGTTGAGATTCTGCTTCAGCAGATCGCAGGCCCGGGTCCATAGTTCTCTGCATTCCATGGTGACACGCATCCTTCCAGTGCTTGAAATAATTTCGTAATTTTTTCGTTATATTTTGAAACGGTGTATTCGTCCTGCGCTCTGTGGAAATCAACCTGTGGAAAACTGTTCCAGAAACGCAGAAGGATGATAACACGAATCCGTATGTTTGACAAGTAACGTATTTCAAGCCCCATGTCCTGTGGAAAACTTTATCCACAATCCTTGGATATCCGGTTTTCTCCATGTACCACATACTGCGGATGTGTTTTTTGTTCTTCTGAATTTGTGACACAGAGTCCCCTAAACTTAATCTTTTTGTCATATTTTCGAAACCCGTCCGTAAATCCGGAAACAACCGCGAAATGTATCCGGCGCCGCCTTCCCTTCTCTCCGGCCGGCTCTTCTTTTTACGCACCCGGAGGTCTGAGCGGTAAATCCCGTTCATGATTTCTTTCCCTTCCCGAAAGCGGATCAGGATTGCAGGGAAAGTCCCAGGTGTGTCGAAGTGTTCCGAAGAGAGAGGGGGGAAGCGCATGATTGCCCTGTCTGAGGTGGAAGCGGCTCTGAACCGTTCCCTGGGAAACCGGACGGCCCTGGTCCGGATGATTTCGGAGGCTCCCTGGTCCGTTCTGAACGGATATCGCCAGTGGCAGACATCCTTTGAGGAGATGGAAAGCCGTCTGGAGGAAGTGCTTTTTCAGACACTCTACAGTGTTCTGGGAGACTCCATGACCTATAACCAGTCGGGCAGTGCTCCCTTCCGTGTTCCCCTCACCGCCATCCCGGATCTGACGGACCGGGTCATGGAAGTCCTGTTTCACTCCCTTCCCGTGTCGCGGATCAACCGGGACCGCCTGCGTGACTATGTCATGGACAGGGGCAGCCCCGCTGCCATGCGCACCCTTCTGGAACTCTATCCCGCCCTGATGGCCCCGGAGGAAACAGTACTGATGCGGTCCATTCTGGAAAACCGCCATGAAGACTTTCCGGGCTCTCTTGCTTTTTCCTGAAAATGCCGTATGCTCCTTCCGTGCTGTGCACAAGTCTGACTGTGAGGTGCCTCATGCGTAAAACCTTCTCCCTTCTTGCCGCCCTGTTCCTTCTTCTGACGCCCCTGGGAGCCACGGCCGCTCAGGTGACCGCCTCCTTCTTTCCCATCTACCTGATCACCCTGAACCTCACCGATGGTCTGGATGATATTCAGGTGCATTCCCTGGCAGCTCCCCAGACCGGCTGCCTTCATGATTACCAGCTTTCCACCGGCGATCTCAGGGTTCTGGACCAGTCTCAGCTGTTTCTCATTTGCGGAGCAGGCATGGAAGCCTTCCTCCCCGTCATCTCCTCCGCCTTCCCGGATCTGCCCGTGGCGGACGCATCACAGGGGCTGGATCTCCTGCCCTCCATGAGCGGAGAGACGGAATACAACGCCCATATCTGGCTGGACCCCCTCATGGCCTCCAGGATGGCTGAAAACCTGGCGGAAAGTCTGATCCGTGTCCTGCCGGAGGAGGAAGACGGGATCCGGAAAAACCTGAAGAACTATCAGGACCGTCTGGAGAAGCTGGACGGTGAAATCCGGGAAATTC
Source organism: uncultured Eubacteriales bacterium (assembly GCA_902774025.1). Lineage (GTDB taxonomy): Bacteria > Bacillota > Clostridia > Christensenellales > Aristaeellaceae > UBA2943. Next base: position 26,788 of record CACYGY010000018.1, read on the forward strand.
TCAAAGACGCGGAGGGGCGTGAAATCATCACCTTTCACGAAGCCTTCCCCTATTTCGCCCGCCGTTATCACCTGAAGGTAGCAGCGGTCATCGCCCTGGAGCCGGACGAGTCCCTGTCCGCCCGGGCCCTTGCGGACCTGATTGATCTGATTCGTGAGAGGGGCGGCATTCCCCTGTTCACCGAACCTCAGTACCCCTCCCTGTCCGCCGAGGTGGTGTCTGCGGAATCCGGCGCGCCTCTGTACGCACTGGATCCCGTGGTGACACCCCCTGAGGGGGAACTAAGCCTGACCTATTATGAGGACACCATGCTGAACAACGCGCTCGTCCTCTCGGAAGCCCTCAGCGATGCACCCTGAACGGGAAAGGACGCCCGCAATTCATTGCGGACGTCCCTTTTGCATGTCACGCCGGTCCGCTTCCCAGTTCCGGCGTGAGCCTTGTCATGCTGATGTATCCCCGGCTGACCAGTCCGAGGTCACTGCCTTCCTCCGGATGCCGGTTCTTTTCCTCCGGCAGGAGCCAGAAATAAACCTGACCTCTGGGACTGACACGCCGCTCATACCCGTCCCGGTAGACCGCACTGGAAAGAGGTCCCCAGGCACGGCCCCGGATCTCCTCCCGGGGCAGGGGCGGACAGTTGACGTTCCAGAAGGTGAGGGGGGTCTTTTCCACCCGGACCATCTCCTCCCCGATGGCAACGCCCTCCCGGGCAAACCACCTGACCGTCTCCTCCGGTGTCCCCACCTCTGCGCTCAGCGCCAAGGCTGGAATGCCCTGAAAGGCCGCTTCCCGGGCGGCACCAGCGGTACCGGACACGTAGACCGCCAGACCCACATTGTATCCCCGGTTGATGCCGGAAATCACCATGTCCCACTGCCCGCCGGGGAGTTCCATGATACCCAGCCGCACGCTGTCCGCCGGAGTCCCGCGGACACGCCAGGCGCTGAAGGTGCCCTCCATCGCATCTTCCATGGCCTCCAGAGCAGTATGAATGGCAAAAGACTGGGATCGGGCGCTCTGCTCCGTATCCGGGGCACACACCGCCGTTTCGTGTCCTCTTTCACTGCACGCCCGGGCCAGAATCCGCAGCCAGGGAGAATCAAAACCGTCGTCATTCACCAGCAGGATCCGCATTCCATCTACCTCGCCTTCTGTCATGGGGGTCCTCTGTATTCTACCATGACCGTTCACGGGATGCCATCCTTCCCTCCGGGAAGCGGATTTGCATTTTGTATGGAAACCCTGTACAATACAGATGTTTTATTCATTTTATAGGTCCCCCATGCTTTTCATGAAGGAGGAACAACCGTGAACTATGTGTTCATGACCGACAGCGACAGCGATCTGCCCTATGACCTGAAGGTCAAGTACGACATACCCATTGTCAACATGCCCTATTCCCTCAACGGCAAGGAATACTTTGATGACCTCGGACAGACCATCGATCACAAGTCCTACTATGACGCGATGCGCAACGGAGCCGTGCCCGTCACCTCCGGTCTGAACGAAGATACCTACATCGAGTATTTCGAGCCTGTCCTGCAGCACTCCGACCTGCTTTTCGTGGCCTTCTCCTCCCAGCTTTCCTCCACCATTCAGGCGGTGTATTCCGCACAGGAGAAACTGAGGGCCAAGTACCCCCAGCGCCGGTTTGAGGTGGTGGACACCCTGTCCATGTCCGGCCCCATGACCCTTCTGATCCTGCACGCCCATGAAATGTACCGCAACGGGGCGTCCATGGACGAGGTCATCCGCTGGATCAAGGACAATTACATGCGTTCTCAGGTTTTCTTCGTGGTGGACGACCTGAAGTATCTCCGCCGGGGCGGCCGGATTTCCGGCGCTGCGGCCGTTGTAGGCACCATGCTGGATCTCAAGCCCATCATTGTGGAAACCAAGGAAGGCAAGCTCCTGAACGTGAACAAGATCCGGGGACGCCGCCGGGCCATCTCCTATCTTGTGGAGCAGAGCGTGGAGAACATCGTGGATCCCACCGAGAGCATCTGCATCATCCTCCACGGTGACTGCCTGGCGGACGCGGAGCTTCTGAAAAAGGAAATTCTGGAAAGAATACCCACCCTCACCATCCGCATCGACAACGTGGGGCCCGTGATCGGGGCCCACTGCGGACCCGGCACCCTGGCCTTCTGCTTCATGGGCAAGGAACGTCCCTACTGATCCCTCACCCGGGCCTGAAACCCGGGTTTTTTTCATGCTTGCGCTTTTTCCCGCTCTGCGCTACACTCCTTTCATTCAGAAAAGGAATGAGGAAAGACCATGGATTATGTGGATCGGGTCCGCCGCTACCTGGAAGACAGAGGTCTTCCCGGGCGGGTCCTGGAGTTCGACGTTTCCTCCGCCACCGTGGAGCTGGCCGCCAAGGCTCTTCACTGCCAGTGCGGCATGATCGCCAAGACCCTGTCCTTCATGGCGGGGGACCGGCCCGTGCTCATTGTCATGGCAGGGGATGCCCGCACCGATAACCGCCGTTACAAGGACCAGTTCGGCTGCAAGGCCCGGATGATGACAGAGGAGGAACTCCGGGAGCATACCGGCCTGGCCTTCGGAGGGGTCTGTCCCTTTGACCTCCCTCCCTCTGTGGAACTGTACCTGGATGAGAGTCTTCTCAGGCATGAGGTGATCTATCCCGCCGCGGGAAGCCCCAGCAGCGCTGTGCGCATGACGCCCGGAGAACTGGAATCCGTGGTGCCTCACAAGGGCTGGATCCGGGTGTCCAGGGACATGGACACGAACACATGAAGCCCTGCTGCGCTTTCTTTCCAAGAGTTCTCACCCTTCTCTAATCTTCTTTTCAGCAAATCTCCCTTTATTCCCGGAATCTCCCCTGTTACAATGACACCGTCCCAAGGAAAGGAGGACTCAACAATGCTGAATCTGCTGCTGTTCCCGTTTACCATGGTCTTTGCGATTTTCGGTGGTGTGGTGACCCTGATCGTTTCCATTTTCCGGGGTGTTTTCCGTATGATCTTCGGTACGGCCAAAGCGGCGTTTTCCCTGTCCCTCCTGGCCTGGCCCTTCCTGCTCATCGGAGGAGTGATCACCCTGGTGGCCGGTCTGATCCGCAGCATCTGGCCTCTAATCGGGGTGGGGATTCTGGTGTTTATCTGCGCCGGTCTGTACCAGATGGGGAAAGACCACGCGGAAGGCCATGAAGATGATGCCTTTACCCGCTTTGTCAATGAAATCCGCGCCCGCTATCACAGGACCTGACTGCGTCCTCAGGCGCATTCCCTTCCGGCCCGCCAGCGCGGGCCGTTTTTTCTTTTCCTGTCTTTCCACGCTGTCTTGACGGGTCTGTCCGCACATGACATAATGCATGCAGTCAGGCAAAAATTCTGACAACCTGGAGGTTATGCGTATGTCAAAGGTTTACTTTACCGATTTTCGCACACACATCCCCCTGACGGAAAAGCTGAAGAAACTGTGCCGGGCAGCCGGATTCATGGATCTTCCACTGGAAGGTCAGTTCACGGCCATCAAGATGCACTTTGGCGAGCTTGGGAACCTGGCTTATCTGCGGCCCAACTATGCCCGCGCCGTAGCCGAACTGGTCCGGGAAGGCGGCGGTCTTCCCTTTCTCACCGACTGCAACACCCTCTATCCCGGCTCACGGAAAAATGCACTGGAGCATATGGACTGCGCCAATATCAACGGTTTCAACACCGTGACCACCACCTGCCAGATCATCATCGGCGACGGCCTGAAGGGAACGGATGACGTGGTCGTGCCCGTGGAGGGTGGCGTCTACTGCCAGGAAGCCTACATCGGGCGGGCCATTATGGACGCCGACATCTTCGTGAGCCTTTCCCATTTCAAGGGCCATGAAGCCACCGGCTTCGGCGGCGCCCTGAAGAACATCGGCATGGGATGCGGCAGCCGCGCCGGGAAAATGCACCAGCACAATTTCGGCAAGCCCGTGGTGGACGAAAAGGCCTGCCGCAACTGCAAACGCTGTGCCAGGGAATGCGGGTCTGATGCCATTTCCTACGAGTCCGGCAAGGCCCATATCCACGAGAACCTGTGCAAGGGCTGCGGGCGCTGCATCGGGGCCTGTTCCTTTGACGCCATCCGCAATACCAATGACAACGCCAATGAAGTCCTGTGCTGCAAGATTGCCGAGTACACCAAGGCCGTCGTGCACAACCGTCCCTGCTTCCACATTGCCCTGGTCCAGGATATTTCCCCCAACTGTGACTGCCACAGCGAGAACGACGCTCCCATCCTGCCGGACGTGGGCATGTTCGCCTCCCTGGATCCCGTGGCTCTGGATCAGGCCTGCGCTGACGCATGCCTGCGGAATCAGCCCCTGCCCAACAGTCAGCTGGGCGATCACCTGCGTGAACCTGACTGGCATCACCATCACGACCATTTCCTGGATTCCAATCCCAATATCCGCTGGAAGGAAACCCTGGAGCACGCGGAAAAACTGGGCATAGGCACCCGGGAATATGAACTGATCACCATTCACTGAGGAGGTCTCTTGCATGGAAGCCCTCATCTCCAAATGGCACCGGGAGCTGGAACTCTTCAGCGCCATCCGGCCCCTCCTGATCCTGGAGGGGAATGTGCTGGATCAGTACCGGTATCCCGTGGCCGGTTCCATCGGTGAGGATGAACTGGTTCCCCTTCCCCGGTATCTTCATGGGTATTTCACGGATCAGGGATATGACCAGGTGGTTTTCTATTCCAATCTCGTCGGCTTCATGAATCCCTATCAGCCGGATATGCTGGCCCGTTTTGCCGCCTGCTGCGGACAGAAGACGGAAAACGGGGCCATTCCTGCAGAGTTCAAGGGAAACGGCGCCTCCACAGCCCCGAACCTGGTAAGGCGGATGATGCTGCAGCAGGATCGTGCCACGGTGATCATCATGGAGCTGGCCAGCCACTACATCACCACCCCCGAGCGGATGGACCAGCAGGATGTGAATGCCTTCAATCTCCTGTCCCAGGCTGCTCTGAGCGCTTCCATTGTACGCACCCCCTGGGGACGCAGACAGAATCTCCTGATCCTCCTGGTGCACAAGCTCAATGATCTCCCCGCCTGGTTCTACCTCAACAATCCTGTGTGCCGCACCATCACCCTGGAGGCGCCCGACCGGGAAGAGCGCCGGAGACTGATTTCAGGCCCGGCCTTCCCCACCTTCTTTGACAGCGCCGTCTACCGCACGGACATGCCCTGGTACGAAGCCCATCCTCAGGATCTGGAAAAACTGAGAGAACGTTTTGTGGCTCTTACGGAGGGCATGACCTTTACGGAACTGGATGCCCTGCGCCGCCTGTCCCGTCAGATGGGTTCCCCCATGCGGGAACTGAACAGCGTTGTGGATCTGTATAAATACGGCATCTCCGAAAATCCCTGGGAGAATCTGTCCATGGAAAGCCTTCGCCATGCCCGTCAGGATCTGGAAAAGCGGGTCAAGGGACAGGATTCCGCCCTGGAGCGGACACTGGATGTGGTCCGGCGCGCCGTCACCGGCATGAACGGACTGTCCTCCTCCTCCACCTCAAAGCCCAAGGGCGTACTCTTCTTTGCCGGTCCCACCGGCACGGGAAAGACGGAAACTGCCAAGGCTCTGGCGGAAAAGCTCTTCGGGGACGAGAGCGCCTGCATCCGCTTTGACATGTCTGAATACGGACAGAGCCATTCGGATCAGAAGCTCATGGGCGCCCCTCCCGGGTATGTGGGATATGAAAGCGGCGGCCAGCTGACCAATGCCGTGAAAAAGAATCCCTTTTCCATTCTTCTCTTTGACGAGATCGAGAAGGCCCATCCCACCATTCTGGACAAATTCCTCCAGATCCTGGAGGACGGGCGTCTCACGGACGGACAGGGCAACACAGTCTATTTTTCCGAATGCATCATCATCTTCACCTCTAATCTGGGCATGTACGTCAAGGACGCCCTGGGGCAGCGCCATCCCAATGTGACCATGGATATGTCCTATGACGAGGTGGAGAAACGGATCCGGGACGCCATCGGCGATTACTTCAAGCTGGAGCTGGGACGTCCGGAAATTCTCAACCGCATCGGCGAGAATATTGTGGTGTTTGACTACATACGTCAGGCATCCGGAGAAGCCATTCTGAAAGCCCAGATCAGCAAGATCATCAGCCGGCTTTGGGAACAGAAAAAGATTCAGCTGGAAATCCCCGAAGACAGCTACGCGCAGCTCCGGGAAACCGCCCTGTCCGATCTTTCCAACGGCGGGCGCGGCATCGGCAACCAGGTGGAGGCACTCCTGATCAATCCCCTGTCCCGTTGGCTCTTCGAGCATGAAATCCTGTCAGATGCTCATGTGGTGCTTGAGAATTTCATCACCGCGGAAAAACCTGCCCGTGTGGAATGCCGGCTTGAGGAGAAAGCGGGGGATGCATGGTGAGCAACCCGAATCTGAACGGGCTGTATGAAATTGTGGGAGACCTCTGGGAAACCCTTCAGGAGGATGCCCGGAAGATTCAGGAGAGCCCTGAACCTCCCAAAGTTCCCGAATCAGCAGGGCAAAAGCCGGACAAAGCATGTTTTGACGCTCTGTGGCAGACGGAGGATGAAACCATTGACTGGACAGAATATCTGACCCTTCCCCTGCCTGCCTGGGACGGCTTTGACCCGGAAACCCGCCAGTTCCTGCATTCCCAGGCCCACAGAGTCCTGAGGGGAGACCTGCAGGGATATGCAAGCGTTCTTCAGAAACTTCGCCCTCTGGATGACCTGCGTGCCTACGCACACAAAATCTCTGTAGAGGCTCCGGACCCGGATCGCCTGAAGGTTTCCTTCACCTGCGGGGATGAGGACGCTCACCTTGCTGGAACGGACAGAGACGCTCTCCTCTGCGGCATTGCCCTTCGATGTGCCCGGGACCTGTTTTCCATTCTTCCGGTCACGGAGGTTCATGTGGTATCCGGCTCTCCGGATAATCCGGACCTGACCGCTGTCTTTCATCGGAATCTCACAAGGCAGACCCTGTTCCGGCTCACGGATCCTGTATCCTTTGTAACGCAGAAAGCCGAAGGCGTGCTGCGCCAAATGCCGTAAAGTACAGCACCTTTTCCGGACTGTTACAACCTGCATGCTCCGGGCATGTCCTGACGATTCCCCGCAAAAAACGGATCCCGCTTTCGGATCCGTTTTTTTGCAAACTCATGAAAAGTGTTTCGGAAACATGTCCGCCAGGACGGACTGCACCGGGATGGAGAACCATACCTTCAGGGTCATGGAAGACCCTCTTCTGTCTGTTCAGGTACCATGAGATGCCCGGAGTCAACCAAGCCACAGGATCAGAGCAGCATCGTCTCCGGTTCTGGAGATGTTCCTCCGTTGCAACACCGGTCCGTGATGGATTCATAGATCCCCACGTTCTCATACCGTATCTGTTATCCCTCCATGGGCTCCTCCGGCACGTAGCAAAAGCCCGGGGCAGAAGAACCCGGCGTTGTATTTCCATTCCGTCCCGCTGACCTTTTTCCGTTCAAAGGCGTGTCTGTACACCCTTCCGTCCTTCCCGTACAGTCTGAAGTCCATGTTTGTTTCCGGCTCTCCCACCCAGACCCTGTTGAAGGTGAAGCAGCTACTTGCCCCTGCGATGTCCTCAAGCCGGTCCGCAGGGGCATTCAGGCTGAGGAGGGAAGTAATGTCAGCTGCCGGATCTGAAGCGGATGCGTAAGTACAGGTAAACACCCTGTCCCCGGTCATGGCCTGGAGTGGTTCCGGCACAGTCTGTCAGCTTCCCGCCTTATCATTTGCCGCGGGTTTTCCGCCAGCGCAGGGAATATCCCCCTCCTCCAGATGCAGGGCATCCCCTTCATGGCCATGCAGGGCAACAGCACAGCTGCATAATCCACAAAGCCGCTACGCAGACATCAATCATTTTGCATGACAGACATCAATTCTGTCGATGAGAAAAGCCGGAAAACAGATGATTTCCCGGCCTGTAGTCACGGTTCCCCGTGAACTTCAATGATCTTGTGTCTGTCTTTTCATCAGACTTCCCCGGATGAAAAGCCGGGAAACGACATGGAAATATCGGGAAACTCCCTTATCCTCTGAATTTTCGTCCCCGCCGCTTCATGGAAGAAGCCGCAGGAATCCCCTTATCCGTTCGTCTGAGACAGGACACAAAGAAGCCTTCATACTGCCTGTCAGGGCACACAGTCAGACCTGTTTCCCCGGGAAGGAAAGGAATCTCCCCGGAAAAGGGTTCCAGGGGAACGGACTCCGCCCATCCCCGGTCCACAGCCTGCCGAACCTGCTGTTCATTTTCTTCCTGAAGAACGGAACATGTGGCATAGACCAGACATCCACCCGGTTTCAAAAGAGACAGGCCCTTTGCCAGAAGAGCGGCCTGAGTGTCCAGAATCCTGTTCTTCCACCCCTCCGTCATCTGCCGCTCCCCGCCCTCGGACAGAACCTGAATCGTTCCGGAACCTGTGCAGGGAGCGTCCAGAAGAACACGGTCAAAACGGAGGAGGTCAGGAAGCTGACGGGCATCTCCGGTAATCACCGTCGCTCTCGCGCCCTGCAGGGAGAGATTGTGCTTCATTCTCTCCGCCCGGATGGAATCCCGCTCACAAGCGGTCACCCCGGCTTTATTCCCGGTTTCCGCACAGATCTGCGTGGTCTTGCCTCCAGGGGCAGCGGTCATGTCCAGAATGGATTCCCCCGGCTGCGGATTCAGGATCCGGACGGGAATCATGGCTGACAGGCTCTGAAGATAAACCCGGCCTTCCCGCGCCATGGGAAGCTCCAGGACCTCCGGTTCTGTCCGTCCCGGGAGTATCAGGGCATGCTCATACCATTCAACCTCACGCCAGGCCCAGCCCATTGCTCCCAGTTCCCTGACAATGTCGCTCTTCCGGGTTTTCAGTGTATTGACTCTGAGGGTGGTCACCCGCGCTTCATGGTATCCCGCGAGAATCCTTTCCCGTATCTCCTCTGTCCAGCTCTTTTCAAGCCACCTGAGAAGGGTTTCCGGGACCCCTGTCATGCCTGCTTCCTCACGGCCACACACTCCACTTCCACCAGCGCTCCCTTGGGAAGACTCCGTACCGCCACGCAGCTGCGGGCAGGTGCCGATTGAATGAAGGAACTGTATACCTCATTAAAGGCAGCGAAATCTCCCATATCCGCCAGGAAGCAGGTGGTTTTCACCACGTGATCGAAATCCGACCCCGCTTCCTCCAGCACTGCCTGCAGATTTCTGAGCGCCTGCTGCGCCTGCGCCCGGATCTCCGTACCTACCAGATCGCCTGTCTTCGGATCCAGCGGAATCTGTCCGGAGGTAAAGATCATGTCTCCCTGGCCAATGGCCTGGCTGTAGGGGCCGATGGCTGCCGGGGCCTTATCCGAATGAATTACCTGTCTCATAGGAACCTCCTCAGTTCACGATTTTGATGCCTTCCTTTTCGAGCGCTTCCCGGATTCTGGCAATATGGTCGAAATTCCGGGTCTCCATTTCCACCTTCAGATAACATCCGTTGATGTCCGAGCCCTCACAGGTATGCTCATGATGCACTCTGGTCACATTGCCTCCCATTTCCGCGATAACCCGGGAGACCAGGAGCAGCTGACCGGGCCGGTCCACCAGTTCCATCATCAGCTCACAGCTGCGCCCGCTCATGAGCAGACCCCTGGAGATGACCCGGGACAGGATGGTGACGTCGATGTTTCCGCCGGAAAGCACACAGACCGTACGTCCCTCCTGCTCCGGAATCTTTCCGAACATCACTGCTGCCGCAGACACCGCCCCGGCTCCTTCCGTCACCAGTTTGTGCTTCTCCATGAGCGCCAGAATGGCCGCGGAAATCTCATCGTCCGTCACCGTCACCACATCATCCACATACCGGCTCACCAGCTCATAGGTGAGACTGCCGGGCTTCTTCACGGCAATGCCGTCGGCGATGGTGTGTACTTTCTCCAGCTCACTGATATGATGAGCCTGAATGGAGGAGAGCATGCCCGGCGCGCCTTTGGCCTGCACGCCATAGACGCGGATGGCGGGGTTCAGCATCTTGATGGTATAGGCGATGCCGGAAATGAGACCGCCGCCGCCGATGGGCACCACCACAGCCTTCATGTCCGGGACCTGCTCGATCAGCTCCAGGGCAATGGTTCCCTGCCCTGCGATGACATAGGGATCGTCAAAGGGATGGATGAACGTATATCCTTTCTCCTGCTGCAGATCCACTGCCTTCCGGTAGGCGTCGTCATATACGCCGCTCACCAGGCAGATTTCCGCTCCCAGCGCCCTTGTGGCCTCCACCTTGGAGATGGGCGCGCTGTCCGGCAGACAGATCACCGCGTGGATGCCGTTGCGGGCAGCCGCCAGGGCCACCCCCTGGGCATGATTCCCGGCACTGCAGGCAATGACGCCCCGGGCCCTTTCCTCCTCGCTGAGCTGGGACATTTTGTAACCGGCACCCCGGACCTTGAAGGAACCTGTGACCTGCAGATTTTCCGTTTTCAGGCTGACTTTCCGCCCGTTGCTCAGGGATGGGGCGTCAATGACATCCGTCTCCCGGATCACATCCTTCAGAATGTACCGGGCCTTGTAAACCGTATCCAGTGTCAGCTGTTTATCGTCCATATCCATTCTCCACCATTTCAGAAACTGCGCCGGACCCAGAGTAGTCCGGCGCAGGTCAGTGTCAGTTGTTGATCAGCTTGTCTTCGTCGCTCCAGGAGTACAGCTGCCGGATTTCGCGGCCCACCTTCTCGCTGGGATGCTCGGCGGCTTTGCGGCGCATGGCGTTGAAGTGCACCTGAGCGCCGGCACCGGACATATCCAGCAGGAAGTCCTTGGCGAAGGTGCCGTCCTGGATGTCCTTGAGAATCTTCCTCATGGTGGCCCTTGTTTCCTCAGTGATGATCTTGGGCCCGGTGGTATAGTCACCGTACTCGGCGGTGTTGGAAATGGAATAGCGCATGCCTTCAAAGCCTGACTGATAAATCAGGTCCACAATGAGCTTCATCTCATGGATGCACTCAAAGTAGGCATTCCGGGGGTCATACCCGGCTTCCACCAGGGTGTCGTATCCGGCCTGCATCAGGGCGCAGACACCGCCGCACAGCACAGCCTGTTCGCCGAACAGGTCGGTTTCCGTCTCGGTGCGGAAGGTCGTCTCCAGAACGCCGGCTCTCGCGCCGCCAATGCCCAGGGCATAGGCCAGACCCAGTTCCAGAGCGTCGCCGGTGGCATCCTGCTCCACGGCGATGAGGCAGGGCACACCCTTGCCCGCCAGATATTCGGACCGCACCGTGTGGCCGGGGCCCTTGGGGGCGATCATGATGACGTTCACATCCCTGGGGGGCTTGATGCAGCCGAAATGAATATTGAAGCCGTGGGCAAAGGCCAGGGTCTTGCCGGCGGTAAGATTGGGCTCGATGCTTTCCCTGTACAGCTGGGCCTGCTTCTCGTCATTGATGAGAATCATGATCAGGTCCGCAGCCTTGGCGGCTTCCGCAGCGGTCATGACGGTCAGTCCCGCATCCTCCGCCTTTTTCCAGCTCTTGCTGCCCGTATACAGGCCCACAATCACCTTCACGCCGGATTCCTTCAGGTTCAGGGCATGGGCGTGGCCCTGGGAGCCGTATCCGATGATCGCAACGGTCTTCCCGTTCAGTTTGGACAGGTCACAGTCCTGCTGATAATAAATCTTCTGCATGAAACCACTCTTCTTTCAATACGATCTGCACGTCTTCCCGGCAACAAAAAACTCTCCTGTCCTTCCGCGCTGAAATGCGGAGCGAAAGAGAGCGCTCTGAAAATCGTGCCGGAAACCGCGAACGCCGTGATGGTAACAAAGGCTGTGTGTTTTGTCAATCGAGGGATTCGACTGACGCCCGGAAAGACTGTTCTTTCAATGTTCCCCCGGTGCTTTCTGCATTCCCTGTCGCCATGGGGATCGGATGCGTGAAACATTCAGATTCTCTTTCCATTTTTTCCTGATTCACATGGAAGCATGTGCCTTTATTCTGTCAAATCCTCTTGATGAATTTCCTCTGAAATGGTTGTCCTGATTTTTCTTTCACTTGGCTTTTCCGACCCACCTGCCGGTTTTTCCCGAATTCATGTTTGACAACCCTGCCCGTCTGTGTTATCTTTTCCATGCTGCGTACCCGTAGCTCAGCTGGATAGAGTGTCAGACTCCGACTCTGAAGGCCACAGGTTCGAATCCTGCCGGGTACACATTCAAGGAAGTCCTGTAAAACAGGGCTTCTTTTGTTTTTCAAAACAAAGGAAATGCCTGTTATCTTTTTTCGGGACGAAAATCCCCTGCCCGGTCCCCTCTCCTGTCCTACAAACATCTTTCCGGCAGCCCACTTATCGGGAAGACCGGGAAATCCACCGCCGCCTGTCAGGAATCGTCTCCTTTCTCTCCCGTGCGGTATTCCAGGGGGGACATGGCATGATGCTTCCGGAATGCGTTGCAGAATACGCTCTCGCTGGAAAAGCCGGTGCTGTATCCGATTTCCTTCACGGACATGCCTGTGTACTTCAGAAGATACCGTGCGGAGGCCATGCGCCGGTTCGTCAGGTATTCATGAGGGGTATACCCGGTTTCCTTCCGGAAGACCCGGATGAAGTGATACAGACTCATTCTGGAAAGAGCGGCCAGATGCTCCACCGTAACGCTTTCCGAAAAATGTCCGTTGATGTAGGAAATGGCCTGCTCCACCATGCTCACGTCCCGGGAGAAGCGGCCCCGGGGCTGCGAGAGCATGAATTCCGTAAGGATGTCATGGATATACCGGGACATCTGGGGCTCCCGCACCTGCCTGTCCTCCCGGAACACCCGGAGAATCGCTTCCAGACGCTGAATCACCTCAAAGGGACTGCTAAGGGCAAAGACGTTGCCCATCCGCTGAAGGATCTGCTCATAGAAGTCCCTGGCCAGTACCCCGTCAAAATGGAGCCACAGACATTCGTATCCCGCCTGGGTGGAATATCCGTGAGGCTCATAGCAGTCCAGAAGCACAAAACTGTTCTCCTCCACCCGCTCCTCCCTGTCCCCGAAATCCAGGAGCATGCTTCCCTTCCGGATGAACATGAGCAGAAAACTGTCAAAGGCGTTCCGGCTCAGCCGGTATCCCGGCTCATAGGTGAACAGACCGCACTGGGTGGGATAGAAAAACATTCTCTGGGCCGTCCGGCTGGGGGTGTACAGGTAGTACTCCGAACCCGCCGCAACTCTGTCCTCCATGGCCTTCATGGATCTGCCCCTCCCTTCCGTGCAAATTGTCGCAACTCTTTCCCGCCCGTTCCCGCGATGGCAGCCCATGGATCAGGCCATCGGGATAAATTCCGGCTTCCACGGAAATCCACGGATGTCATGATAATCAAAAGAGCAATTTTTCTCAATACCTCCGCAGGATTTGAGAATGCACTCCGTGCCACCGAAGGGTATAATAACCGCAGTATCCGCAGAAGAAAGGAATGAGCATGCCATGCTCTATCAGATGGATCTGACGCGTTTTATACCTTCCGTCCCTGCGCCTCTCGGAGAGGACTTCACCGGCACGAACCCTGACGGAGAGAGTATTTCCTTCAACAGTTACTACATGGAGCGGGACGGCCGGCCCTTCTTTCCGGTGTCCGGCGAGTTCCATTACAGCCGCATGGATGAACGCCGCTGGGAAGACGAGCTGATCAAGATGCGCATGGCAGGCATCACCATCGTCTCCACCTACATATTCTGGAATCACGTGGAGGAGGAAGAGGGGGTTTTTGACTTCCGGGGCCGCCGTGATCTGCGCCGCTTCGTGGAGCTGTGCGGCAGGCATCGTCTTCAGGTTATTCTCCGCATCGGCCCCTTCGCCCACGGGGAGGCACGGAATGGTGGGCTGCCGGACTGGCTCTACGGCAAGCCCTTTGAGGTACGCACCACCCATCCGGAGTTCCTGAAATACGTATCCCGGCTGTATCAGAAAATCGGAGAACAGGTACGGGGGCTTTTCTACCGGGATGGCGGACCCGTCATCGGGGTGCAGCTGGACAATGAGTACATGCACGCCGGCGCCGTCTGGGAAATCACCACCGGAATTTCCAATGAATGGGTTTTCGCGGGCAGTGAGGGGGAAAAGTACATTCTGGCTCTGCGGGAACTGGCCCTTCAGGCAGGCATCGCCCCTGTCTTCTTCACCGGCACCGCCTGGGGCGGGGCCGCTTATTCCCCCAGGATTCTTCCTCTGTGGGGCGGCTATGCCTACAGGCCCTGGCTGTTCTATTCCCACAGCGGGGAGCACCCCGCCACCGAGGAGTACCTCTACGGGGACTTTCATCATGAGCACGCGGCTTCGGGCGGAGATTTCACGCCTCCCTATCCCCCCGACAGCCGCCCATACGCCTGCTGCGAAATGGGCGCCGGCATGATGTGCTGTTATTATTACCGCTTCATCTATCCCTTCCGGAGTGTGGACGCCATGGCCAACATCAAGCTGGCTTCAGGGTGCAATTTCCTGGGCTATTACATGTTCCACGGCGGCACCAATCCCAGGGGAAAACACGGCCTGTTCCTGAACGAATCCCAGGTCAGTAAAATCAGTTATGATTACCAGGCGGCCCTGGGAGAATTCGGGCAGATCCGGGAATCCTACAGCCGTCTGAAGACGATCCACTTCTTTACGGAATCCTTCGGGGACCGTCTGGCCCCCCTGGAAACCGTGCTGCCGGAAGACGCCGCCCCGTCATCGCCTGAAGACACCGAAACCCCGCGTTTTGCCCTGCGCACGGACGGAGAAAGGGGTTTCCTCTTCCTGAACAATTTCCAGGATCACCTGACCATGCCGGACAGAAAGGACGACGTGATCCGGATCCGCACGTCACGGGAGACCTTTGAATTCCATTCCGGCCTCCGCTCGGAGGAGAACGCCATTCTTCCCTTCCGTTTTGACATGGAAGGTATCTGCCTCCTGCAGGCCTGTGCCCAGCCTGTCCTGAAAACCCGTCTGAAGGACAGAACCGTCTATGTGTTCATGATCCCGGAGGGCCTGGATGGCTCCTTCCGTTTCGAAGAAGGAACGGAGATCACCGGAGACAGGAAATGCTTTGAGGTGCACAGGGGAGAAAAGTCAGTCACCGTCCTCCTCCTCACCCGGGAAGAGACGAACCGGCTGTTCCGCCTGAAGGACGGAAGCCTCATTCTCACGGAGGCCGCCCTTCTGGAAGACGAAAAGGGAATGCTCCGTCTTGAAACGGATAAGGCGGACAATCTTCTCCTGTGTTTCCCTCCGGATCGCCTGGAGGGTCACGCCCGGTATGAGGGCCTCCGGGGTGCATGGGGCATGTACAGAAAGACGGTTCCCGCAAGGAACCTCTCTCCTGCCTTCGAACAGGCGGCTCCCTTCCGCTGGAGGATCCGCCTGCCTGAAAATGCCCTGGAAGGTCTGAAGGATGTCCGGCTCCAGGTGGATTATCTGGGGGACATCGGGATGCTTTTCCTGGATAATGACATGATCAGCGACCATTTCTGCAACGGGGACACCTGGGAAACGGGCCTGATGGAGCACGCAGACAGGCTTTCCCGGGAACTGGTGCTGAAGATCGCCCCCCTCCGGGAGGGGGCCAAAGTCCATGTGGAATCCGCCATGGCCGCAAGAAACGAGGAAGTCCTGTACAACCGCGCGGAGATCCGGGACGTCCGCCTCCGGCCCGTCTACGATCTTTCCCTGTAAGGAGGACAGTGTATGAACAGCGCAAGGGTATACCGCCAGACCGTCACCATTCCCACCTACCGCACCGGACCTTATGAAAAAAATCCCCTGTTTATCGAGAAGCGGGCCTATCAGGGTTCCACGGGGAAGGTCTATCCCGTGCCCATCTGCGAGTCTGTCAGCGAAAAGCGGGAAAATGTGGACTATGAAGCGGTCATTCTGGAGAATGACTATCTCTACGTCATGATCCTCCCGGAACTGGGGGGACGGATCCAGCGTGCTCTGGACAAGACCAATCAGTATGATTTCGTGTATTACAACCGGGTCATCAAGCCGGCTCTGGTTGGCCTGGCGGGGCCCTGGATCAGCGGGGGCATTGAGTTCAACTGGCCCCAGCACCACCGTCCCTCCACCTTCATGCCCGTGGACTGCACATTGTCCGAAAACCCGGATGGCTCCGCCACGGTGATCCTGGGGGAAACCGACCGGATCCACGGTACCAAAAGCAGCGCCAGCATCACCCTGTATCCCGGCAGGGCCTACATTGAAATCCGTGGCCGGCTCTTCAATCCCACGGATTACCCCCAGACTTTCCTGTGGTGGGCCAATCCCGCCGTCTCCGTGAATGACCACACCTTCTCCGTATTTCCCCCGGACGTGAACGCCGTCATGGACCACGGCAAGCGGGCCGTCTCCACCTTCCCCATTGCCACGGGGGAGTATTACAAGGCGGATTACTCCGCGGGAGTGGACATTTCCCGCTACAAAAACATCCGGGTTCCCACTTCCTATATGGCCGCCCATTCCGATTTCGACTTCGTAGGCAACTTTGACGAGTCCAGGGACGCAGGTCTCCTTCACGTGGCGGACCACCACATCAGCCCCGGCAAGAAACAGTGGACCTGGGGCTGCGGGGATTTCGGAAAAATCTGGGACCGGAACCTCACCGATGAGGACGGGCCCTACATTGAGCTCATGACCGGTGTTTTCTGCGACAATCAGCCGGACTTCACCTGGCTCAAACCCCAGGAGGAAAAGAACTTCGTCCAGTATTTCATGCCCTACAAGACGGTAGGCCGGGTGAGCAACGCCACACGGGACGTGGTCCTTGGGGTGGATTACCTGGATGCCCGGGGGCATGTGCTGGAAGATCGTCCCTTTGAAAAGGGGGAAGAAGCCAGGCGGCGCGTGGAGGAGACCGCTGACCGGGCCCGGATCAAGGTTTATGCCACGGGCGTGTTCCCCGGTGCCTCCATTGTGGTCAGAAGCGGCGATGAGGAAATCCTCAGGAAAACAGTGGATCTGAGCCCGGAGACAGCCTTCGTGGACACGGTGAAGGGCCTGAAGGATTACAGCGTTTCCGTTCTGGACGCCCGGGGCCGTCTCCTTTGCCAGTGCAGGGAATACGTCCCGGAGAACCAGCCGATTCCCGAGCCCGCTCAGGCCCTTGGGCGGCCGGAGGAGATCCAGTCCCTGGAGGAACTGTACCTGGCAGGACAGCATCTGGAACAGTACCGTCACGCCACCTTCCTCCCCCAGGATTATTACCTGGAAGGCCTGAAACGGGATCCCACCGACATCCGCCTGAACCTGGCTTATGGCCTGCTCCTTCTGCGGAACGGCCGGACTGCCGACAGTCTCCCCTTCTTCCGCTCCGCCATCCGGAAACAGACCTGGCGCAATCCCAATCCCTATTCCGGGGAGGCGTACTTCAACCTTGGCCTAGCCCTGGAAAACCTGGACCGGCTTCCGGAAGCCTTTGACGCCTTCTTCAAGTCCACCTGGAGCGGAGAGACGGCAGGGGCCGCCTTCCTGCATCTGGCGGAAATCGCCCTGAAACAGAAGGACCCGGAGAGCGCCCTTCGCTTCTGTGAGGAAAGCCTCCTGCGGGGTTGGCACAATATGAAGGCCCGGTCCCTGAAGCTGACCATTCTTGCCCGCTGCCCCGAAAAAGCGGAAGAATTCCGGGCTTTCCTGGAGGACAGTCTCCGGGTGGATCCTCTGTACCTCCCCATCCTCTGGAGGAAGGGCAGGGAGGCCTTTGCAGAGGCCACCGGCAGCCGCCTGGAGGAAGCCCTCAACACAGCCTATGAATACCTCTCCTTCGGAGCCTTTGAGGACGCAGCAGATGTTCTTCTGACCTGTCCCGTCATGAGTCCCCTCCGGTTCTACGCTCTTTCCTATGCCATGGGCAAACTGGGACGGAAGGAAGAGGCCGAGGCGTATGCCCGGCAGGGAGAGGCATTGCCCACGGATCTCTGTTTCCCAAGCCGGATCATGGAAATGCGGATTCTGGAATCCGTTCTGTCCCTCCTGCCCGCTGCTCCCAGAGTCCACTATTATCTGGGCGAGCTGCTCTATGACAGAAAGCAGTATGAGCCGGCCATCGCCCACTGGAGGGCTGCCGTGGAACTGGAGCCCGCCCTCGCTCCCGCTCATCGCTGCCTCTCCATCGCCATTTACAATCACGGTGACCGGAGCCTTGCCCTTAAGGAGATCGACCTGGCCTGCCGTCTGGAACCCGGGAACAGCCGCTTCCTCCTGGAGCGGGAACAGCTTCTGAAGCGACTGGAGCGGCCGGTGAAGGAGCGCCTGGCCCTCCTTGAGGAAAGAAAGGAAATCCTGCCCGACCGCTATGCCCTGATGCTTTCCTACGTGTCGCTTCTGAATCAGAACGGTCAGTATGCACAGGCCCTGGATCATCTCACCCACTACACCTTCCATGTCTGGGAAGGCGGCGAGGGAAAGGTGGCGGACGAATACAAGACAGCCCTTTTCGGCCTGGCGGATCAGGCCATGGCAGAAGGACGTTATCAGGAGGCGTATGACCTGGCGGAGCACACCCTCACCTATCCCGTGAACCTGGGCGAGGGCAAGCTGGACAATGTCCCGGACAACCGCGCCTGCTATGTCATGGGCCTGGCCCTGAAGGCCATGGGCCGGGACGGGGAAGCCCGGGAAATGTTTCTGAAGGCCGCCACCGGCTCCCAGGTGCCCGAGCCCGTCCGCTACTACAACGATCAGCCCTCGGATTATATCTACTACCAGGGCCTGGCTTTCCACGCCATCGGGGAGGATGAAAAGGCCCGAAAGAGCTTCCATCAGCTCATCATTTTCGGGGAACGTCACATCTTTGACCGGGTGGGGTATGACTTCTTTGCCGTGTCCATGCCGGAGCTGGAGGTCTACCAGGACGATATTCAGAAGCGCAGCGACGACTACTGCCGGAGAATGACGGAGCTGGGACACAGGGGCCTGAGGGAAATTGAAGACTGATGACAGGAGGAACCCATGCCGATTCGAAATGAATTTCTGACAGAGTGGAAGTTTGCCCTGGGAGAAACGGAGAAATGTCTCACGGGAGGAAAATCCGTCTCCCTCCCCCATACCTGGAACGTGGAGCAGGAGGGAGAGGAGATCACCGGAATCGGGTGGTACATGACAGTCCTGCCCGCCTCCACCCTGAAGGCGCGGGAGCGGGCCTTCCTCCGCTTCCGGGGTGCGTACCGGGACACGGAG
Organism: uncultured Eubacteriales bacterium; assembly: GCA_902774025.1. GTDB lineage: Bacteria > Bacillota > Clostridia > Christensenellales > Aristaeellaceae > UBA2943. The sequence continues at coordinate 45,977 of CACYGY010000018.1, forward strand.
GTTTCCGTCAACGGGGAAATCGTGAGCCGTCACACGGGCTCCGGCTATACCCCTTTCACAGCGGAAATCACCTCCGCACTTCGCAGGGATCAGGAAAACATTCTGCTGGTGCAGACAGACAACCGTTTCTCTTCCGAAGCCCTGCCCTGCGAAAAAAGCTTTGACTGGGCCAATGACGGGGGCCTGTACCGGCCTGTGGAGCTGATGATTACCGGGGAGGCTGTCCTGAAGGATGTGCGGATCCACGCCCAGCCTGTCCTGATACCCGTTCCTGAACGGCAGGATACCGGATATGCCGTGTTCGGCTTTGATGCTGAGGTGGACGGGTTCGCAGAGAAAGCATGCCTTCATTGGAGCCTTTACCGGGGAGCCGCGGACAGTATCCATGAAACTGAAGAACGCCCCATCTGCAGCGGTGTGCTGACAGATGCCGCCGGGATGGAGCCCTGTCTTCTTGAGAATGTTCAATACTGGCATTTCGACCGTCCGGAGCTCTACACCCTGAAACTGTCCCTGCGCCTTCCGGACGGCACGGAATCCGACGCCCGGGCTCTGGTTTTCGGATTCCGTTCCCTCACCCTGAAGGGAGATGCCTGGTTCTTCAACGGGGAAAAGGTCAGGCTTCCCGGCATGGAATGGATGCCCGGATCCAATCCCGCCCTGGGCATGGCGGAAAACCGTGAGGATCTGGAGGGCATGCTGCGTCTTCTCCGGGAGAGCAACAGTGTCCTGACAAGGTTCCACTGGCAGCAGGATGACTGGGTCTATGACTGGTGCGACCGTCACGGCCTGCTGGTGCAGGAAGAGATTCCCTTCTGGGGCAAGGAACCTCAGACGGGTCCCATGAGTCTCTGGTCCGTGGCCAGGCAGCAGCTTGAGGAAATGATCCGAGCCCACAGGCACCACCCGTCCATCATCGCCTGGGGTGTGGGCAACGAGCTGGCGGGAAACGCCTGGCCCACGCAGCACTATATCCGCCGGGCCGTGGCCTTCGCCAAATCGCTGGATGACAGTCGTTTGGTCAACTATGTGTCCAACACCGCCTTCGCCGATCCCACCCGGGACGGCAGCTGCGAGGGAGATGTTGCCATGGTCAACGACTACATCGGCACATGGCATCAGGGGTATGAACAGGCCCCTGCCTGGCAGGCGCTCCTGGATGCCCATCCCGGCCGGGCTTTCATTCCCTCGGAATTCGGCCTGTGCGAGCCCGCCTTTAAGGGGGGCGATCCGCGCCGTGAAGAGATTTTCCTGGAAAAGCTCCGCTTCTACCGGACCCAGCCTCAGATCGCAGGCACCGTCTATTTCTGTCTCAATGACTACCGGACCCATATGGGGGAAGAGGGAGAAGGGCGGATGAGGCGCCGTGTCCACGGCTCCGCCGACCTGCTGGGAAAACCAAAGCCTTCTTATTTCGCGGTTCAGAGGGAGTACGCCCCTCTGAAAGCGGAGCGGACGGAGAAGGGCCTGCGCCTCATCTGCAGGAATGATCTCCCCTCCTACCAGGTCAGGGGGTACATTCTCAGGAACGGGGAAGACTATCCGATTCCGGATCTGAATCCCGGGGAAAGCTGGATGTTTGAGGGGGAGATCCGGAAGGATGCCTGTGTGCTCCGTCCCCTTGGGGAAACAGTGATGAAACTGGAACAGGACAGTGAATGACGCTCACGCAAGGTCCTCAGGCTTTGGTTCAGCGGCGGATCCTTCAACGGATCCGGACTGACTCTGTGTGCTTGCCCGGAACTTTTCCCGCAAGCGTTCATTGTTTCCTCACGGGGTCCGGCTTTCTGCCGGTTTTCCCTGAGGCAGACAGCCCTGCTTTCATCGAGTGCTTCCCGCTGTCCGGCGCGCCGCGGACTTTCACCGTCCGGCAACTGCCTCTGTCGGACGTACAGCCATGCCCGGAAGGTTTTGTTCCTTCCGGGTTTTTTTCCGTGGATCAGCCGGTTCGTCTTGCCACCCTCAGCTTCCGGACGATATAATTCCAGTCAGGAGCCGTTCTTTTCTCCCGCGTTTTTCATTCAGATGCGGACATGCGTTTTTTGCGTGTGTCATTCTTTTCTTCACGAAAGGAGTTTATGCCATGACTGTCTCATCCGCCTCCACCAGCAGGACCCTGACCCTGTGGTGGGAACATCCCGAGATGCTTCCCGCCTCCTTCGAATACAGTCTCTATGTGGACAATTCCTGTGTATGGACCGGGGAGGTCACTCACTGTACTCTGGAAAACCTGTCTCCGGATACCGTCTACACCTGGCGGCTTTTCATGGATCAGAACCAGCTGGCGGACGGAGCCGTGAGAACCCGCCCCGCGCCCGTTCAGATCTCCGTCCGGGATTTCGGCGCCGCGGGTGACGGGAAAACCCTGGACACCCTTTCCCTTCAGAAGGCGCTGGATGCCTGCCCGGAAGGGGGCGAGGTGGTGGTGCCCGGCGGTACCTATCTCACCGGTGCCCTGCGCCTGCACAGCCACATGTCCCTGTATCTGGAGGAGAATGCCGTAATTCAGGGAACGGAGAATCCGGAAGACTACCTGCCCAAAGTGCTGAGCCGCTTTGAGGGCACGGAGCTCATGTGCTACCAGAGCCTTCTGAACCTTGGGGAAACGAACCATGAGGGCCCCGCCAACGCCTGGGATGTGCTGATCTACGGAAAAGGCACGATCCGGGGCGGCGGGCAGAATCTCTGCCTGAACACCATTGAGCGGGAAAAGGAGCTGCAGCGGGAGCTTCTTTCCAGTCTGGGAGACAAAATCAAGGAATATGAAAACGATCACACCATCCCCGGACGTCCCCGGGGCCGTCTGATTCAGCTGGCCAACTGCGAGCGGGTCCGGATCACCGGTCTTCGCCTGGAAAACGGCGCCAGCTGGAATGTGCACATGATCTATTCCAGCCAGATCATCACGGATCACTGCGCCTTCAGCTCCGAACGGGTATGGAACGGAGACGGATGGGATCCCGACTCCAGCGAAAACTGCACCCTTTTTGCTTGCACCTTTGCACCTTCAGCACCGGGGATGACTCGGTGGCCATCAAGAGCGGCAAGAATCCCGAGGGTCTCAGCATCGCCAGGCCCACACGCCATATCCGGATCTTTGACTGCCAGAGCCGGTCTGGCCTGGGGATTGCCATCGGCAGTGAAATGAGCGGCGGCGTGGAGGACGTGCGCATCTGGGACTGCGATCTGGAAAAATCCCTGTACGGCGTGCAGATCAAGGCCACAAAAAAACGCGGCGGCTACGTCCGCTCCGTCCACATCCGCCGCTGTGTCCTCTCCCGCTTCCTCCTCTGCGCCGTCCTCTACAACGATGACGGGGAAGGCGCCAGGACACCCCCGGAGTTCCGGGATATGGTGTGTGAGGACGTGCGTTTCACCGGCTGGGCACGGGAATACTTTGAAAAGGAAATGCACGAGGTGCCCTGCGTGGACCTGAGCGGGTTTGAACAGGCAGAGGCGGAAAACCTGTCTGTTCTCCGCTGCGTCGTGCCGGAAAACGCCCTGATCCGCCTGAATCACTGCCGGAACGTCCGCGTGGATGTCAGGGAAACAAAGGTCTATGAGCACGATGATTTTGATCCCTTCCTTCACTGACGTCTGATTTCAGGAAAGGTCATGTATGTTCTGCGAATTTGTCGTCCCCCTTCCGGACCGGGGCATCCGTCTTCTTCAAAGAGCGGACGGAACCCGTGTTTATTCCCTTCCCGCAGAAGGGGAAGAAATCCTCATCGGAAAGGTGTGTCCGGATGATCCCGGCATGATGTTTCCCGCCCCCGGCTACCTGGCCTTTGCATCGTCCGGCTCCCGTCCTTCTCCCGGCGCCCTGCGTCTTCAGGTTCTCCCCTGGGCCCTGAGTGTATGCGCGCTTCCCGAAGGCGCGGGGATCCGGACGGATCTGCCCGTGTGCTTTTTCAGCCGGACGGATGAGGAATGCTCACTGGTATGCCGGAGCGCGGATGTTCCGGATTCCGCCATCCGGAGGGAAGACGGGTGGATGGCCTTCCGGGTGGCGGGCCCGCTGGACTTTTCCCTGGTGGGGATTCTCTCCGGTATCGCCTCGGTCCTTGCCGCCCGTGGCATCCCGCTCTTTGCCGTATCCACCTACAACACGGACTATATCCTGATTCGCTCCGTCCACCTCCCCTCCTGCGTCTCGGCTCTGGCTTCTGAGGGGTATGAGTGGATCCGGACAATACACGGAGGGCTGACATGATCAGACTGGAAGGAAAATCCGTCAGGCTCCTGGACCCGGAGATGCTGCGGCGGGAAGCAGACAACCGCAGCTACATGCTCTCCCTCACCCGGGAAAACCTGATGCGCAATTACATGATGGAAGCCGGACTCTGGAGTGACGCCCGGCTGGACCCCGGCATCCACGGGGGCTGGGAATCCCCTACCTGTGCCCTCCGGGGCCATTTCACAGGGCATTACCTCAGTGCCTGCGCCATGATCTGTCACAGCCGGGAGGACCCGGAAATCCTGGGGCGCGCTCAGGCCATGGTCCATGACCTGGCCCTCTGCCAGAAGGAGCACGGCAACGGATGGGCCGGATCCATTCCGGAAAAGTATCTGGAATGGATTGCCCGGGGAAAACCGGTCTGGGCACCACATTACACGGTGCACAAGACGCTGCAGGGGCTTGTGGACATGGCGGTGCTCACGGGATCCCGGGAAGCCCTGGAGATCGCCGATGCCTGGGGCGGATGGTTTGACCACTGGACGCAGAACTTCAGCCGGGAGACCATGGACGACATCCTGGATGTGGAAACCGGCGGCATGCTGGAAGTCTGGGCGGACCTGCTGTCCCTCACCGGTGAATCCCGGTATCGCCGCCTTCTGGAGCGCTACACCCGTTCCCGTCTTTTCACGCCCCTTCTGAAGGGGCAGGACAAACTCACCAACATGCACGCCAATACCACGATTCCCGAAATTCTTGGCTGCGCCAGGGCATGGGAAGTGACGGGAAATTCCATGTGGCGGGAGATTGTGGAGGCTTACTGGAAATGTGCTGTCACCGACCGGGGTTTCTATGTCACCGGCGGCCAGACCGACGGGGAAGTCTGGAGCCCCATGCGGGACCTGAGCCGACGCCTTGGACGGAAAAACCAGGAGCACTGCACCGTCTACAACATGATCCGTCTGGCGGACACCCTCCTGCGGTGGACCGGGGATCCCCTCTATGCTGACTACATGGAGCTGAACCGGATCAACGGAATCATGGCCCAGGGCTATTACCGGTACATGCCCGTCACCGGATATACGCCGGATCACCCGGAAACCGGTCTGGTTTCCTATTTTCTTCCCATGCGGGGCGGGGATCACAAGGGCTGGGGCAGTGCAACCACCGATTTCTTCTGCTGTCACGGCACCCTGCTCCAGGCCAACGCGGCCCACAACCGCCATATCGCTTACCTGGATGAAGAGGACCTGTACATCTGCCAGTACCTGGACAGTGATCTGATGTTCACCCTCCGGGATACCCCCGTCACCCTCCATCTGCGCGTGGACCCCTGTGAAAACGGTTCAGACGGGCTCTCTGACACACCCCAGGGCAGTCATCCGGAGAAAATCCGGCTGGTCATCACCGTGGACACCCCGCGCCCCGTTCCCCTCCGTCTGCATGTCCGTCTGCCCCAGTGGAGTTCAGGAGAGGCAAGTCGCTGGCTCCACGTTCCCGAGGGAGAAACCGTCTTCAGCCTGGATCTGCCCATGCACCTGCGCGCCCAAAGCCTTCCCGGGGATCCCGGTCGGGTGGCTTTCCTCTTCGGACCGACGGTTCTGGCCGGCCTGACGGACCGGGAAGAAACCCTTCATGTCTCCCCTCTCTGCCCGCAGTCCGCCCTCCGTCGTGAAAACGAACGGGAATGGTCCTCCTGGCGTGATGAGTTCATCACCGTCACCCAGGATCGGGCCATCCGCTTCGTCCCTCTCTGGACCGTAGGCTATGAGCCCTACACCCTGTATTTCCGTCTTGACGATAAATGACAGGAGGTTTGTATGCAGTATTTTGAAGTTCAGGACCAGTCCCTCATCTGGCGCGGCGCCGGAGAAACCTTGGTCATCACACCCTGGGGCAGCGACAGCCTTCGGGTACGCTCCGCCCTTCAGCATGATGTGGAGGACACACGGTACGCCCTGCTGGAAAGCACGGAAGGCCGGAGCGCAATTCAGATCCGGGAGGAGGAGGCGGCGGAGATTACCTGCGGCCGCCTGACTTGCCGGATCACCATGGACAGCTGGCACCATTACGGGCGCCTCGCCTTTTACAATCAGAAGGGTGAACTCCTTCTTCAGGAAACCTCCCCGGCCAATGCCCTGTGTCTGCGCGCCCGGAAGTTTGAGCCTTACCTGGGAGGAGACTACCATCTCACCCTCACCTTTGACGGGCAGGAGGGAGAGCGTCTCTACGGAATGGGACAGTATCAGGAGGAAATTCTGGACTGGAAGGGCTGCACCCTGGAACTGGCTCACCGCAACAGCCAGGCCAGCGTACCCTTTGTCATTTCAAGCCGGGGCTATGGTCTTCTCTGGCATAATCCGGCCATCGGAAACGTAAGCTTCGGCGTGAACCGGACCACCTGGGAGGCCCAGTCCACCCGCCAGCTGGATTACTGGATCACCTGCGGCGACACACCCGCCGAAATATCCAAACATTATGCCCTGGCCACCGGATTTGCTCCCATGATGCCCGAGTACGGCCTTGGATTCTGGCAGTGCAAGCTGCGCTACTGGAATCAGGAACAGCTTCTGGAGGTAGCCAGGGAATACGTACGCAGGGGCGTCAGGGTCAATGTCATTGTCATCGATTTCTTCCACTGGCCCCGTATGGGGGACTTCCGGTTTGATCCCGAGTTCTTCCCGGATCCTGCCGCCATGGTGAAGGAACTGAAATCCATGGGGATTGAGCTTATGGTGAGCATCTGGCCCCAGATTTCCCTGAACAGTGAGAATTATCAGGAGATGCGTCAGCAGGGACTGCTGGTGCGGGCAGAGTACGGCGAACAGATCGGCATGCGATTTGTGGAGGACAGCATGTTCTTTGATCCCACCAATCCCCGTGCCCGGAAGTATGTGTGGGAAAAGGTCCGCCGGAACTACTATGATGACGGTATCCGGGTCTTCTGGCTGGATGAGGCGGAACCGGAATACGGTTCCTATGATTTCAGGAACTACCGGTATTATCTGGGCAGCAATCAGCAGATCGGGAACCTCTTTCCCCAGATGTACGCTCGCACCTTCTACGAGGGCATGCGGGAAGCCGGGCAGGAAAACCCCGTCAATCTTCTCAGATGCGCCTGGGCCGGCAGCCAGCGCTACGGCGCCCTGGTGTGGTCCGGGGATATCATGAGCCGCTGGGAGGATTTCCGCCGCCAGATCTGCGCGGGTCTGAACATGGGTGCCGCGGGCATTCCCTGGTGGACCACGGACATCGGCGGTTTCCACGACGGATGGGTGGACAGTCCCGAATTCCGCGAACTGCTGATCCGCTGGTTTCAGTGGGGCTGCTACTGCCCCGTCATGCGCCTGCACGGTGACCGGAAACCCACTCAGCGGGTTTACCGCAAAAACGGCGAGGAAGTGCTGCCCAGCGGCGCGGACAATGAAATCTGGAGCTATGGTCCGGAAGCCTGCGGGATTTTCATGCACTATCTCAGCCGCCGCGAGGAAATGCGTCCCTATGTCCGGGAGCTGATGCGCCAGGCCCATGAAGAGGGCCTCCCCCTGATGCGCGCCATGTGGTATGCCTTCCCGAAGGATCCTCTCTGCGCAGAACTGAAGGACCAGTACATGTTCGGTCCCGATTATCTGGTGGCTCCCGTCCTCGCCCCTGGTCTCAGGGAGCGGGAGGTCTATCTGCCTCTGGGTACCTGGCGGAATGTGGACACGGGAGAAATCCTGAAGGGCGGACAGAGAATCACGGCCCCTGCTCCCCTTGAACGCATGCCCGTGTTTGCACGTCAGACCTGATGCCTCCGTATCACCTGCGAAGCGCGCCTTTCCGGTTGCGCTTCGTTTTTCCGTCACGACAAAGGAGGGAGCCCCGGGGGCTCCCTCCTTCAGGGTGATTCCGACTGTTCCGCATCCGGTAAAAAGGCCTGCACGGCGTGCCTTTACTGAACCGGGGATACCGCCTGACTGTGGCATGCCTGTGATTCCGGTACGTACGGAGACGGCGGATTCTTTCTGATCCGGTTTCAGTTCAGAGGATTTTTACCTTCCCAAAGACATCCCGTTACAGCAGTGCGGTAATGCACTTCTCCACCTCCGCCATATCCGCCGTGGGTTCAAAGCGGGCCACGACACGGCCTTCCCGGTCAATGACGAACTTGGTGAAATTCCACTTGATATCCGGTTTCTGATCCCACTGTGGATCCGCCTCGGCGAACATCTTTTCCAGCAGAGCCCGGTAGGGATGGTCCTGGAAGCCCTCAAACCCTTTCTGAGCCTTGAGATAGGTATAAAGGGGCAGTTCGTTGGGACCGTTGACATCCGCCTTCTTCATCTGGGGAAAGGTGGTGTTGTAATGCAGGGAACAGAACTCGTGGATTTCCTCGTCCGATCCGGGGGCCTGTCCCCCGAACTGATTGCATGGGATATCCAGGATCTCCAGTCCCTGATCATGATGGTCTCTGTACAGCTTCTCAATGGGTTCATACTGGGGCGTAAACCCGCAGCCTGTGGCGGTATTCACCACGAGAATAACCTTACCCCTGTACTGAGCAAGGTCCAGTGTCTCCCCTTTGCCGGTGTTCAGCGTAAAATCGTAAATCATCGTATTCCCTCCTGTAAATATGTTCCTGAACCGGATCGCCCACGGTTGGTTCTCCACATATCAAGAAAGGCATCTGCGTCTCCTGCCTTCACTCTTCCATGAAATCCAGTCTGGGCGCTTCCCCCTCCCTGGGGGGCTGCTGATCAAACCGATGGTCCCTGAAGTAGTATTCGTCGTCTTTTTCCGTGATTTCACGATAAACATGACAAGGCGCTCCGAAGGCCACCACGTTGGCGGGAATATCCCGGGTGACAATGCTTCCGGCACCGATCACGGAGTTGTCTCCGATGGAGACACCCGGAAGGACCACTACATTGGCGCCGATCCAGCAGTTGTTCCCGATCCGGATGGGAAAGGAATACATTCCGTCTCCCCTGTGCTTCGGGGAGATGGGATGGCCCGTGGTGCACAGTGTCACATTGGGACCGAAGAGACAGTACTCGCCGATCTCAATCTTCCAGTCGTCAATGAAGGTGATGCCTGCGTTGATGTAGCATCCGCTTCCGATGGAGATGTGCTTTCCGATGGTGAACTTCATGGGCGGGACAATCCATACGTTTTTACCGCAGGAACCGAAAATCTCCCCGTTCATCTCCATCCGCTCGCGGTTGGCCTCGGCGGGCAGGGCATTGAACCTCGTCTGCAGTTCTCTGGCTCGTGCCTGCATGGCCATGTTTTCCGCATCATCCATCCATATATACCCGGCTTTCATTCTCTCCTGTTCAGTCATATGGTCCCTCTTCCTTTCTCCTTTTCCCGTTTCGGATTGCCTGCGTTCTTTTCTGTTCGACATACTCCGTGGTTTTCCTTTTTCGGAATTCCTGGTTCTTTCGGGAAACGGGGAGGCGGACGCTGAAGGATTTTCACGAAGACGGTGATCACATTCTCTTTCCGGGCCCGGAAAATGAGTCAGGTTCCGGGAACCTGCCCTGCATGGCATCGGGAAGGACCCCAGGCAGTCTGATTCTGACCGGGAACTTTCCGCATTTCCATTCTTTCGTTCGTATTCCGCAAAAAACGGAGGACGTGAAATCTCATCCGTCAGGCCTCATCCATGCTTCAGGGATGCGCGGATGAATCCCAGAAACAGTGGGTGCGGCCTGTTGGGGCGGCTCTTGAATTCCGGATGGAACTGCACGCCAAGACAAAAGTCCTCCCCCGGTACTTCCACGGTCTCCACCAGCTGCCCGTCGGGGGAAAGGCCGGACAGACACAGTCCCGATTTTTCCAGTTTCTCCCGGTACGGGTTGGCGAACTCGTACCGGTGGCGGTGGCGCTCGCTGATTTCACGCTTCCCGTAGCATGCCCGGATCACCGTATGATCCTTGAGCACACAGGGATATTTTCCCAGTCTGAGGGTGCCGCCCTTCTCAATGCCATCGCTCTGTCCGGGCATGTAGTCAATAACCCTGTCAAAGGCCTCCGGATCGAATTCCCTGGAATTGGCGCCTTCCAGCCCCGCGGCATGCCGCGCGAACTCAATGACCTGAATCTGCATGCCAAGACAGATGCCAAAGTAAGGCACGTGATGAGTCCTGGCATACTGCGCCGTCAGGATCATGCCTTCGATGCCCCTGCCGCCGAAGCCGCCCGGGACAATGATGCCGGAGGCGCCGGACAGGATCTTCTCCACATTGTCCGGACTCAGTTTCTCGGAATCGATCCAGTCGATCTCCACCCTGGCATCCAGCGCGTATCCCGCGTGACGCAGCGCCTCCGCCACGGAGAGGTAGGCGTCATGAAGCTGCACATACTTCCCCACCAGTGCAATCCTTACACTCCGGCTCTGATGGCGGACACGTTCCACCATGGCCTTCCACTCCGCAAGATCCGGTTCCGGGGCGTCAATTCCGAGTTCACGGCAGACAATTCCCGAAAGATTCGATTTTTCCAGCATCAGGGGCGCCTCATACAGGACTGGCAGCGTGACGTTCTCAATCACACAGTCCGGTTTGACATTGCAGAAATGGGCGATCTTGGAAAAAATGCTGTCATCGGTGATCTTCTCATCCGTTCTCAGAATGATGATATTGGGTGAAATGCCCATGCCCTGGAGTTCCTTCACGCTGTGCTGGGTGGGCTTGGATTTATGCTCGCCGCTGGCTCTGAGAAAGGGCACAAGGGTCACATGAATGTACAGAGCATTCCCCCGCCCCACATCCAGGCCCACCTGCCGGATGGCTTCGATGAAGGGCTGGCTCTCAATATCTCCGATGGTGCCGCCGATTTCCGTAATCACCACGTCTGCATCCGTCTTCTCGCCGACCCTGGCGATAAAGTGCCGGATTTCGTCGGTAATGTGGGGAATCGTCTGAACGGTGGATCCCAGATATCCTCCCTCTCTCTCCCGCTGAATCACGTTGGAGTAGACTTTGCCGGTGGTCAGGTTGGAATACTTGTTCAGATCCTCATCAATGAAGCGTTCATAGTGCCCCAGATCCAGATCCGTCTCCGCCCCATCCTCCGTCACATAGACCTCACCATGCTGATACGGACTCATGGTGCCGGGATCCACATTGATATAGGGATCCAGCTTCTGGGAAGCCACCTTCAGACCTCTCGCCTTCAGCAGCCGTCCCAGGGAAGCCGCTGTGATTCCCTTTCCCAGTCCCGAAACCACACCGCCGGTCACGAAGATGTATTTTGCCATGGCTTCATGCTCCTCCTGTCTTCATCCCCCGCCCATGTGCGGGAAAACACCAGATGCCGCAGGATTCCCCGATTCCTCCGGTGTTCACCGTCTCATGGGCAAACACAAATAAAAAACAGGCGTATCCGACTCACGAGACGACGCCCTTGCCTGCCCCGGGGGATCATATCCCCGCCCCCGGTTTCCTGTCAAGCACTCTGATAATCCGATTCTGCATTCCTCATGTATTTTATACCGTCCGAACACAAACAGAAAAAAAACAGAAGCATGCGGTTGACACAGTCCCGGGAGCGTTTTATCATGCACTCAATTTCACAGACCAAAGCGATGCGGAAGCAAAGTACTCCGGATGGCGGCATTCCAGAGAGCGGGCGCTGATGGAAATCCCGTATGAGCCGCCGGGGGAAGAACCCTTCCAAGCCCAAACCCAAAGGCATCTTCCGAGTAGGGGCGGCGTGAAATGGCGGCACGTTATCCCCGCCCGGGCTTGACTGAGCCTGTTGAGAAGTAAATCAGGTGGCACCACGGAGAGGCGGCCTTCGTCCTGAAATATCAGGAGGAATGCCGACCATGAACGGAGGTGCCTTTATGTGTTCCATTTTCTGCGTGACCAGCTCGAAGATTCCCGGGGAGATCCTTCAGAACGCTTTTGAACGGACCCGTTCCAGAGGACCGGACATGAGCCGTTTCATCCGGATTCCATGCGGATACATGGGTTTCCATCGCCTGGCCATCATGGGCCTGGATGAGCGGGGCATGCAGCCCTTCCGCATGGATGACGACTATGTGATATGCAATGGCGAGCTCTACGACTTCCGTCCCCTCAGGGATCGTCTTCTCAGCCGGTATGAGCTGCAGAGCCAGTCCGACTGTGAAATCCTTCTGCCCCTGTACCGGGAGTACGGGCTGGAAATGTTCAGGACCCTGGACGCGGAGTTTGCCATGATTCTCTGGGACGGAAAGAGAAAGAAACTGATCGCGGCCCGGGATCCCATCGGGATCCGGCCCCTGTATTACGGCCGGCTGGAGGACGGCGAATGGGCCTTCGCCAGCGAGCCGAAGAACCTGTTGGGACTGTGTGATTCCATCATGCCCTTCCCGCCCGGTCACTACTTTATGAACGGTGAATTCATCCGGTACGCAAATCCCTCCCAGGTGGACCAGTTCATTATGGAGGATGAGGATACGGTATGCGCCAGACTTCGCGAGCTCCTGACGGACGGGGTGCGCAAACGCCTGGATGCCGACGCTCCCGTGGGTTTTCTGCTCTCGGGGGGCCTGGATTCTTCTCTGGTCTGTGCCATTGCCCAGAAGATGCTGAAAAAGCCCATCCGGACCTTTGCCATCGGCATGGATACGGATGCCATTGACCTGAAGTACGCCCGTCAGGCAGCCGAATTCATCGGAAGCCGGCATACGGAGGTCATCATCTCCGAACAGGATGTGCTGCAGGCTCTTCCGCAGGTTGTGGAACTGCTGGGCACCTGGGACATCACCACCATCCGTGCCTCCATCGGCATGCACCTTGTCTGCAGGTGGATCCATGAGCATACCGACATCCGTGTGCTCCTCACCGGTGAAATCTCCGATGAGCTGTTCGGATACAAGTATACCGATTTTGCGCCTGGAGCCGCTGAATTCCAGGAAGAAGCTGAAAAACGCATCCGGGAGCTGCACGTATACGACGTTCTGAGGGCGGACCGCTGCATCTCCTTCAACAGTCTCGAAGCCCGTGTGCCTTTCGGAGACCTCAGGTTTGTTCACTACGCCATGAGCATTGATCCGGAACTGAAAATGAACCGGCATCACATGGGTAAATACCTGATCCGCAGGGCTTTTGCCGATGACCATATTCTGCCCGATGAAATACTCTGGAGACAAAAGGCAGCCTTCTCCGATGCTGTCGGTCACAGCATGGTCAATGATCTGAAAGCACTTGCGGAAAGAACCTACCGGGATGACGAATGGAAAGAGAAAGCCGCCCGATATGATCACGGACGTCCCTTCACAAAGGAAAGCCTTCTTTACAGAGAACTATTCGAGTCCTGTTACCCCGGCCAGGCTTCCCTGATTCCGGACTTCTGGATGCCCAACCGATCCTGGCCCGGATGCGATGTGAATGATCCCTCCGCAAGGGTTCTGTCCAACTACGGAGACAGTGGAAAATAAGAAGGAGGAAACCTCATGACCGAGCACCAGAAGATCCTGATCCTTGATTTCGGCGGGCAGTACACGCAGCTTATCGCGCGGCGCGTGCGTGAAAACCATGTGTTCTCCGTAGTGGTGCCCTGGACGCTTTCCGCCGGGGAGATTGCCGCTCTTCATCCTCAGGGGATCATCCTCTCCGGAGGACCCGCCAGCGTCCATGATCCGGATGCTCCCCGCTGTGATCCCGCCATCTATCGTCTGGGTTTTCCGGTCCTGGGCATATGCTACGGAATGCAGTTGACCGCTCTGCTTTTGGGCGGCAGAGTGGAACGGGCCCTGCAGCGTGAATACGGACATGTGGATGTTCAGATGAAGGGACCTTCCGCTCTGCTCACCGGCATGAAAGATGTATCCTCCTGCTGGATGAGTCATACATGGCAGGTTTCCGCATGTCCGGAAGGATTTCATCCCATTGCCTCCACCGGCAACTGCCCTGTGGCAGCCATGGCGGATGAAAACCGGAACATCTTCGGTGTTCAGTTTCATCCTGAAGTGACACACACCGAGGAAGGAAAAACCCTTCTGCACAATTTCCTCTATGATATCTGTCACTGCCGGGGAGACTGGAGTATGGAAGCCTATGCGGAAACCGCCATCCGCCAGATCCGGGAGACCGTAGGTGAAAAGGGTACCGTGCTCCTTGCCCTTTCCGGGGGCGTGGATTCCTCTGTCACCGCAGCCCTGATTTACCGGGCAATCGGAAGCCGGCTCACCTGCGTATTCGTGGATCACGGTCTTCTTCGCAAGGATGAGAGCGAACAGGTCTGCCATGTATTCAGCCATCTCTTCCCTGTTCATTTTATTCGTTCGGATGCTTCCGCCCGCTTCTTTGCCGATCTGAAAGGCGTCACGGACCCGGAAGAAAAAAGGCATATCATCGGCCGGGATTTCATTCAAGTCTTTAAAGAAGAGGCAGAAAAGCTCGGAAAGCTGGACTATTTCGCCCAGGGAACGATCTACCCGGACGTCATTGAAAGCGGTCAGGGAACCAGCACAGCGGTGATCAAAAGCCATCATAACGTTGGCGGTCTGCCCAGGGACCTTGGCTTCACAGAACTGATTGAACCTCTTCGAATGCTTTTTAAGGATGAAGTCCGCGCTCTTGGTGAAACGCTAGGCCTGTCCCGTGACCTGGTATGGCGTCAGCCTTTCCCGGGGCCAGGGCTCGCAATTCGAGTCATCGGAGAAGTCACCCCTGAAAAGGTAAGGATTGTTCGTGAAAGTGATGCTATTTTCAGAGAGGAGATCGCCCGTTTCCATCTTGATCGGGCAGTCAGTCAGTACTTCACTGTCCTGACTGGTATACAGAGCGTGGGTGTCATGGGGGATGAGCGCACTTACGATTACACAATTGCTCTCAGAGCTGTCACAACAGATGATTTCATGACGGCTGACTGGGCACGGCTCCCCTATGATCTGGTATCCGTTGTTTCCACTCGCATCGTTAATGAGGTATCCCACGTAAACCGGGTAGTTCTGGACATTACGACAAAACCGCCTGCTTCTGTGGAGTGGGAATAAGAACCGGAACGCCGCAAACCCTTATTTTACAAGGGTTTGTGGCCTCGGAAAGTCGGCTCTGATAACCAAATGATAACATTTCCCAAAGCCGACTTTATAGGAAAATTCCCGGTGGCTTTGGGGTGCGGATGACGTCGGTGGCAACATCCGCGGCAACATGTTATCAATCTCTGTGATACAACCTATTTGAAAAGCCCTTCGCTGTGGAGGAAATCTTCCACAAGCGAAGGGCTTTCTTCATGTCATTCTTTCGTCTTGGGCTTCCTCCCCCGTTTGCTCTTGACCGGTTCTTCCGGCGGGACAGCGGCGTGGATGCGGGTATCATCGAAATCAGGATAGTGATACCGCCAACGGTCGTAATCCTCTTTCGTGATCTCGCCGGCCTTCAGTTTGGCAGATTGTTCCTGCCAAGCACGGAGCCGTTGCTCAAAATCAGCCGCTTTGGTGCCGCCGTCGAAAATCTCAGCACGAAGGCAAATCAGACCATAGGCATCCAAAATGCGGATCAATTTCCGATCTTCCAACGTGAAAAGCGTGTGCATCAAGCCATCCATGCTGTCAATATCCGGAACAGCAATCGCTTTGGGAGACACATCCAGAGCATCCGCCATCTGTGCGGTCAGATCAGCTTTAGGCGTGCGATCCTCGGATTCGTATTGCGCCAGCCGGACATCAGACGAATTGTCGGGAAAGCCCAGCATAAGTCCCAGATACTTCTGTGTCATCCCCCGTAAAGTGCGGATGAATCGGATGCGTTCACCTGTTGCCATAAAATGTAATAACTTTGCATTGCTTGCCGCTATGCAAAATGTGATACATTTGCCCTGCTTGCAGCTATTATCCCGAAATTCGTTTTGTGCATGCCAAACCAATAAGTATTGTCAAACACATAGGGAAAAGGCCTTTGGCAATGATTAATGCAGTTCTGCCTTCAGCTTCTCCCTGAAGGCTGCGGGCGTGCAGCCTTCCAGTTCTTTGAACACGCGAATCAGGTAATTAGCCGAATTGAAGGCTAACCGATCCGCGATTTCGCTGACGCTCAGGTCAGTGGATTGCAGCAGCATTTTCGCACGGTTGATTTTTGCGTTTCTGACATAATCGCTGACAGACAGTCCGGTTTCGTTTTTAAATTTTTCAGTCAGGTAGTATTCGGTATAGCCGACCAGGACAGCCAAATCCTTGGCACGGATCTTACGATCCAAAGATAATTCGATGTAATCACAGCATTTCTGGATGGCATGGGAACAATGCGGATTCGCCCGCAATTGATGCACCCGGTAGATAAAATCATGATACATGGCATGCGCCAGAGAATTCAGCTCGCCGGAATCCCG
>CACYGY010000019.1 GCA_902774025.1 uncultured Eubacteriales bacterium
CAAAAGCCGCCGAACCTGACAGGGTATACGAACCCCATCAGGTCCGACGGTTATCCATCACGAATGCAGGATTCCGTTTCAAACGCCCCGCAACCGCAGGATGCAAAATGGGCGCAGTCAGCCCCTGCTCTGCTCGAAGGGACGCAGGTCTGTTCCGCCTGGCTGTCAGACTCCTATCCGTCATATCCCGGCTTTTCCCTTGTGAACCGTTGCTGTATCGCCATAACACATGGTTCGTTAAACCTGCGATCAGGCTGTCATGGATCATCAATCCTGAACCCTCTGATTTCGCCTGTGTCAACAGCAGCCTGTCAAACGGGTCGTTATGGCGCGGCGCATTCTCCTGTCTTGTCAATCCCTTCAGTGCAAAAGCATGAGGCAATCTTCTATCGAGTCTTTCAGGTCCGGTTTCCCTGCACAGGGAAGTGAACATCCACCGGCACAGCCGGACCGCAATGGAATTTCAGCAAAAGGAGTTTCATGATCACAGGCACCATTAAGTCAAGCTAATGACAAACTTTTTCGAGCAGTCCATGAGCAGGAATTAGCCATGCACCGGGAAGTAAAAAAGGCTTTTGACGCCCTGGGCCTGAAGAAACTGCCCACCGTCAAAAGCCTTTCCGCAGAATACGAACAGCAATTAGCTGAGAAAAGAAAACTGTACGCCGAGTATCAGAAGGTCCACGCTGATATGCAGGAGATGCTCACCGTCCGTGCAAACACGGAACAGATTCTCCAGCAGGATGCTACCCAAAAGGAACAGGAAAGGAGCCGTCAAAATGTTCGATAAACTATATATTGCCCCTATACTTTCTCCAGAGGGGTACATAAGCGTTTTGGAATAACGCGCAGCCGCAGGATTTATCCTGCGATTTGGGGGCTTGGGGGCAACCGCCCGCAACAAGCTGCATTTTGATATTGGGGTCAAAATGCCCCGCTTGCCGCACTTATCGGAACGTTCCGGATAATTCGCTATTCTTTATCCCGAATTCCTGATACTTCGCGGGATACTTCGTTATTCTTTCGGAAAATTAAATATAACATAGAGTTTCAATCCATTGCCTTTTCTGAATTGCTTGCAACCAATCTTTCGGTATTGCATCATACCCATAGAAAAGACCAGCTAATCCACCTGCAATTGCGGCAACTGTATCGCTGTCATCGCCGAGATTGACGGCCAAGAGAAGCGCGGAATCGAAAGAATTTGTGTTTATCAGCGACCATACAGCTGCTTCAAGCGTATCTACTACATAACCGCTGCTCTTGATAGCGTTTTGCGGCGTGTTAGCAAATATATTTAAATTTTGGAGCCGATCATAGTACCCAACATTCGCCTGATTCGCAAGGAAATGTTTGTAGAAGGAAAATCCATGGTTCAGACCGGTCTGGAGCCGATCCAGCAAAGCGCCATCGTTCTCAAGGATTGCTTTGACCATGAAGTAGTACAGTCCGCAGGCAATATTGCTTCTGATGTGTGCATGGGTAAGACTGGCTACCTGATGGATGACTTTGATGGCATCATCATCATTCAATTGCTTGTCCACGCAGAACAGACAGGCGGGCATGATCCGCATTAGACTGCCATTACCGTTATTCCAGTCCTCGGTGCCGCCACATTTTTCGGGCCGCTTGTCTATCTTGTATTTTTTGATCGCCCACATCGTGCCGCGGCCAATATCAAAGGCCTGCCCGAATGGCGTAAACGCTCCATTGTCCAGCCATTTGACAAAATTGTCCATAATATCATGGAGATCAATGGTGTTTAGGCGTTTGATGCTGTCAAGCAGCGCCAGGGTCAGGCTGCTGTCGTCCGTCCAGGAACCGGCGGGAAGATTGAAGGTGCCGTTTCCGCGCATTCCTGTGATCGGATGTTTCGCAACCTCTGCCCTGGATTTAAACTGCATAGGACAGCCCAAGGCATCCCCAATCACGACGCCCATCACGCCGTCCTTCCACATGCTTTTCATTGGTTCATTCCTCCTCTTTTGAGGATTTCATCTCTTGGCTTTCCTTGATTTGAAGTCCTCTTCGATTTCTTCTTTCCATTCATGCCCAATTGAGGCGCAGGCTCGGAAAGCACTCATGGCTTTGTCCACAACCGCATAATTCAGTTTCTGTCCGATGGAATCATTGTGAAAGGTTACGGCACGATCCTCGGCGATCCCGAAATGAGCGGCAGTTTCAACGGCGTCAATGTTGGCTCCCAGAAACAGGAATTCCCAGCCGTACTTTTCTTTTTGCCGCTTAACCATTGCCTTCACCTGGTCGCTGGAATACCGACGCGAAGCATTTTCCATGCCGTCCGTTGTGATGACAAAGATCGTGTGTTCAGGCACATCCTCCTCACGGGCATACTTGTGGACGTTGCCAATGTGGTGGATCGCGCCTCCGATGGCGTCGATCAGGGCCGTGCATCCGCCAACATAGTATTCCTTGCGAGTCAAAGTCTCCACTTTGTGAATATCCACACGGTCATGGATCACGGTGCTTTCGTTGGAGAAGAGGACGGTGGAGACCAGGGCTTCCCCTTCTTCATTCTTCTGACGCTCGATCATGCTGTTGAAACCGCCGATGGTGTCTGCTTCCAGGCCTGACATGGAGCCGCTTTTGTCCAGGATAAATACCATTTCTGTCAAATTCTTTTTCATGAAAATCCCTCCCTTTGCTTTCCGCAGGTTTCATCCTGCAATCATATTGTAGCAAAGCGAGGGAAGGGGTGGGTCGCTTAAAAAGCGACAAATGATGAAGACATCAAATATTGAAGGGCCTGATTGTACTTGGCCTGCCGCATTACGTCTTTCATGGTGATATGTTCCAAGCGGGAAAGATTGCTGTTGTCGATCAGGTCGCTGATCTTTACTATGCAGGCAGTGGGGTTTTCCTTTACCCGGCGCAGATACGTTTCCCATTCTTCACCTGGCCTGCGGCTGACAGCGTCCACGGCTGCCGCGGTTTCCGTTCCAAACTGAGCTTCCACTTCTTCCAAGGTTAGGCTAGTATCCTCCACTGTATCATGGAGCCATCCGACCACCTGAGCTTCAGGCGTTTCCAACCGCCCGGCGACACGGGCTGGATGCCCGATATAAGGCGCTCCTGATTTGTCCACTTGGCCCTGATGCTGTTTTTCCGCCCAGGCTTTTGCAGTTTCTACGTCCTGACTTAGCATGGCTTCCTCCTACATAATAGAACCCAGCAGTTTTTGATCAAAGGAAAACAACGCCTGATTGATCTCAAAAATGTCGTAATTGCCCTGAGTGATGAAGTATTCTATGATCAGATCAAATTTACTGCTGTGCGTGAAGGAGAAGCCTGCTTTCATCAGCATTTCCCGGATCTCCTCCAGTGGAAGGCGCAAAGCGATTGCCAGCGCGACAACTGTGGATTTGCTGGGTTTATAGTCCGCCTGATTTTTGATTTTATTGAACAGCTTACGGTCAATGTTGGCCTTTTTGTAGCACTCGGCATCCGTCATGTGTTTTTCGTCAATCTTCCGCAGCAGCATATCCCGGAACCCTTCGTCGATTTGGCTTAAGTAATCGTCCAGGCTGGGAGCAGTTGCGAAGTCATGGTCCCAAAGCGCCGCACCAGGCAGGGCTTCCTCTTTCTTTTTCTTTCGGCTGAAAATGGAGAATGGTTTTGCTTTTTCAGACGTGGAGAAATCCTGCGCTATGGAAGGCATGATATTATCGGCCCGGCGCAAGCTTTCGATTTTTTCATAGTCCGGGCCTATATAGGCATCGTCGATGAATGCCTGGATATTGGCATACAGTTTCTGGCTGACAGCAAAAGAACCGCGATCAAAAACCACCAGGTAAACCATCATGTCATTCTTCAAGAGAAAGTCACGGATGGCATCTGTCGCTGCTTTTATGGCTTGATCCTTGGGATAGCCGTAAGCGCCCGCGGAAATCAAAGGAAATGCGACCGATTCACATTGATACTGTGCGGCTAAATTGAGGGAAGCGCGATAACATGAAATCAGTTGTTTTTCTTCGCCGTTATGCCCGCCCTGCCAGACCGGGCCAACCGTGTGAATAACATACTTGCACGGAAGCCTGTACCCTTTTGTGATCTTGGCTGAACCGGTTTCACAGCCGCCCAGGGTACGACACTCTTCAAGAAGCTCTGGCCCGGCAGCACGATGGATAGCGCCATCCACGCCTCCGCCACCAAGCAGAGAAGAATTGGCGGCATTCACGATGGCATCTACTTTCATCTTGGTAATGTCATTTCTCACGATTTCTAAAGGCATTAACATCGCCTCCCAATGTCCTGAAGTCCCGGCTTATATTTTTGATTTTATTGAAAAAGCAGTCCATCCATAAAATCTTCACGCATATGGAGAAAGGAAAGAG
This sequence comes from uncultured Eubacteriales bacterium, assembly GCA_902774025.1. Taxonomy (GTDB): domain Bacteria; phylum Bacillota; class Clostridia; order Christensenellales; family Aristaeellaceae; genus UBA2943. The sequence goes on from CACYGY010000019.1 coordinate 4,356, forward strand.
TCTTTCACTTCTTGAAAAAAAAATCAATCAGTAATAGTAACCCACATAAAGCCGGCTCCAGAGTATCCCTCTCCATTATGCTGGCCATAGATGCCGATAGCCATAAGGTATTTTCCTGGATCAAGGTCTTTCTCTAAAACAGGATCGCCATTTGAATTCAGGGCTGTTGCAAAGTCGATGAGTTCCGCAACGAAGCCAAACGTCAAATGGTTGAAATACCGGGGTTTTCTCCGATCTAATTGGCGACTGTGAATTCCATCGATCAAAACGATTCTTTTTGTCTAAAAGTTTCAAAGTAATGAAGCGACGTAACAATTTCATAACTAAATATTAATAGAAATGACCAAAATGATTTTCATTCCTGCGGCGAATATGTATATATACTTTCAGCTGAAGCACATTAACGGGGATAGTAGAAAAAAGGAGAGCATTCTCCTCCCCGCTGCCCGTCTGAACAGGCAGAAGCTTTTGCCGCGAAAGATCCGCAGGTCAGACCGGAAAGACAAACCCCCCGTACCATCCGGCAGATCTGAAGGGAATCCGGAGCGCGGCATTTGTGCGGCTTTTGCGGATGGATGGGGGGAAATGCTCCCTGCAGGGCAGTATGCTCCATGTCCGGAACCGTCTGTTCCCGCGGCAGCTTCCCGCATGCGGATGCGCTTCATGCTCCTGCCCTTATCCGTCACAGCCCGAGGATTCCGTAAATCCTCCGGATGAAGGGAGCCTTGTATTCGATGTACTTTTCAATATCCTGAGGATAAAGCACTGCCCCTTCCTCCTTGATCCGGCTGTACTCAGCTGCGGCTTCGGGATGCGCACGAAGATAGTCTCTGAATGCCGTGTGCCTCTTCAGCTCAGGGGAATCCTGCGGGCAGACATACAGGTGATGCTTCGGCAGATGCGTCCTGCCGTCATAACGGAATGCTTCCCGGCCGGGAATGCCGAGATTGCCTTCATGCGAATAACCGATCTGACCCAGTCCGGATATGACCGCATCCAGCAGGGAATCATCCCGGATGACGACATCCAGGTCAATGATGGGCTTGGCGGACAGGCCCGGCACGGAAGTACTGCCGACATGTTCAATCCGCAGAGCCAGGTCAGAAAGGGCATCCTGAATCACGGCCTGAATCCGTGCAAAGTCCTGAATCCAGGTTTCATGATACGGCTCGACAACCACTGTTTTCGCGGCCATTTTCCTCTCCTTTCAGGGCATGGACACCCCCAGCAGCGCGCCCGCATACGGATTCTGCCGTGAACGTTCAGGAGAGCACATGCACGGGCCCGGTCATCCGATGAAAGCATCTTTCAATCCTTCCCGGCATTCCCGGCAGAAGGTGGAAATCCATCCCGGAAGTCTCTCATGACTCCTTCACCCGTTTTCCGCTCATGTGCTCAATGGTCAGCTCAAGACACTGCACCCGTGCCAGCGACTCCCGGAGTTCCCTGCGGATGTATTCCTCATCCTCCGTGAATTTCCGGCAGAGATTCTCACAGATCCGTTCTGCCTTCTCCCCTTCCGTCACCGGACGGATCCGCCCGAAGACCACCACGCTGTTTACATTCAGGGCCCATTCGCCCTCATTCCGGTATCCCGCGTCCCAGACGCAGTAACTGACCCGGTTGTCCTTCCGGAGCGCATCATGCTTGTGTCCTTCCTTCGCGCCGTGAAAGTAGAGTTTTCCGTCTTCCGGGTCATACCAGTGGTTCATGGGCATGCCGTAGGGGTATCCGTTTTCTCCGGTCACGGAGAGCACCCCGCGCTTTTCTTCCTTCAGAATCCGGATGCATTCCTCCCGGCTGATTTCCTGCCTGAACCGTCTCATCGGCCTGAACATGCCATCATCCCCCTTTCTGCCTTCTCCCTTACCTGCGGATGAACTTCTCGTCTTCCCCGATCTCTTCGCTGAAAAAGCGTTCCGCTGTCATGTGAAGATCATACTTTTCCCGGAGTGCGGCCAGCTGCGCCATCATGGGAGAGGCGTGATGGGCATCAATGGCGGCCTGATCCGTCCAGCTGTCGATGAGCAGAACGGTTTCCGGATCGTCCATGGGCAGAAAATACTGATAGCGCAGATTGCCCTTTTCCTTCCGTATGCTTTCCGCAATCCCGGAAGATTCCATTTCTTCCGCAAAAGCCCTGGCGTTTCCGTTGACGCCCCTGTAATACAGATTCACCGTAATCACCGGATGCCCCCCCTTGTCTGATTTTTCGTCTTCCCTCCGTGCCCGGGCAGGGTTCACTTTCCCTTCCGCTTCAGGAAATCGATCAGCAGATTCCCCATGGTCTCGCTGCCGATAATGTAGCTTCCGTGATCCGCACCCGGGACAATCACCCTTTCGGCATCGGGAAGCGCCGCGGCAATCTTCTCCGTCTCCGAGGGGAGAATCAGGTCATGCTCCCCTGCTGTCACCAGAACCGGAATCCGGATCTTTTCAAGCTCTGACGGATCGATCCGCGGTTCGTTCAGCATCAGGGCAATCAGCGGGTCCGGATGTGCTTTCTGGATGGCTGTGTATTTTTCAAGGAAGGATGGGTCCAGTCCCTCCGGCGACAGATTGGCTCCGCTGACCGCCAGAGCACCCAGCGTGCCGGGATGGGCGATCTCAAGCATCAGCCCGATGATCCCGCCGTCACTGTGGCCGTACAGTGCGGGCCGGACAAGCCCCAGTGCCCTGATCAGCCCGTACACGTCCTCCGCCATATCCGCGTAATGGTATTCCGGCATCGGGGCATTGGCACCGTGGCCCCTGGAATCCGGGGCGTACACCCTGTATCCGGCCGAAACCAGCTGCCCGGTTTCAACGCTGAAAATGCCGTGATCCTCGCTGTTTCCGTGAATCAGCACAACCGGCCGGCCTTCTCCCGCAGCGGCGTAATGCAGGGTAACCCCGTTCACACGCACCGTTTCCGTCGCAGGATACTGTTTCATATCATTCCCTTTCCGCGCATGGCGCTGTCCCGTCCTCTTCAAAAAACGGCGGAAGACGTCTGTCATGCCTTTCCCTCCGCGGCATGAAGGGATGCCGGCACGCCGCTCCTGCTCCGGTTCCGGCAGAGCATCCCCCCTTCCTGCCATGTCCGGACTTTCCGTTCCCCGCTTTTCCCTCCCGGAATCAGAAGGCCCATCTGCCGCGGCGGAAGACGGGAACGGTCCTGCCGTCCCGGCAGACCGCATCGATATCCAGTCCCTCATAGCCGATCATAAAGTCCACATGAATCATGGAGTCGTTGATGCCCATCTTCCGGCATTCCTCCAGCGACCGGTTCTCAAAGTCCCGGATGGTGTCGGCAAAGCCCGCCCCCAGTGCCAGATGACAGGCGGCATTCTCATCAAAGAGTGTCTCATAGAACAGCAGGCCGGACTCGGCGATCGGGGAGTTCACGGGCACCAGGGCGCACTCCCCCAGGAAGGCTGCGCCTTCGTCCATGGCAATCAGTTTTTCCAGCAGCTCCTGATTCCTTTCGGCCCGGACCTCGACCGCCTTTCCCTTTTCAAAGCGTACGGAAAAATTCTCAATCAGTTCCCCCCGCCAGGACAGAGGCCGGGTGGCAAAGACAATGCCTTCGGCCCTGCCCCGCATGGGGGAGATAAAGCATTCCTCGGTGGGGATGTTGGGATTGAAGAAAATGCCCTGCAGGCTGGTTTCGCCGCCGCCCTTGAACAGGCCCTCGGGAATCATGCCCACGGTGAGATCGGTCCCGTTGTCTCCCCTGTAGTGCAGCTCATGGATGCCCAGACCGTTGAGATAGGCGCAGCGGTCACTCAGTTCCCGGTTGTGCGCCTCCCATGCCGCCACAGGATCATCCGTCACCCGGGAGGTGAAAAGGATCATCTCCCACAGCTTTTCCACCGCCCTGGCTTTTGTCAGGCCCGGGAAAACCTTCTTCGCCCAGGCCGGGCCGGGGACCGCCGCGATGCACCACTGATCCCTGTTTTCCATTCTGTCCATGTAGGGCTTCAGGATGGGCCACCGCTTCTGATCCGCCTCCGCCTTTTTTTCCTGGTTCATCCCCTTCAGTCCGTCGGGATCCTCGGAAATCAGATGAATCCGGCAGGGCAGGGTTTCCGCATAATGCTGCAACCGCGCGATTTCCCATTCCTCGACCCTGGCCATGTCACTCACCGTCCGGTACCGGACATGCAGCTTCTCCAGGGGTTGACAGGAAAACTCCACCTTCACCTGCCGGGCGCCGGCTTTGTAGCATTCCTCCACCAGCAGTTCAACGAACCTGGGCTGGTCCAGGTCACAGCGGATGATGACATCCTGACCCTTCCGGATGTTGATCCCGGAGCGGGCGATGAGGCGGGCATAACGGCGAAGCAGTGAAATTTTCATACGGTTCTCTCCTGTCTCTTCTTTGTGGAGTCCATCATAAGGGTTTTCCCGGGCCCGTGCAAGGGGGAGCGCCACGTCCCTGATCAGGGCCGCTTCCTTCCCCCGCCTCCCCCGGCTGGATGTGACGATGTTCATACGATGCGAACCTCCGGACGTGAAGGAGAAGAAGACTGTCAGGATGGCCTTGCACTTTGGGACAGGAAGGCTGACCTTCGCGGCAGATAAAGGATCACGTCCTGCCGGTGTGTCCGTTCGTCAGATGTGAACGGAAAAGCTTATGACCGTGGGATCCAGGCTTTGGGTACGAACGTTTTATGAGCATCTGCGCGGATCCTTCATGAAAAGGTTCTGAGGGATCAGAGTCTCATGAAAACTTGACAGAAACGCCGGAATGCAGGTAATCAAAATGGGAATTTTATAGGTGCTGGAAACAGAAAATGAACGTGTAAAGGAGCGTACCGTAAATGAAAAAAATGCTTGCATGGATGCTGATCCTGGCGATGTGCATGACGGGCCCGGCAATTGCCGAAAACGCGGAACAGGCAAAGCTTCAGCAGGACGTACTGGTGCTGTTTACCAGCGATGTTCACTGCGCCGTCGATCAGGGCTTTGGCTATATCGGCCTGAAAGCCATAAAGGACGTGGAGGAGAAAGCAGGGAACCATGTCCTGCTGGTGGACAACGGCGATTCCATACAGGGCGAACCGATGGGTCTGGTGACGAAGGGCGAGATGAACATCGGGCTGATGAATGCCATGGGCTACGATATCGCCATTCCCGGTAACCATGAGTTCGATTACGGCATGGATCGCTTCCTGGAACTGGCTGCCATGGCGGAATTCCCCTATATCAGCTGCAATTTCAACAGGCAGGGCATGCTGGTGTTTGATCCTTACATCATCAGGGAATTTGACGGCGTGAAGATAGCCTTTGTGGGCGTGACCACGCCGAAAACCCTGATCACTTCATCACCCCGTTATTTCCAGAATGACAAAGGAGAATTCATCTACGGCTTCCTTCAGGATGAGACGGGTGAAAGCGTGTATAACGCGGTACAGAAGGCCGTGGACAGTGCCCGGGCGAAAGGCGCGCAGTACGTGATCGTTATGGGGCATATGGGAAATGACAGTGCCAGCATGCCCTGGACATACGCGGATGTGATTGCCCACACCAGCGGGATCGATGCATTCCTGGACGGGCACAGCCATGACTGGGACAAGGTGGTCATGAAGAATAAGGACGGCGATGACGTGGTACGGCAGGCGTGCGGCACGCAACTGTATGGCGTCGGCTGGCTCAGGATCAGCGCGAAGGACGGCAAGGTGGATACAGGCCTTTATTCCTGGGGAAACAGTGTTTCCGCTCCCGATCTGCTGGGCCTTGACAACGCAATGACGGACGTCGTGGGAAAGGCTTTCAGCGAAGCAAAGGAGCTGCTGGCTGCAGTTGTGGCCACTTCATCCGTTGACCTGTGCATCCATGACCCCAATGCATTTGATGAAATCGGCATGCCGATCCGTATTGTGCGCCGTGCGGAAACAAACATGGGGGATCTGTGCGCGGATGCCATGCTGGATTCGTCCGGTGCAGACATCGCCTTTATCAGCGGAGGCTGCGTGCGCGCGGATATTCCCAGGGGCGATATCACCATCAATGACATCCTGAGGGTCCATCCCTACGGGAATATGCTCACGGTCATCGAGGTGACCGGTCAGCAGATGCTGGACGCGCTGGAATGGGGCTGCCGCGCCGTACCTCAGGAGAGCGGCGCTTTCCCGCAGGTCGCGGGCCTGACCTTTGAGATTCATACGTACATTGACAGTTCCTGCACGCAGGACGACACAGGTCTGTTCACAGGTGTAGCCGGTGAGTATCGGGTCAGAAACGTCATGGTGGGCGGCGAACCCCTGGATCCGGAAAAGACCTACTCGCTGGCTTCCGCCAATTATCTGCTGCTCGACCGCGGTGACGGCTATGCCATGTTTGACGGATGTCCCGTGCTTCAGGATTCCGTCAAGCTGGATATCCAGGTGCTGGCCGAATACATCATCGATACACTCGGCGGCATCATTGGCGCTGAATACGCCAGTCCCTACGGGCAGGGGCGAATTGTGGCTGTTGAAGCGAAGTAGGGACAGGGCCGGACTCCATTCGTTCACCTGTCCCCGAAGGATACAGGCCGGCCGTCATGGCCGGCCTGTTTTTTCCGCGGGACAGTCCGCGTGTTTCCGTTTCCCATACCACGGTATCCTCTGCATTGAAATCCTCCGGTTCGATATCCGGGTCGTCACGGCTGCCGCCGTCAGGTCGCAGTCCGGCATCCTTTTGAGAATACTCAACTTCATACGCCCCGGGAATCATCCATGCTCCGGATCCGGCCCGGCCGCAGGAACGGTCACGAAACGAACGGGGCATTTTTCCGGGGCGGTTTTTTCGACGTACAATTCCGGCATCCCTTCCCCGAGCCCTGACCATGGCTTTTATCTTTCCGGCCCATCCATGTTCCCCGATATCCCCTTCCACCGGCCTGCCTGACGTCCCGTCATGCTTCTCAGGGCCGGGCCTGCGGAGCCGTGGTGCCGGCACGGTTGGCTTCCTTTTTCCTGCTTTGCCTTCGGAGGGAAACTGCACTGCTCCGGAATCCTGTTTCCGGCCATCCCGGTTTTTTCTAGCCGTTTATGTTCCTTACGGCCTCGGTGAGCATTCCGCTGATGATCCGCGCGTCCTGGGCAATGGTCATCCACTGTATGCCGCGGCTGAGCAGTTCCTCGCAGGAACGCCTTGACGGACCGGCGCAGGAACCGCAGTATTTCCCGTTTTCACGGGCCAGCCTGCTCACCCTGCGCTGCACATCGGCGATGATCCGATCCTTCTCTTCCGGCTTCACATCCGTCATGGACATGCCCAGGTCAGCGGGCCCTATGAATAATGACTGATATCCCGGCACACCGGCAATGGCCTCAAGATGGCTGACCGCCTCCATGCTCTCGATCTGAAGAATCTTCCACACCTCGTCCCTGGCCACTTTCAGATATTCCGCTTCATTATCGATACCGTACCGAATGGCGCGCAGAGGTCCAATCCCGCGCTTTCCGCCATCTGCAGGATAGGTACAGGCCTCAACAGCCTGCCGCGCAATTTCAGGCGTATTGACAAAGGGGAAAATGATCCCGTCCGGTCCCATGTCCAGAATACTCTTGACCTGATCGTATTCCACACCCGGAACGCGCACAAATGCACAGGCACCGGCAGACTGCGCTGCAAGCACATGATGATAGATCTCGCGCCGGTCCATCATTCCGTGTTCGGAATCGATCCAGACAAAGTCACAGCCGGAAAACCCGACGATTTCACTCACAGACGAGTCAGCCAGTAAAACGAACACGCCGATGACCGGTCTGCCCCGGCTGATTTTTTCAGACAGTTTTGCAAGCCTCGGATTCACTGGAAACATCTCCTTTCAGATTCTTCTTCAGCACAGCCATCCTGCACTGTTCCGAAGCAGCAGCCCCCGGATCGGGGCTGGTTCCGTCCGCACCATCGGATGCAGGCCGCAGAAACTCTGTCACGCCTCTCCCCGATGGCGGAAAACGCTTTCCCGTTCCGGCCTGCCGCCGCTCCGGATCTCCTGAAATCAACAAGGGTGCTGTTTCAGGATTCCGGCAGCTGTGCAACGTCAAAGGGCAGATCCGGAAAACCGGGTCTGCCTTTCTCCGGTTCAGGGCCGGCGATGAGAAGGATGAAAACTTACGCGGGTACCCGGTCCGGGCTGTCCATGCGGGACAGGGAGAGCGTGCTCCGGGACGCCAGAGACCGGAGGATGGGATGGTTACGGGCAGAGCATTTCCGAGGTCTGCTGCGAGCCATCCGGGAATATGGTACGCACCGTCACCTTCCCCGTTTCCGGCACCGTTCCCACGGCCGGCCCCAGGGTGAGCCTTTTCTCACGCTCCGAGTAGTGCATGGGGATCGCAAACCCTTCGCCGTATCCGTCCCCCTCGTCGTTCCTGTAAAGGAATTCCCCGTCCGCCCCGCTGTACACCAGGATTTCCGCGGGAAGGGCCGGAAGATCCGCCGCGCACCTGGCCTGCCCTGCCACGGGCAGAATGCTCCCCGCGCGGACAAACACCGGAAAGCGGTCCATGGGGGTGGGCACCGTGACCTTTCCTCCCCCCGGGAAGAAAGCGGAGGAAAACAGATCGTACCAGCCGCCCGCAGGCAGGATCACCTCCGTCCTGTCCCCGCCCTCCTTCAGCGGACGCGTCACGGGCTTCACCAGCAGCGCATCCCCCAGCATGTACTGATCGCAGAGGGGATGGAGTGCCTTTTCCTCCGGGAAGGCGGTCATCATCGCCCGCATCATGGGAAGCCCGTCTGCGCAGGACTGAGCCGCGGCTGAATAGAGATAGGGAAGCAGACGGTAGCGCAGGGCGATGGTGTCCCGCAATATGCCGTATTCAGTGCTGCCTTCATCCCCGAACTGCCAGGGTTCCCTGGGGGTATCCGTCCCGTGGGAGCGGAACACCGGGAGCATGGAGCCGAACTGGAACCAGCGGATATACAGTTCCCTGTAAGCCGGGTCCTTCACCCCCTCCGGATAATCCCCCCGGCAGAACCAGACCCGGCCGGGCCTGACAAAGAAGGCTCCGATGTCCATCGTCCACCAGGCAAGACCGCTGGAGGCCGCCTTGATCCCCTCCGTCACCTGACAGGCCAGCACGTCCCAGCGGGCCGACACATCCCCGGACCACAGGATCGCCCCCACGGAGGCGGAGGAGGGGCCGCCGCTCCTGGAGAGGAACACCGGCCTCTTTTCCGGGAAATCCCTTCTCCACCGCTCGCTCAGCCCCTGCAGGTGCACTTCGCCGTAATCGTTCATCACCGCGGGATCCATGCGCAGTTCAGAGGTTTCCGTCAGCAGCCGCATCCGTTCATCCGCATCCCGCTTTTCCGTCCCGCACCAGTCCGGGTCCGTAATGGGCTCACAGCTGTCGCACCACAGGGCGTCCGTTCCCCCGTCCATCCAGTGGCGCCGGCACTGCTTCCAGTACAGGTCCTGCGCCGCGGGGGAGAAGGCGTCATAGATCTGACTGCCGGGCAGGAACGCCCCGGCTTTTTCCATCTCCTCACAGTCCTGTCCGGCTGCCATGTTGGGCCATACGGAAACCATGAAATGCGTGTTCATGCCGTGGAGTTTTTCCACCATCCCGGGGATGTCCGGAAAGCGCTCCGGGTCCGGATTCTTGTCCCCCCAGCATCCCTCCCGCCAGGTGAGCCAGTCCAGCACGATACAGTCCAGCCCCAGGCCCCGCCGCCGGAACTCCTCCGCCGTGCGGATCACCTCCTCCGCCGTCCTGTAGCGCTCCCTGGACTGGATATAGCCGTAGGCCCACCTGGGCAGCAGCGCCGGACGGCCCACATGGGCCATGAAGCGCCTGAGCACCTCAGCACAGTCCTTCCCGCTGAAGACCACATAGGACACCGTGTCCGCCGCGTCCAGGCGGAAGGTGAACCCGTTTCCCTCCCCCCGGTAGCGCATGGCGCAGCCCGCCTCGATGTACAGTCCCCATCCTTCGCTGCTCAGCAGGAAGGGGACGGAGATGATCATGTTGTGCTGATAGAGCCGCTCCTCCCCCCGGGCATAGTCAAAGACCCCGTCCTCGTGCTGGCCCAGGCCCGTGAGCACCTGTCCCTCCCCGCAGGCAAAACGCAGAAGGACCCTGTGGCTTGTCCGCACCCTTTCCCTGTCCTCCCCTTCAAAGACGACCACTTCCCCGTTGGCCGTCTGCTTCACCTCCCCTATTTCCCCGGAGGGCTTCAGACGGTACACAGGCCTGTCCGTCACCTCAAAGCCTGTCTGCTTCAGGAATGCCCCGTCTCCCTTTTCAAAGACAATGGGCGAAAAAGACTTCACGTCCCCGCTCTCAAGGAAAATCCTTGTCACGCCCTCTGCCAGTACGGTTCTTTTCATACGCCTTTCCTTTCCCGGCCAAAGCCGCTGTCCTTTCTTCAGAGAATACTTCATTTCTTTCTGTCCCCAAAGAGGTGTCCCGTATTGCGCCCACAGGGGGCGGTGCGCTAAAATAAATATGGTTTTTCCATGCCGGGAGACCGCATCCCTCCCGGAATTGCCCAACATCCCATGTCAGGAGGACACGCGATGGCTGCGACCATGAAGGATCTTTCCCGGGAGACCGGCCTGGGCCTGGCAACGATCTCCAAATACTTCAACGGCGGTACCGTCCGGGAAAAAAACAGGCTGCTCATCGACGCGGCCGTCAAGAAGCTGCACTATGTCCCCAATGAAGTGGCCCGCAGCCTGAAGACGCAGCATTCCCGGGTCATCGGGGTGGTGATCCCCGAGCTGAGCAACGCCTTCATCACCTCCATCATTTCCTCCATGGAGGATATCCTGCGCAAGAAGGATTACGCGGTCATCGTCTGCGACTGCCGCAGTGACGCGAAGCGGGAGAAGGACGCGGTGGAGTTCCTCCTCCACCGCCGGGTGGACGGGCTGATCAACATGGCCACCGACATGACGGGCACGCATCTGCGCTCCGCCCTGAATGCCGGGATTCCGGTGCTGCTCATCGACCGTCTCATCGACGGGCTCCGGGGGCGGGTCAGCGCCGTGGTCATCGACAATGTCCACGCGGCCAACCAGGCCGTGCGGAAGCTCACCGCCCTTGGCCACCGGCAGATCGGCATTATCCTGGGCAGCCCGAACCTGTACACCACCAACCAGCGCCTGGTGGGCTACCTCAACGCCCTGGAGGAGGCCGGGATCCGCTCGGAGGAGGAATACATCCGTTACGGGGACTATACCATGGACGGGGGATACCAGGCGGTCCTGGACCTGCTGAAACTGAAGCGCCGGCCCTCCGCCCTGTTCGTCACCAACTTTGAAATGACCCTGGGGGCAATGCTGGCCCTGCAGCACAGAAAGCTCCGCGTCCCGGAGGATCTGTCGGTGATCGGGTTTGACAAGCTGGAGCTTTTCGGCGAGATCTTCCCGGACCTGACCCTGATCCGTCAGCCCCAGCTGAGCATCGGCCGGGAAGCCGCCAATCTCATGCTGGACCTTCTGGGGGGCAGCGAAAAGGTCATCCACCGCATCGTGACATTGAGCACCGAACTGACAGAGGGCCACTCCATCCGTCCCCTGCGGGAGGGCGTCTGAGACGGGAACAGGGCCGTGCCCGCACGCTCCTGTTCCCCGGGCTTTCCGTCAGACAAGTTTCCCCCTGGTTCCTGAAGCGTGAACCAGGGGGCTGTTTTTTTCCGTACCGATCCGGAATCTCCCGGACGCAGCCTTCCGCGTCCTATTTCACAACGCCCTTTTTCAGAATGATATTGGCGTACAGTGCCGTCTCGCCGGTGGCGATGCAGGCGTAGCACTTCGCACCCCGGGGATAGAACTCCGTTTTCTGCACCGCTTCCTCCCGCAGTCCCGCCTCCTCGTACTTTCCCCCGATCCTGCGGTAAACATCCCAGATCTCCGGTTTGTAGGGATCTCCCGGCAGCACTGCCATGAGGACCGTGGGATGCTCCACATAGGCATCCAGGGGGAAGAACTGCAGGACCGCGTCCAGGATCTCCGGAATCCCGTGGCCGTCCAGGCGCACGCAGCGCTCCGGACAGCCCAGTTTGGGATAATTCCCGTCACAGATGAGCAGCTCATCCCCGTGACCCATTTCCATGAGGATCTTCAGCAGCTCCGGTGTCAGAATGGAAGGGATTCCCTTGAGCATTTCGCCCGCCTCCTCTCAATCCTTACCCGACGATCACGCCGTCTTCGTCCCACAGGTCATGCCAGGACTTCGCCCCGGGCCAGAGGAAGACCTGTCCCTTGATGAGGCGGCAGTTCCGGTCGGCCGCCCGGAGGATCTCCATTTCCTCATCGGTGAGGGGATCCTTCACGGTGCTTTCCAGATTGGACACATACTCATTCTCATGAATGGAGAAGGGAATCGGGATCTGTCCCCGCTGCACCGCCCACTTCAGGCAGATCACCGCGGGATGCACGCCGTGGGCCCTGGCGATCTCCACGATCTCCTTCACCTGAATGTCCGCAATGTCCTCCGGGGTCATGTCCCGGTCGGGCCGGGTGGGGCTGCCGATGGGGCAGAAGCCGATGGGCTGAATCCCGTGACTCACCACATAGTCGTACAGCTCCGGCTGCTGGAAGCAGGGATGCAGTTCCATCTCAATGACGGTGGGCTGAATCCGGCACAGGGGCAGCACCGCCTCCAGTTTCGGGATCGTCATGCTGCTCATGCCGATGTTCCTCACCAGGCCCATGTCCACCAGGCGCTCCATCTGACGCCAGGTGCTCATGAACTCCTCCACGGAGAAGGGACGGCTGTCCGGGTTCCGGCTGTCCCCGTCACAGCCCGGGGCATGGTAGTTGGGGAAAGGCCAGTGGACAAAATAGAAGTCCAGCCAGTCCAGGCGCAGGTCCCTGAGTGTTTTCGCGCAGGAGAGGAGAACGTCCCCCGCCCCGTGCATGTCATTCCAGACCTTGGAGGCGATGAAAAGCTCTTCCCGCTTCACAACGCCCTCCTCCATCGCTTCCTGGAACACCCGGCCGATCAGGTCCTCATTGCCGTAGACCGACGCGCAGTCGAACAGACGGTAGCCGCAGCGGATCGCTCCGGCCACGGCGCCGGAAACCTGCTCGGGGGTGAAACGGTCACTGCCGAAGGTGCCCATGCCCATGCAGGGAATCTCCTGGCCGTTGCTCAGTTTCCTCTTCGGAACCCGCTTCGGGTCAATGAATGCCATTGCTTACGCCTCCTTGCTCTGATGCCTCTCGCATTCAGATTTCGTCGTTGATGAGCATGATCTTCCCGTGCACGTCCCTGGGATTCCTGTACAGGGCAAAGGCCTCCGCGGCCCTGCTCAGGGGGAAGGTGCGGAAAATCATGGAGGGATCGAATTTCAGCCGCCCGTCGGCGAAACAGTCCGCCGTCAGCTGCCATTCCTTTCCGGGGAAAGGCGCGGAATAGCTCATCCAGCTGCCGGTGAGGTAAAACTCCTTGCGGTTCATGTTCTCCCACTGGGCGGGGGTGAAGGTCAGGTCCGTGTGGGGCGTCCCGATGAAGCACAGCTTCGCCTTGTTCCCAGCCAGTTCAAAGGCCATGCGCATGGTGACCGGATTGCCCGCGGTCTCCAGCACGTTCTCAAAGCCCCGGCCGCCGCGCTCCGCCTTCACTTCCTCCATAAAGCCTTCCCGGAGGGTGTTCACCACCCGGTCCGCGCCCATCTTCCGGGCCAGTTCCAGGCGTCCGTCGTCGATGTCAAAGGCGGTGATCTCCTTCGCCCCCAGAATCCTGGCCCACTGCAGGGTAAAGATCCCGATGGTCCCGCAGCCCAGGATCGCCACGCTCTCCCCGCCCCGGTAGCGCATCTGCATCAGGCCGTGCACCGCCACGGTGGAGGGCTCGAACATGGCCGCCTGCTCATAGGGGACGGAGGGATCATAGGGGATGGCATTCATGGCCGGGATCACCACGTATTCCGCAAAGCTTCCCTGCTCCCGGCTGCCGATGAAGCTGTAATGCCTGCACAGGGCGAAGTTCCCCTTCTGGCAGTCCTCACATTTCATGCAGGGCCTGAGGGGCGCGCCGCTGACCGTGTCCCCCACGTGCAGGTGCTCCACGCCCTCGCCCACCTCCACGATGTCCCCGCTGAACTCATGCCCCAGCACCACCGGGTAGAAATGCGCCCCGTGATGGAGCACCCGGGGAACGTCGCTTCCGCAGATGCCCGTGGCCCGGACCCGGACCTTCACCGTCCCGGGCGTGACGGAGGGCGTTTCCCACTCCCCATAGCGGATATCCTCATTTCCGTACAGTACCGCCGCTTTCATACGTCATCTTCCTCCTGTCATTCCCGGGCGTTCATCAGCTCCGAAAGAGCCGGATAGAGGCCCCGGTACACCTGATAGCCCCGTTCATACACGTCCCGCTTCCCCGCATCCGGCACGTACCGCTTCCTGATGCGGACCGTTTCGGCACACGCCTCCTCAAAGCCCGCAAACACGCCTGTGCCCACCCCCGCAAGGATCGCCGCCCCCAGGGTGGTGGCCGTGTCGCTGGAGGGCACCTCAATCTCCCGCCCTGTCACATCCGCCTTGATCTGCGTCCACACGGAGCTGTTGGCACTGCCCCCCATGGCGCGCAGGCATTCCGATCCCGCCCCGGCGTTCTGAGCCGTTTCCAGGTTATGCCTGAGGGCATAGGCCACGCCCTCCATGCAGGCGCGGATCATCTGCCCCGGAGTCGTGCTGAAATTCAGGCCGAAAAAGACGCCGCAGGCCCGGGGATTCCAGATGGGACTGCGTTCCCCCGCCATGTAGGGCAGGAACACAACCCCGCCGCTCCCCGCCTCCGCCTTCCCGGCAAGTTCGCTCATCTCCTCAAAGCTCAGGGCGGGATACATCGTCTCCCTCAGCCACTTCAGGGCGCCGCCGCCCCCCGTGGTGCCCCCCTGCAGGAGCCACCGCCCGGGGACCACATGGAAGCCAAGGATCAGACGGGGGTCCGAGGCATAGCGGTCCACACAGATGCTCATGCCGCCGGCCTGTCCTCCCTGCTCCTGGGTCTGCCCGGGCCGGACCACGCCGGCGCCCAGGGTGCCGCAGGCCGCATCCAGGCCGCCCGCCACCACCGGGATTCCCTCCCGAAGGCCCATCTCCCGGGCTGCCTCCCGGGTCAGTTTTCCCACCACCTCATGGCTTTTCACGATCCGCGGCAGAAAGCGGCGGGGAATTCCCAGCTCATCGCAGACTTCCTCATCCCAGCAGCCCCTGCGCATGTCGAAGCAGGCCAGGCCGTACCCCTGAGACATGTCCTGGGTGATCTCCCCCGTCATGCGGTAGACGATATAGCTGTTGGACTGGAGGATCCACTCCGTCCGGTCAAAGATCTCCCTGCGATGTTTCCTGTACCAGAGGATCTTGGGCCAGGTATAGCCCGGCTGGGCGGGATTCCCGCACACCTCAAACAGCCTTCGGGCATCCGCCTCCCGGCAGATATCCCCGCTCCGTGTATCCGTCCAGATGGGGGTGGGGCACAGGACCTGTCCCTTCCCGTCCATGGCAATGGCGGACCAGCTCTGCCCGTCCACCCCGATTCCGGCGATCTCTCCGGGACCGATCCCGCACTGGGCCATCATCTGCCCCGTGGCGCGGCATACCCCGCTCCACCAGTCCAGCGGATCCTGCTCTGCCCAGCCCTTTTCCGGATAATGGACGGGATAGTCGCTGCCGCTCTGCGCCACGATCCGGCCCTGAGGATCAAAAAGAGCCGTCTTGCAGGAAGATGTCCCGATGTCCACCCCGAGAAGATATGCACTCATCCCGTGTCCTCTCTTCCCTCAGGCCTTTCCGGAGCTGCCCAGGAGCCGGATCAGTTCCCGGACCCGGTTTTCCACCGCACTGCGCCCGGCGGCAAGGTACTTCTTGGGATCATAGGCCTCCGGCTGCTCCGCCAGAACCTTCCGCACCGCCGCAGTGAAGGCGATGCGCAGGTCCGTGGCGTAGTTGACCTTGCAGATGCCCCGGCTTATGCACGCCCGCACCTGCTCCTCCGGCACGCCGGAAGTTCCGTGGAGCACCAGGGGAACGCTCACCCTTTCCCGCACCGCGCTGAGGCGGTCCAGGTCCAGCTTCGGCTCTCCCTTGTACACCCCGTGGGCGGTCCCGATGGCCACGGCAAAACTGCTGATCCCGGTGCGCTCCACGAACTGCGCGGCTTCCTCAGGGTCCGTGTACTGGGGCCTGGCCTCCATGCCGTCCTCCTTGCCCCCCACCGTTCCCAGCTCCGCCTCCACGGGGATGTCTCCCGCCATGTCCACAACGCGCCGGGTGATCGCAATGTTTTCCTCAAAGGGCAGTTTGCTGCCGTCGATCATGAGGGAGGTGTATCCTTCCCTTCTGCACATTTCCGCAAGCTCATAGCTGTTTCCGTGGTCCAGGTGAAGGGCGGCGGGCACGCACGCCCGCTCCGCCAGGCGGCTCACCACCCCTGCAAAGCAGGCGGGGCCCGCATACTTCAGCGTTCCGGGGGTGGTCTGAAGAATGACCGGCGCATGCTCGGCTTCCGCCGCGGCAAGGACCGCCTGGACCATTTCCATGTTCTCCACATTGAAGGCGCCCACGGCGTATCCGCCCTGCTGCGCCTTTTCCATGATCTCCCGTGTGGTCACAAAAGACATCCTGTTTCCTCTCTCTCTTCCCGCGGGCACTGCCGCTTCCTTTCCCGGGGAAGGCCTTGCCTTCCCGTGCGGGAGGTGATACCATGAGCCAAACGAAAACCGACTGATTCCGGGAGGTGCGTCCGGGTGATCCTGACTGTGACCCTCAATACGTCCATTGACAAGCTCTATCTCATGGAAAGCGTCCGGCCCGAGACCGTCATGCGGGTCAGGGAAGTCCACAACACCGCCGGGGGCAAGGGCCTCAACGTCAGCCGCGTGGCCGGAAAGCTGGGGGAAAGGGTCACCGCCACGGGGTTTACGGGGGGCTTTAACGGCCGTTACCTGGAATCCCTGGTGGACACGCCCCTCCTCCGCTGTGCCTTCACCCATGTGAAGGCGGAAACGCGTTCCTGCATCAACATCTGGGATCTCTCCGACGGGAAATCCACCGAATACCTGGAGCCGGGCGCCCCGGTTTCCCCGGAGGACACGGAGCGCTTTCTTCAGGACTTTGACCGGGAACTCCCCGGGGCGGAGGTGGTCACCATCTCCGGCAGCATTCCCGGAGGCGTCCCGGAGGATATCTACCTGAATCTCATCCGCCGTTGCCGCGCCTGCGGCAAACGAGTCCTTCTGGACACCAGCGGGAAGACCCTGGCCCGTGCCGTGGCGGAAAAGCCCTTCTTCATCAAGCCCAACGAGGATGAGATCGCCCAGCTCACCGGCTCTCCCTTCCCCGCCGGGGAGGGGGAATGGCAGGAAAAAGTCCGGATCCTTGCAGGCCTGCGGGAAAAGGGCATCCCCTTCGTGGTTCTCTCCCTGGGGGGAGAGGGAGCCCTTATGGCCTGCGAAGAGGGGATTTTCCACGGAAAGCCGCCCCGGATCCGTCCCCGCAATACCGTGGGCTGCGGGGACAGCATGGTGGCGGGCTTCGCCGTGGGCTTTGCCCGCAGCCTTCCCGTGGAGGAGACCTTCCGCCTGGCCCTAGCCGTCTCCGCCGCCAGTGCCCTGAGCCTGTTCACCGGGCACTTTGAGCAGGCGGATCTTGACCGCATCCTCCCCGAGGTCACCCTTCGGCGCCTTGACTGAATCCCTGCGGGAAACGGGTTATCCCCGTTTCCCGCTTTCTTTCGTTTTCGCAAAATGCGGTCAGAAGGTGATCTCAATCTCCGCGGTCCCGTCCTTTTCAAAGGCATACACCCCGTGATCCCCCTCCATGGGCAGGACCTTCCCGTTCACGCGGATGACGCATCCCGGTCTGCGGCACCTGAGGGTGATCTCCTGCTTTTCCCTGGAAATGACGCAGGCCTTCAGGCCCTTTTCGTCCCACTCCATATGTTCCAGTTTGGCGAAGGTGTACAGCCACACGCCGTCAATGGAGCCCTTCCGGAGATTGTCCGGCATGGCCGGCAGGAACTCCAGGACGCCGGGGGCTGAGAACACGCACATTTCCACCAGGAAGGCGGGCACGGCACCCTGAAGGTCCGGGAACACGCCCCGGTACGGGAAATGGCTGGTCTGCAGGGTCCGGCGGACAAAGCCGTGGTTGAACAGCTGGCTCAGGTTCTGCACGGCCTCCTCCATGTCCTTCAGACGGATGGCCGTGAAGGCCCGGTGAATGATGCCGTGGGCCGAATCGTCCTGCTGGCCCCGTTTCCGGTTGGAGATGATGATGGCCTCCGTCAGCTCCGGCTCGGTTTCCGGCGTCACCGCCCGTCCCGGCCACACGTCGTAGTGATGGGACACGTGGCGGTGGTTGTAGTTCTCCTCAATGTCCGGCCAGGCCCATTCCTTCAGCCCGCCCTCCTG
The DNA here is from genome assembly GCA_902774025.1 of uncultured Eubacteriales bacterium. Classification (GTDB taxonomy): domain Bacteria; phylum Bacillota; class Clostridia; order Christensenellales; family Aristaeellaceae; genus UBA2943. The sequence continues at coordinate 22,707 of CACYGY010000019.1, forward strand.
GTCCAGGAGATAGGTGGGCAGGGATGCCAGCTGTGCCTCCCAGTGGGGAATGTTCTCTTCCTCAATCCCCAGGGTCCTGCAGCCCTCGATGAGGTTGGTGAGGATCTCCCGGCAGATGGCGATGTCCATCACCGAATTGATGCGGGTGGGATTGATGCTCTGGCAGGTCACCGTCTCATAGCCCGGATTGGGGGTGGGATCCTCCGGGGAGAAGGAGGGATAGAAGATCACCTTGCCGTCTTTTCCCCGGTCGCAGGCGTAATCCTCAAAGAACAGGGCCATTTCCTTGTAGGCCGGGATCACCCGGGTGCGGAGGAACTCCTTATCCCCCGTCACCAGATAATACCCCCACAGCTCATTGTAAATCCAGCCGAGGCATCCGGTCCAGCAGTAATGGGGATAGGTGCGGGAGAAGTGATAGTACAGTCCCGAGTCCGGATCGCAGTGGACGCTGGCCAGAAGCCCCCTGGCGCCGAAGAGGAGCCGGGCATTGGTCCGGAAATCCTCAAACTTGGACTCGTAATAGCGGAAGTATACGTCCATCTCCTCGAACAGTCCGGTATTGTTGCCGGCACAGACCTGCAGGTTTGTATTGATGTTGTGCTGTCCCATCATGGGGGGCAGGCTGCCGGTCTCATAGATCTGGAAGAAACGGCCCATGTCATAGAGCTTCTCCAGGAGAGTGGGATCCAGTTCCTCACGGCTGTGGCTGCGGCGGAGGAGCTCCTCACCGGAGAGGACGTTGTCCTCCTCCGGACTGAGATGGATGCGGGACCGGTCCATCTTTTCGCCGATGATCTTCGCGTTCTCCGAGAGCATCCGGTCAAAGTCCACCGGCATGGCCATGAGTTCATCCCGGACCGCCCCGGCGCAGGCGAAGGTGAAGTCATGTTCGAATTTCACGATCCGGCTGGCCACAACCAGGCTGTCGGCTCCCGTCAGGCGGATGCCCTTCTCCGTTTTCTCAATTCTTCCTCCCGTGGGGATCAGGCGGATCACGGCGGCAAATCCCTTGTGTCCGAAATCCGGATTGTAGGCCCAGGCCAGGGTGAGGGTGTCCCTTTCCACGGTCAGCTCGTGGGTGCTGCCCTTAAAGGGCTGGGCAAAGACCATGTTCCCGTGGCGGAAGGGGCGTCCCGGAGGGGTGAGGCTGATTTCCAGGTCCAGCTGTCCGGGAGGTGCCGTAAAGCGGTTGAGAATGACATTCTCCACGCAGGCGGCGAAGCTCTCCGTGCGGTAACTTCCCCGGTCATTGGTCCACACGGAGGTGATCAGGCCGCTCTGCATGTCCAGCCAGCGCAGGTAATCCCGTGTCTCAGGCCTTTCCGGCTGGCGGAAGGCAAGCCAGAAGGCGGTATGCAGGCGGGGGGAGCCGGTGGGATACAGAATCCTGTTGTCAAAATTCATGTATCTGTCAAAGCCGGCCTTCTTCTGGGCCTCGTCGATGAGCTTGTCCGTTTCCTCCGGTTTCCCCTCAAGAAGAAGCTCGCGGATCCGGGGAAGGTACGGTCTCAGGTCCGGAGGCAGGGGGGTCTTTTCCCACAGGGGTTCATAGAGCATCTCCTGGGTATAGCTCATTTCCTCCGTATAGGGGCGGCCCGAGGCCTGAAGGCGCAGGCTGCCGCTGCCGGTGATGAAGTCGTCCGAGGGTTCCAGGGCGGGAGAGATGGAACAGATATTGTGTTCCGGGAGCATGTCCCGCCGTTTCTCCGCAGGGATATACGGATAGGGGTAATCCATTTTCGCAAACTCGATTCTCACGGACATCTCTCCTTCTGAATCAGTGCGGGGTGCCTTTCGGCACCCCGCCTTTCGGTTGATTCGCCTCAGCGGTTCATGAAACGCTCATAACCGGACTGATAGGCATCCACGACTCTGCCGATGCCCATGGACTTGACCTGGCTGAGCAGCGCGTCCAGATCTTCAGGGGACTTGTTGCCGATGATGACGCTCAGGTACACTTCGGAAACAGCCGTGTTGATCTCCGTCAGGGGCGTGGTGGCGTCCTGCTCGTCGATGGTCAGGGAGAAGCCGGGCATATCCAGAGCGGAGCTGCCCTGCGCATAGTTCTTGTGGGTGGTGATCTGGTCCGGAACCACCAGGTTCATGGAACCCCATGCCTCGTAGCTCATGGCCTTGGGCCAGCCGCCCAGGGTGGGCAGGGCATACTTGAAGACCGCGTCGGACATGGGATAGTCGGGATCATTGGTGACCTTGTCGGTCCAGACATGCTTGCCGTCGGCGTCCCTGGTGTAGGAGAGGCCTTCAACGCCCCAGTTGATCAGCTCGCTGCCCTCTTCGGAATAGAGGTAGTTGAGCAGCTCAAGGCACTTGTCGATGTGACCGTTGGCCACGGCGGCGGTGGTGATGACCGTGGGCTGGCCGGAGCCGACATAGCCCACCAGAGCGTTGTCGTTGTCATAGCTGTAGGGCACGCCGTCCACGCCGGTGAGGGGCACCAGGCCGTAGATGCACACGTCATCGGGATTGCCGTAGCTCTGGTCCTTCATGGTCTGCCGGATGCTGTCCTCCCAGGAGGCGACGTTGTCCGGGAAGCAGAAGAACACGCCCACCTTGTCGCCGGTGATCTTGGCGGCCCAGGCATCATACTTCTGGGTGATGGCGTCCTCGTCGATCAGCTTCTCGCTGTACCACTTGGCCAGGGTCGTGACATAATCCTTGAAGTTTTCGCCGTTGTTGTACTCGGTCCAGTAGGTCATTTTGTCGTTCTGGGGATCACGGTAGATGGTGTTCACCTTCAGGGAGAAGGCGGCGGCCAGGGAGTCCATGCCGGGATGGGCGGTTCCCCACCAGTTGCAGCAGGAGAAGGGCAGCTCGTCTGTGGGATCTCCGTTGCCGTTGGCATCGTTGTCCCGGAAGGCAACCATGACCTTGTACAGGTCGTCAATGGTCTTGGGGATCTCAAGGCCCAGCCTGTCCAGCCAGTCCTTGCGCACGGCATAGCCCCAGTAGGCGGAACGGGCCATGTTGGGCTCCCAGTGGCAGAAGGAGACGATGGAGCCGTCATCATTCACCACGCCGCGGCGCACTTCGGGATGCTCATCCAGAACCTTGAACCAGTTGGGCACCTTTTCCTTGTACTCGGGAATCTCGCTGATGGGCACGATGACGCCGTCTTCCACGCCCGCCAGGATGCCGCCGTTGTACTGGGTGTTCCAGTCATAGAACAGCAGGTCCGGATACTGCCGGGAGGTCAGCATCGCGTTGACGGCGGTGTTGTAGTCGTCATTGGAAGCGGGTCCCTGGATTTCAAGCTTGATGTTCAGGCGGTTTTCCAGTTCCTGGACCCAGGCGGTCTCCGCGTAGGTGGCCACGGAATTGCGGTTCAGTTCCTGACGGTAGTAGGTGATGACAACGGGTTCCTCATCGGCCGCTGCGAAGGTGAGAGGCAGCACGGACGCCATGAGGGCGAGGGCGATCAAGAGGGAAACGAGTTTCTTCATGGGGACAACCTCCTTTGTATATTTGCCCATGGCTTACAGCCATGCAGCGAACGGGTTTGTGAAGGGCCTAACCTTTCAGGGCGCCGATCATCACGCCCTTGGTGAAGTACTTCTGCAGGAAGGGATAGACGCAGATGATGGGCAGAACGGAGACGATGATGGTGGCATACTTCAGCAGCATGCGCGTGGCGGAGTCCTCTCCGGAGCGGTTGCTGGCGCCGGTGCCGGCGGCGGCGGACATGTCGTTGTTCACCAGGATCTGCCGCAGCACCATCTGCAGGGGCTGCTTGCTGCTGTCCCGGATATAGAGCAGGGCGTTGGTCCAGCTGTTCCAGTACCCCACCACAATGAACAGGCTGATGGCGGCGATGGTGGGAACGATCAGGGGGATCAGGATGCGCACCAGGATGATGAGCTCATTGGCTCCGTCCAACTCGGCGCTCTCCGTCATCTCCTTGGGCACCCCCATGATGGCGGTCCTCAGGATGATCACATAATAGGTACTGATCAGACCCGGAAGAATCAGGGACCAGAGGGAATCGATGAGGCCCAGATCGTTGACGATGAGGTAGGTGGGAATCATGCCGCCGCTGAAGTACATGGTGAAAACGGCGGCGAAGGTGAAGAAGCTGTGGAGCATGCTGTCCTTCTTGCTCAGCACGAAGGCGAAGAGCAGGGAGGCGATCAGGGTGCAGCCGGTGCCCACGCTGGCCAGGAACAGGGTGACCAGATACCCGGTCCAGATGGAGCGGTAGTTCAGCACGTACTGATACCCCTTGAAGGAAAAGCCCAGGGGGTGCAGCAGCAGACCCGTGTGGGAGTACAGCTTCAGGGGATTGCTCAGGGAGGCGAAGAGCACATACAGGAAGGGATACAGGGTGATGACCATCATGAACACCATGAACAGCACATTGATGATGTCAAAGACCTTGCTGCCCACCGAGGGCCGTCCGTAGGTCCACTGTCCCTTCCAGTGTCCGTTGTCATGAGGGTTTCTTTCAGCAGCCTTTCTCTTCATCGCGCACCCTCCCCTCACCACAGCGACACGTCGCTGAGCCTGCGGCTCAGGGCGTTCACGCCGATCAGCAGGATGAAGTTGAACAGTGAATTGAACAGGCCGACGGCGGTGGCATAGCTGTAATTGCCCTGCTGCAGGCCGTAGCGGTAGACGAAGGAGGAAATCACGTCCGCTGTCTCATAGATGGTCTCATTGTACAGCAGGATGATCTTTTCAAAGCCCAGGTTGAGCATGCTGCCCACCCGGAGGATCAGCATGATGATCACCGTGGGAAGAATGCCGGGGATGGTGACGTGGATCACCCGTCCGAAGCGGTTGCAGCCGTCAATGGCGGCGGCGTCATAGAGCTCGGCATCCACCCCGCCCAGGGCGGAGAGATAGATGATGGAGCCGTATCCCACCCCCTGCCAGATGCCGGTGCCCACATACAGGGGCCGGAAGAAGGAGGCGTCCTGCATGAACAGCACCTTCCTGCCTCCCAGGGACTCAATGATCTGGTTGATCACGCCGCTGGAGGAGAAGAAGTCCAGGATGATGCCGCACACCACCACCATGGAAATGAAATGGGGCAGGTAGGTGATGGTCTGCACGGTGCGCTTGAAGGCATTGGAGCGCAGCTCATTGAGCAGAAGGGCCAGGATGATGGGCGCCGGGAACCCGAAGAGCAGGTCCAGGCCGTTGATCAGCAGGGTATTGCGCAGAAGGCGCCAGAAATAGTAGCCGTTGAAGAACTGATCAAAGTACTTGTACCAGGGGCTTGCCCAGCTGCTGCCCCAGATGCCCCGGGCGGCGCGGAAATTCTTGAAGGCAATGACAATGCCGCCCATGGGAAGATAACAGAAGATAATGTAATAGCTCAGGCACAGAAAACCGATCAGATAGATCAGCCAGTAACGCTTCATGTCCCTTGCCACGCGGTCTCTGAAGCCCCTGCGGGGAATCGTGGTCTTGCGGGTCATGCTTCCCTTCACCTCCTCGTCTGATGCCCTGACAGGCTCCGCCTCAGAAGCTCCACTGCTCCGGCGCGGCGGTAAAGGAGCTCAGGGTGACGGAGGCGTCCTTGAGGTACAGAACCTCCATGATCCCGTCCTCCGCACTGTACATGCGCTTCAGGCCCGGATTGGATTCCAGCATATGCTCTCTGGCTTCCTTCCGGGGATCGGCCACGGCTCTGGCGCTGATGCGGATCCACTTCATCTCGCTGTCCATGGCGCAGATTTCCACCCGGGGACAAGCCTGCATCTGTTTGAACACCGGCTTCTGATTACCCGTCACCAGGTACAGCCTGCCCTCGAATTCATCCACAGCGCCGAAGGGGCGCACCCGGGGCTGATCCCCCTCGCAGGTAGCCAGGTAGAAGGTGCCGCATTTTCTGAGAAATTCCGCCGCGCGGTGCATCATGATCCTTTCCTCCTCTGATTCATTCATTTTCGTCCCTGAACAGTTTCCGCAGGAATGCTCTGGCGGCGTGCCGCCATACGTCCCACTCGTGGTAACCGGGGGTAGTGTACAGTTCCAGGGGGATCCCCCTCTGCCTGTACATGTCTGCGCGCTCCCGGAGCTCATCGCAGGAAGGCTGCTCCTGCTCCCCCACGGCCACGAAAAGAAGATCGTAAACTTTCCGGAAGGCCGCCGGATCCTCCATCAGGGCGCTGCCGTCGAAGTTGAAGCCCTTCTCCCGGAAGCCGCCGCTGAAAATGCCGATGCTGCCGAAGCAGTCCCCGTGGCGGAACATGCCGGCATTGGCCTGCATGCCCCCCATGGAAAGCCCCGCCAGAGCCCGTTTCCGGGGCGTGGGCAGGGTGCGGTAGCGCCTGTCCACCAGTTCCACGCACTCCATTGCGATCACATCGTCAATATCCCCGCCGGCGGGATCCCCCAGGCCGTCCGGACGGAAGGCATACCCGTCGTTCATCACGACGATCATCTCCTCCATCCGGCCTTCTGCAATCCCGTTGTCGCAGATATAGTTGATCTTCCCCTGCCACAGCCAGCCCGTCTCACTCTCCCCGCCCCCGTGCTGAAGGTAGAGAACGGGATAGTGCCGCTGCGTGTCCTCCCGGTAGGATGGGGGCGTGTAGACATAGCAGACGCGGGTGCGCCCCGTCATACGGCAGTCGTACAGTTCCATGTGCACGCTTCCGTGAGGCACATCCCTCAGCATCCAGAAATCCGCGTCCTCCCCCGGCATCTCAAAGAAGTTCACCGGCCGGAACCCGCCGTAGCCCACGGGCAGAAGGGGGTTGATGGTGCGCACCCCGTCCACCTCGAAATCGCAGTAGTGAAATCCGGGGGCCAGATTCTCCACGACGCAGAGCCGGTATCCGTCCTCCCCCGCAGGGGAAAACGTCCACTCCCCGGGCATGGAACCGCCCCAGCCCCGGAGAACCACACGCCCGGCCTCAGGGGCATAAAAGGCGAACTCCGCCCTGCCCCAGTCCAGGACCCGCATCCCCGGCCTCTGGGGCACGTAATGCAGGGACCTTTTCCCGTTTTCCCCGCTGAAAACCGGCCGCCTGTCCAGGGGATCAAAGAACAGGGCATGCTGGTTCAGGGCCTGATTGCGGAAGATTTCCTCCCTCCTCACGCGTCTCCCTCCCTCCTGAGAACATTTCACCAGAAGCTGTGATACTTCCCGCAGGCGGCGAACATCTCGTCCACCATCCTGTCCATCTCCTCCAGACTCAGCTTTGAAGCCGTCAGGGGATCATAGTACACGGCCTTGTAGATCAGGGATCTGTCCCGGTTCAGATAGGCCTCCACCGCCATCTCCTCCGTCTGGCTCTCAATGCTGTTGAGAAGGGCCAGTTCCCGGGGCATGAAGCCGATGCGGGTGCTCTTCAGCCCGTTGGGCCCCGCCAGAATGGGCACCTCCACACAGGCGCCCCGGGGCAGGTTGTCGATCAGGCCGAAATTGCGCACATTGCCGTTGAACTCAAAGGGCGTCCCGTCCCCGAAGCAGGCGTTGAAGATACAGCTGGCGAACTCATGACCCCGCTCCAGGGAAATGGGCTCCCCGAACCACTTTTCCAGCATGTCCCTCCGGGATCTGCCTCCGAAGAAACCGCCCTTCTGAACCCGGGCGCTCATGTGCTCGCCGGGGGTGCCGTCGAAATTCACCGGAGGACAGTACCGTTCCATCAGGTCGTCCCGCTTGCGGAACCAGGGATTGTACTCACTGTTGTGATAGGAGCTCTCCGTGACGAAATACCCCAGGTGCCTGAACATCTCGATGCGCACCCGCTCCGTCCGGTAGATCTCCGGATCCTCCACAATCTCCCGCAGACGGGGATAGGCGTCCTCCCCCCGGCATTTCAGTTCCAGATAGAAGGCCGTGTGATTCAGCCCGGCGCAGGTGTAGGTCATGTCTCCGGGCGCTGCCCCCAGCCATTTTGCCAGAAGCATGATGGTCTCCTGGACACTGTGGCACAGCCCGATGAAACGGAGTTTCGGATACAGGGTCTGCACCGTCCGGCAGATCATGGCCATGGGATTGGTGTAGTTCAGGAACACCGCGTCGGGACACAGCTCCTGCACGTCCCCGGCGATGTCCACGATGGCCTGGATGGTGCGCAGATAGCAGAAGAAACCCCACACGCCCCGGGTGTCCCCCACGGCGGCCTCAATGCCGTAGCGGGCGGGAATGCCCAGCTCGTCCCTGAGGGGTTCCCAGCCGCCCACCTGAATGGTGCAGAGGATGCCGTCCGCCCCGGGGAGCGCCTCCCGCCGGTCGAGGGTGCAGTGCACACGGGCGGGATAGTGCCCCTCGTCCACATAGCGCTGCACCATCCGCCTGGCCATCTCCAGATGCTCCGGGTTGATGTCCACCAGCCACAGATCGGCGTCCCGCAGGGCCTCAAAGGTGAGGATGTCCCTGCTGAGACTGCGGGTGAAGATGAAGCTGCCCGCACCGATGAATACGATTTTCCTTCCGGCCATCTTCCCTCAGACCTCCCCTGGTCCGGCATTATCCGTAACGTTTCGCATTCAGTCGGGACAAAAAGCCCTCACCGCCCGTCTGCGGAGGGAAGCGCCCCGGGCCTCTGTTCCCCTCCCCTGAGGGAAAACGGAAAGAACGCCCGGTCTGTACAGGAAACGTTTCGCTTTTTGACAAACAGCACAGCTCTTTCCGGGAAAGGAGACCCTTTTCACTTTTTTCCCTCTCCGGGTTCAGCCGCTCATTCAAACTTCTCTGCCATTATAGGGCAAACCCCGGTGAAAAGTAAAGAACCCGGCCGGGGATTTCGGAAAATTTTTTTCCGGCCTGTCCCCGGCCTTGAAAAGCGAAAGGTTTCGGAAAGTTCCTTCCTTCATTCCGGAGTGTACACGGGGAAGGGCAGCGCCTCCACCTCATCCGGCTCGGAGGAGAATTTTCCGATGGCGCCGATGAAGTCGTTTTCCACCGTGCCGTCCGCCCGGTATCCGAACACCCGGCCGATATACCGCACCCGGTGGGCGTTGAGGAGGATCAGCAGCTGGCTGCCTCCCTGCTGCGGCAGAAGACGGTTGAGATTCCGCTCCGTGACGGAGTACAGATAGAATCCCTCCCGCAGCCGGATATAGTACGCCGGCTCCTCATAGACCGGATAGACCCCTTTCCTTTCCTGGAACAGACGGTAACGGGCCCGGGCTTCCTCTGAGGCGTTCTCCGCCAGTGTCCGCTCCGCGTGGCCCAGGCGGAAGAAGTCCTTTCCGCAGAAGCAGTGCATCACCTCGTCGTTGGGGTTGTACCGCCAGATGATGCGTTTGCCCGTCAGTTCCTCCGTAAAGGCGTGACGACTTTCCGTCACATCCTCGTGGGGCAGCCTGAAAGCCCCGAAATACACCCGGCTCTCCACCAGGCGGGGATGTGCCCTGTCCGAGCCCAGGGTGGCCCTGACACAGGTGACCCTTGTGCTCTCCTCATCCACGGCAAGGGTGATCTCTGTCAGGGGACTGCTTTGCGCAAGCAGGAACTTGATCAGGTACAGCCTTTCGTCCCCCTTGGCCGCCTCATAGGTTTCCCAGCGCATGCCCTGTCCGGGAAAGCCCCACAGAAGGTTTTCCGCATCCAGAAAATGGACGCAGACCGGTTTTTCCATCCCGTCCAGATGAAGATTCAGGGTTTTCCCCGCCATCTCGCAGGTGGAGGCCACCCTGTACTGCTTCATGCCCCCCGGGCAGGGGACGGAGGAGACGGGGTTGAAGATTTCCCTGCCGATGACACGTTCCCGATAGCTCATGGCCTGTCCCTCCTCACATAATCCGGTAGGGGCTGGGCATGTCATCGATCAGGTCCGGTGTCTGATGAAATGCCCCGAAGGCGGAAAAGACGAAGTTCTGCGGCGCGTAATGGTTTTCATAGTCGCTGCCGAAGCACCGGCCGATGTCGTGGATCTTCCGGGTATCCATGACCATGATCAGGCTGTTGCCGCACAGGGTCGGATCCTGCCGGCATTCCGTCTCCTCAATGAAGCCGAAGAAGTAAATGTCCTCCCGGATTTTGACGTAGAAAGCCGGGATCTCGAAAAGATGCTGCTTTCTCCGCTGGTATTCCGCGTCCCTTTCCCGCTTTTCCTCCTCCGTCGCCCCCTCCGGCAGCTCCCGGGGCTGTCCGATGGGCACCCGGAGGTAATGCTCGGTGATATAGGCGTGGGTGATGCCGAAGCCCGAGGAGTAGCGCCAGAAGATGTTCTGTCCCACAAGGTTGGGCGTAAAGGCGTGGCGCATGGGATTCAGGGGCTTTCCGGGAACGCGGATGGCCCCGAAGAGGATGTCGTGGGTCACCAGGTACGGGGCGGTCCTCACCTCCCCGATCCGGGCGTGCACCGCCGTGACCAGATTTCCCTGAAGGTCCAGGACCAGGGAGATGCAGTGACGCAGGGGCAGACCGGTGACTTCCCAGTTGACGAAATAGGTCCTGTCATCCAGCTTCAGACACTCATAGGTGTCCCACCGCATGGCCTTTCCCCGCTCGCCCCAGGAAACCATCTCCTCCGTCAGGAAATGCAGGGCGTAGTCGCATCCGTTGTCCATCACCAGATGGAAGGCCCTGCCCGCAAGCTCATAGCACAGGGGTTCCCGGAACTGTTCCAGCCCGTTCCAGGGCGCCTCGGGCAGAAAGGGATTGGGATAACGGTTTTCCGGTGCCGGCATGGACTGCGCCTCCCTTCATTCAGCAACGGCAATTCCGATGGTGGCCTCCCGGGTCACCCCGTCCAGGGTCAGACGGGCGGTCAGGGCCGCAGCCCCCGCTCCGCAGGCCAGGACCCGGCCCTTTTCGATCCGGGCGACCCCCTCATCGCTGGAAAGAAGCTCGAAGGGGAGCTCTTCCGCCCTGAGGCGGGAGGCGTCCATCCGGGTGGCCGTGAGAAGCAGGGGTGCGGATTCGCCCTTTCCGAAAAGGGACTTTTCACACCGGAGGGTCACGGCGGAAAGAGGCGCCTTCCACGTTCCGCGGACCTGAATCCGCCTGGCTTCCACCGCCGCCTTCCGGCTGTCCTCCCCGATCCAGAAGGCGTACTCGCCCTCCTCCACCTCATACCGCTTTTTCCAGCTGTTCCATTTCTTCAGCTCATGGAGGGGAAGGCGGAAGGTCAGGGTGCGGCTTTCCCCGCTGCGCAGGAAGACTTTCTGAAAGCCTGCCAGCTGCTGCAGGGGACGGTTGTCATACAGGCTGATCCTGCGGAAATACAGCTGCGCCACCGCGGCCCCGTCCCGCTCTCCGGTATTCCTCACCTCCACCGTCAGGGTGCAGGTGTCGTTTGCGTCATACGCCTCCCGGTCCACGGTGAAGGCACTGTACTCAAAGTCCGTATAGCTCAGGCCGTAGCCGAAGGGGAAACGCACGTCCCCCAGGTAATACAGGTATGTCCTTCCCTTTTCCGGGGCCGTGTCAAAGGGGCGGATGCCGTATTCCCGGATATGGGGCAGGTCGCTGTCCCTGTAAAACCACGTCTCCGACAGGCGGCCTCCCGGGCAGGAGCGTCCGAAGAGCACGTCCGCGATGGCGCTGCCCTGGGATTCCCCGGCATAGGTGGCCAGCAGGAGCGCGGGCACCTGATCCATGAAATCGCCCGTGGCCGGGCCGGAGACCACCAGCACCACCGCCGTTGCGGGATTGACTGCCAGGATCTCCCGGATCTTTTCGTTCTGTCCGTAGGGCAGGTCCAGGGTGGTCCTGTCCGCCCCCTCCCGGGTGACGCTGGGATCGGTGCCCGCCACCACGATGACCAGGTCCGCCTCCCTGGCGCTTTCAAGAGCGGCGGCCATGAGTTCCTCATCCGTCCTTCCCGCCTCCGGATCCTCCACGGGATGCCTCGGCGGGACCTCGGGCCGCTTCATGAATTCCATGAAGGGCTTGAACTTATTGAAGCGGAATTCCCTTTCGTCTTCGGGAACGCGCTCCTTCAGGTATTCCTCCGCTGTCATGCCGGCATCCCCGGCGCACCTCAGGAGCACGGGGGTGGGATCCGGGCGCGTGAATTCGTGCCTGGCCATGTTCCAGCCCTTCCGGTAATCCACACGGATGCCCCGCTTTTCCGCTTCCTCAAGAATCCCCTTCAGGGGCGGCACGGACACGCGCGTATCACAGTCGCTGTGGGGATTTCCCCCGATGGAGTAGCTGCCGAACTGACGGTAGATGGCATTGGGGCCGATCACCGTGATGCGGCGCACCTTCTCCGATACGGGCAGAAGACCGCCCTCGTTTTTCAGCAGCACCAGGGATTCCTCCGCCGCCTTCCGGGCCAGGGCTCCGGCTGCATCGGTACACAGGGAGGCTTCGCCATACCCGCCGAAGGGGCGGGGTTCATCGAACTCGCCTAGGCGGAAGCGGGCGGTGAAGATCCGGACCAGGGAACGGTCCAGGTCCGCCTCCGTCACCAGCCCCTCCTGAAGGGCCTTCATGAGATACAGGTCATGCTCCACGCCGGTGCAGATGTCCGTCCCCGCCTTCAGGCACAGGGCGGAGGCCTCCGGCATGGTCCTTGCGTAGAAATGCCCCCGGAGCATGCCGAACATGAGGGCCGTGTTGGGACCCACGTCCCCCACCGCCCCGTCATCGGAGACGATATATCCTTTGAAACCCCATTCCTCCCTGAGGATTTCCCGGATCAGGTGCTCGTTGGCGGAGGAGGGGACACCGGAAATGCGGTTGTAGCTGGTCATGATGGAGTACGCCCCGCCCTCCCGGACGCAGCGCTCAAAGACCGGCAGATAGTATTCCCGCAGCGTCGCCTCGTCCATGTCGGAGGAGCCGTTGCAGCGGTTGTATTCGGAATTGTTGGCGGCAAAGTGCTTGGGGGTGGAGATGGCCTTGAGATAAACGGGATCATCCCCCTGCAGCCCCCGCACATAGGCGGCGGCGAGCTTGCCCGCCAGGAAGGGGTCCTCCCCGAAGCACTCGTCATTGCGTCCCCAGCGGGGATCCCGGCCCATGTTCACCGTGGGACACCAGTAGTCCAGTTCCTTCCCGATGGTGTTGCGCAGGGCGCGGATCTCATCGGAAATCACCTTCGCCACTTCGTGCAGCAGATCCTCATTCCAGGTCTGGCTCATGGCCAGGCAGGTGGGGAAGCAGGTGGCCTGCCTGAACTCCTGCACCACGGCGGGGGTCACCCCGTGGGAGGCTTCGTTCCACCAGTTCCAGGACCGGATCTTCAGCCGGGGAATCGCCGGGGCGTCATGGGACAGCTGAAGGGCCTTCTCCTCCAGGGTCAGACGGCTCACCAGGTCCGCAGCACGGGCTTCAAAGGGCAGGGATGCATCCAGATAGCGCAGCATGGCTCTGTTCTCCTTTTTTTCTGTAGGGGGCTTATCCGAAACGTTTCTGTTTGTGGAGCCATGATATCACATTTCCCGCCCCTCGTGAAGAGGGATTTTTATTTTCTGCCCCTTCGGCTTTCCTTCCTATTTTATATGGCACAGCCGTCAGGACGGACACCGGGGCTTCCATGACGGCGGAAAAAGTGTATAATACAGGACAGATCACATGCGGCATTCAGAAGCGAAACGTTTTCATTTATCCCTTCGGGAAAGGGGACACAATTCCATCAGGAGGCGAACAATGGAGCAGATCATGTGGTATGACCGTCCCGCGGATGCCTGGAGCGACGCGCTGCCCCTGGGCAACGGCCGGCTGGGAGCCATGGTGTACGGCCACACGAGAGTGGAAAGGATTCAGCTGAACGAGGACAGTCTGTGGTACGGCAAGGCCATGGAAAGGGACAATCCCCGCCTGAAGGATGTTCTGCCCCGCATCCGCCGTCACGTGTTTCAGGGCGAAATCCGGGAGGCGGAGGACCTGATCCAGCGCTACATGCTGGGGGCACCCTATTCCATGCGGCATTATGAGTCCCTGGGGGAGATGGATATCGGCGTCAACTGCCTGTCCCCCTTCTCCGCGGGATGGGCGCCGGACAGTTCAGGGGCGGAGGATTACCGGCAGGAACTGGATCTCCGCCGGGGTGTCCACCGTCTCTTCTGGCGGGAAGGAGACGTGCACTTTACCCGGGAATGCTTCATTTCCCACCCGGATCAGGTGCTGTGCATCCGCTACCGGGCGGACCATCCCGGAGCGCTGACGATCCAGATCCGATACGACCGGGGCTATATCTTCGAGGGCATGGTTCCGGATCCCCGGCGGCCGGGCCACAGGATCCGCGCCGGCGGCTGGGGCAGCATGTTTCTGGACAGCAATCACACCGTGGATGCGCGGACCCTCACCGCCGGAGGCAATGCCGGAGGCACCGTATTCGGTCTGGCCCTGGCCATGGACTCGGACGGGGATGTGTCCGACGCCTATACCCAGCTGTACACGGAAAACGCCTCCTGTGTATGCCTGTACCTGGCCGCCGCCACGGACAACCGGGAAAAGGACCCCGCCGCCTTCGCCCTGGAAAGAGTCCGCGCCGCGCGGACCATGGGCTTTGAGGCGCTGGAAAGCCGCCATACGGAGGATTTCACGCCCCGGATGGAGCGGTGCGTTCTCTCCCTGCCCGGCCCCGGGGATGCTCCTGTGCACAAACGCATCGCCCATGTCCGGGAGGGGCAGACGGACCCGGGTCTTGCGGCGCTGTATTTCGCCTTTGGGCGCTATCTCATGCTCTCCGGCGGAAGGGAGGACTCCTCCGCCCTGAACCTGCAGGGCATATGGTGCAAGGAATTTGCCCCCATGTGGGACAGCAAGTACACCACCAACATCAATGTGCAGATGAATTACTGGCCCGCGGAAATCTGCGGTCTGGGAGAGACCCATGAATCCCTCTTCTCCCTCATCGCCGCCGTATGCGAACGGGGAAAAAAGACCGCCAGGGTCATGTACGGCGCCCGGGGCTCCGTATGCCATCACAACACGGATTACTACGGAGACACCGCGCCTCAGGATCAGTACATGGCCTCCACTTCCTGGACGGCGGGAGGCGCCTGGATGGCCATGCATCTCTGGGAGCATTTCCTGTTTACCCGGGACCTGGCGTTTCTGAGGAAATGGCGCCCCGTCATGCGGGAATTCGCTGTTTTCTTCCTGGACTTCCTGACAGATGACGGCACGGGGCATCTGGTCACCTGTCCCTCCCTGTCCCCGGAAAACCGCTATATCCTTCCCGACGGGTATGATTCCCCCATCTGTGCCGGTCCGGCCATGGACAATCAGATCCTGCGGGATCTGTTCTCCGCCTGCATTGAGGCGGACTGCCTGCTGGGGGCTGAGGACCGTGTGACAGAGGAATTCCGCGCGGCCCTTCCCCGTCTCCCCCAGGACCGGATCGGTTCCCGGGGACAGCTCCTGGAGTGGCGGGAGGAGCTTCCGGAAAAGATGCCGGGCATGAGTCACATCTCCCATCTTTACGCCTCCTATCCCGGCAGTCAGATCAACTGGAAGGATACCCCGGAGCTGATGGAGGCGGTCCGCCGCTCCATTCAGCTGCGGGTGGAGGCGGGAACGGACGGGGGCGGCTGGCCTCTGGCATGGCGCATGTGCCAGTATGCGCGTCTCCTGGACGGAGCGTCCGTGGGCCTTGCCGTGGATCACATGCTGGGCCGCGCAGCGGACAGTTTTCTCAACGGACGCCGCATCTTTCAGATTGACGGGAATCTCGGAGCGGTGGCCGGCATGGCGGAAGCCCTTCTGCAGAGCCATACCGGACTGATCCACCTGCTCCCCGCCCTTCCCCCCGCCTGGAGGGAGGGCAGCGTCACGGGACTGAAAGCCCGGGGCGGCGTCACGGTGGATATGCGCTGGAAGGACGGTTCCCTGACGGAAGCCGTTCTGCGCCCCGCCCTGGACGGGGAAATCGAGGTCCGGGCCGAAAACGCCGCGGGAATCCGTCTGGAGGGAAAGCCGGTCGGCGCGGAGCGGACGGAATGGGGATGGAAATTCTCCGCAAGGGGCGGAGCGGTTTACACACTGGCACTGAAAGACTGAAAAACATACAGGAGGGAAAAGGAAGATGTTTATCCGACAGGTCAGAACCGAAAACGGATGGGTGCGCGGCATTCAGGCCGCGGACCCGAGGATCACCGCCTATAAGGGCATTCCCTTTGCCGCCCCGCCCGTGGGAGAAAACCGCTGGCGCGCCCCGCAGCCCTGTGCGGACTGGGAGGGCGTGAAGGACTGCTTTGATTTCAAACCCATCTCCATGCAGGACGTCCCGCCGCTGGATGAGAAAAACGTGTATACCCGTGAATGGTCCGTGGATCCCGATCTGGAAATGAGTGAGGACTGCCTGTACCTGAACGTCTGGGCGCCGGCTCATGTCCACGAGGAAAAGCTTCCTGTCTTCGTGTGGTATTTCGGCGGCGGCCTGCAGGTGGGACACCCCTCTGAGATGGAGTTTGACGGGGAGCGCATCGCGCGCCGCGGCATCGTCGTGGTCACCGTCAATTACCGCCTGAACGCCTTCGGTTTCCTGTGCCATCCGGAGATCACCGCCCAGCAGCCGGACGCACCGGCCAATTTCGGGCATCTGGACCAGCAGGCGGGAACCCGGTGGGTCAAGCGCAACATCGCCGCCTTCGGCGGAGACCCGGACAACATCACCATCGGCGGGCAGTCCGCCGGCGGCGGCAGCGTCATGAGCCAGCTCACCTCTCCGCAGAACGAAGGGCTTTTCCAGAAAGCCATCGTGGAAAGCGGCGTGGCGGCCAATGTCTATCCGGCCGCGCGGCGTTTCGGCCGTGTTCCGCCTCTGAGGGAAGCTGAAGCGGAGGGTGTGAAGTTCTTTGATTTCCTGGGCGTAAAGACCCTTGCGGAAGCCAGGGCGATCGATGAAAAAACGCTGATGCGGAAAATCAGGGAATACCATTCCTTCTGGGGCACCGTGCAGGATGACCGTTTCTGCGTGGGCAACGCCATGGATCTGTTCCTTCAGAACCGCAGGCTTCCCTGTCCCGTGCTGTGGGGCCGCACCTCCTCCGAGTTCATGGTGTCGCCGCAGGAAGAAACCCGCGAGGACTTTATCGCCATGTGCAGGTCCGTTTTCGGGGAGGATGCCGACCGCTTCCTGGCCCTGTTTGACCTGAACGGGGACATGGAAACAATCCGGTGTCAGGCCATGGTGCCAAGCATCGATCTGGCCATCCGCGCTCTGAGTGAACACAGCAGTGCCTCCGGGAATCCTCTCCCCCTGTATTATTACGTTTTCGACGCGGAGATCCCCGGCTGGGACAACGCGGGAACCTTCCACTCCGTGGACCTGTGGTTCTTCTTTGAGACCCTGGCCAAATGCTGGCGGCCCTTTGTGGGCAAACACTATGATCTGGCCAGGCAGATGTGCAATTACTGGGCCGGGTTTATCCGCAGCGGCGATCCCAACGGCGAGGACTGCAACGGCGAACCTCTCCCCCGCTGGGACGCCTGCACCGCAGACCATCCCGCCTGCATGGTCTTTGATGACAGGTGCCATCAGACGGTGGAAAAGCCGGATGAGAAGATGGCTCTGCTGATCCGCTGTTACCTGCGCCAGCACGGCTGCCGAATGGAAGAAACAAAGGCTGTGGAAAAGAGTCCCTGAAAAAAGAAAGGATTCAGCCATTCCGGAGATTGGCTGAATCCTTTATTCTGCATGATGGATCCGTATTGGAAACAATGCTGAAATCTGTTCATGAACGTTAATCTCCCTGTTTGCGGACTTATAAAGCCAGGCAGCAGGAACGCAGATTCTTCACAGAAGATCAATCGGAAGGCGTGAAAAGAGAAACCCACGAATGGAGCCCGTCCTGCGCTTACAGATCTTCACTTTCGGCAGTGTTCAGGTAAGGAAAACCCCAACAGCTTTTGTGGAGTTCTTTCTGGTCAGCAGATCATTCTCCCGTCACCCATCGCATCAGCGCAAACTGACAGCAGGAAAGCTTTTATTCAGATCGAAACGGTCAAAAGAAGCTGCTCCGAAACGACGAAGGATTGGATGGCACCATCATGCCGAAGGATTTTATCCATGAGATTCAGGAGACCATCGCCGTCCTGTTCGCTTCAGCTTCTGGCTGGCACAAAGAGCTGAACATGATCAGCTGGAACGGCAGCGAACCCGGGTACGACATCCGCGAGTGGGCACCTGACCATGAAAAAAGCAGCAAAAGTGTTACCCTCACGGAGGAGGAAGCCGCCATTCTGATGACGGTACTGATAAAGAGGATCAAGGGACAGGATTCAGTCGGAGTACAAGCGAGTCAGAAGAATGAGTATGATCCGTAAAACAATCCGGGCACTGTTCGCATCCGTTCCCGGGTTTCACACGCCCCATGACTCCTGTCACGCGGAGTTGCTTCATCAGAATTTCAGGGGGATGTCCCCGCAATCGAAAGTTTCCCCCGCCGCTGCGCGTGACCGGATCACTTCCTCGACACAGTTCCAGGTACGGGCCTCCTGATGGGCCCTGAGGCACAGCATATGGCGCGCGTTCACGACATTCCACCTCACACCCGGCAGTTTCATGCGCTCCTGTGTTGAATGAAGGCCTGTTCTCCCCCCGCCTCCGCCGCCCGTAAACAGTCCCATCCTTGCGTATTCCGGATAGTTCATGCTGTCCCGGTTGTTCCGGATAAAGGTGTACAGGTCGGGAACGCCCGGTTTCATGATCTGATTTTCCCGGTATTTCAGTTCCGACAGCAGATCATCCGTCCTTCCTGCTTCCATGAGCGCGCATAATTGGTCGGCGTATTCCTTTCGGGATTCCTCTGTGGGCCGGACCGCTTCGGCATACCTGCGGACGTTTTCCCGGGCCTGATCCAGGTCCAGGATCTGTATCACGTTTTGAACCATACCGCTTGCGGAGAATGTCCCCACGTGAACTCACTTACAATAATTCGAATACTGTTGGCTTGTTGAGTTTCTCTGCTTGTTTTCCGA
>CACYGY010000020.1 GCA_902774025.1 uncultured Eubacteriales bacterium
CAGGGGATCCGGTGCCTTCCGGATTCGCGTCCGGATATCCCCGGCCCGATCCAGCACAAAATCATTGTACATTTTCTTTTCCCGGTCGTAATTCCGCGCCTGCCCGTACGGGGCATAGGCCTGATCAAACAGGGAGACCAGGTAGGGAGCCGTATCTCTCTCCCCACGGCTTTCCATAATCTTCCTGACATTCTCTCCATAGTCCGGATGAGCTGCACACCTTTCCCGCTCCCGGTTCCACAGGCACTCAAGGCATATTCCGTCCAGCATGCTCTTTCTGTCCTTTCCAAGACTCCCGCCCATGATAAAGCCGGTCCATGGTCCTGTCAAATCCGGACGCTTTTCCCCATCCCGGGGACTGTGCTATACTATCCCCACCTTCAGAATCATTAAGGATGGTCCTGCATATGCGAAAAACACGCTTCCTTCTGCTCCTTTGTCTCTTCTGTCTTCTGTCTGCGGCGCACGCCTGGAGTGAGAGTGCTGTGCTGATTCATGAGGTGATGGCCAGCAACGCCACCTGGAAGGGCGGTCACGCCTGGGACTGGGTGGAAATCCACAACGTTTCCGGCAAAACGGTGGATCTGAGCGGCTGGCACCTCAGCGACAGCAAGAAAAAACCTGACAAATGGACATTCCCGGACGGGGCGAAAATCAGGCCCGGGGAATATCTGCTGATCTACTGCACCGGGCAGGAGATGACGAACAAGGCATCGTCTCCCTGGTACGCCCCCTTCAAGCTGTCCGCCTCCGGTGACCAGGTTCTTCTGACAGACGCCTCGGGCCAGCTGGCAGACCGGCTGGATTTCCCTCTTCAGTATGGAAACATACCCTGGGGCCGTACGGATGACCTTTCGGATGTCGGCTATCTGGAGGAGGGCACGCCCGGGTCCGCCAACGGGAAGAAGGTCTTTGAGTGCCGCGCTCCGGCACCGGTTTTGAAAACGCCGGGCGGTTTTTTCCGCGATGAGGCTGCCGTCACGGCTGCCACGCCGGGGGGCACTCTTCGATATACCACCGACGGAAGCACACCTACCGTGTCCTCCCCTGTTTTTCCTCAGGATGGCCTGGTTTTTCGCTCCACCACGGTTCTCCGCCTCAGGACCTTTCAGGAGGACTGCGTGCCCAGCGCCGCCATCAGCGCCACCTATTTCATCAACGAAAGTCTCCCGGTGTCCGTGGTCAGCCTCATCACGGATCCGGACCTGATGTTCGGGAAAAAGTACGGCGCCCTGGCCAGGGGAACGGGATCCGTACCCAATTATGACAAGGATTACGAATACCCGGTGAATATTGAGTATTTCAGCGCGGACGGAACCTGCGAAATCAACCAGATGGGTTCCTTCACCGCCTCCGGCCATTCCGCCAGGCAGAATGCCCAGAAATCCATCGCCCTCTACGCCCGGAAAGCTCTCGGGGACGAGTACTTCCGGTTTTCACCCTTTCCTCACCGGGACTATGCCCTGTACAAGTCCCTTCTCCTTCGTTCCACCAACTCGGACGCCTACTCGGAGAGACTTCGTGATGTCGTATTCTCTTCCCTGGCGGAGCCTCTGGACCTGTGCTATCAGGATGCCGTTCCCATCGTGGTATTCATCAACGGGGAATACTGGGGACACTATAACCTGAGAGAAAAAATCAACAAATATATGGTCGCCCAGTGGGAAGGCATTGACCTGGAGAATGAGGACGTGGTGGACGCCATTGACATCCTGGCACGAACAGGATCGGATGACTACGTCCAGAACGGGTCCAATGCGGACTGGCTGGAACTGTGCCGGTTCTGTAAAACCATGGACCTGAACGACGCGGAGAATCTGAAATTCGTGACGGACCGGATGGACGTGGACAGCCTGTTTACCCACGCTTCCTTTGAAATCATTCTGGGCAATACGGATATCACCAATGTCCGGATGTACCGCGTTCCCGGGGGAAAATGGAAATACCTGCTGTTCGATGTGGAAGCCGGCTTTGGCTCCGGTTCAGACACCAGCACGGTCCCCCTGGAAAACTATATCAAAAAGGTCAGCGCCAAGGTTCAGGCTTTCCGTCATGAACCCCTGAATGCACTGCTGAATGTGCCCGCCATGAAGGATCAGTTTCTGCGCACCTTTGCCCATGTTCTGGAAACCTGTTTCACCTGGCCCTACGTGGAGGAGCATTTCACGCCATGGCAGGAGATTCTGGAGGAACTGCTTCCGAGGCATAACAAGCGCTGGCCCTTTCTGACCATGAGCCGCTGGCGCACCAACGTCAGCGCCACCATGTACTATGCCAGGGTCCGGCCGAAGAAGATCATCGGAATGCTCAGCAGGCGGATGAAACTCACTTCGGAGGAGACGGAAATCTACTTCGGAGACCTCCAGCGGAAACTGGAGATCACCAACGCCCGTCCCTGACCCTTTCCGTCCGAATTTCCCGCGATGAAATCTGTCATCGGGCCATCTGTCCGGCACGGATGATGGCCCATTTCCATGGATCCTGCTGTGCCCGTTCATGCTCTCTCCTGTGTGGAACTCTGCACCGTGCCTGCGGGCCTGTTCAGACCTGTCTTCTTCCTCTGAAGATGAAGCACAGGAACGAAAAAACAGACGGTAGCCCGCCTGTTTCAGCATCATGACGTTTCCAGAAATCTCAGTGCGTCTGCCCACCAGACATCCAGAATCCGGTCTTCCGAGCGATAGATCTCATGCTTTGCGCCTGCCACCACCTGCAGGGAGCCCTGGGGGAGGCGCCGGACGAACTGTTTCTGGGGCTCAGCCAGAACCACCTGATCCAGTTCAGCCATATACACCCGCACCGGGATCCGGATTTTTTCCACCTCTGCCCTCTGAAGAATCTTCTTTTTCACATTCAGGGATTCCCGGACCCACCCATAGGTCGGGGAGCAGTTCTGGTACTCGGGTGTTTCCCTGCGGATATGCTCATACCATCCAAACCGCACTTCGCTGGTGGCACAGCCGTGTTCAAAGGCTTCCCCATGATAAGGGCTGGAGGTGAATACACGCTCCTTTCCGCGACCAAGGGTACAGAATGCGCCCGTCATGATCCGGGTGATCCATGGAGGGATGGACCCTGTCATGGGCTGGATCATAGGTGACATGAAAATCGCCTTCCGGAAGGGATCCGTCCCCGCCTCCAGGCAAAGGGCGGCAACGGCCCCGCCCATGGAATGGGAAAACAGATCGTAAGGCGGCGTCATGGCGGGCAGCACCTCCACAGCCACCTTCCGGAGATCTTCCACGTATTCCGTGAAATGATCCACATGAGTCAGATCATGGGCCGTGAGCTTCTCATCCCTCCAGGATCGTCCGTGTCCCCGCTGATCATACACCGTCACGCTGTACCCCTGCCGGAGAAAAGCGTGGATGAGCTCAGCGTATTTGAAGGAGTTTTCAGTGAATCCATGGCAGATCAGCACTGTTCCCCGGGGGAGGTCCGCCTGATAGCAGACCGTATACAGATCCCTGTCCCCTGTGCCTTTCACACGGAAGGATCTTTTGTGCGCATCCAGATAAGGCAGAACCACCCTGTCCATGGTCTGAGCATAGTCTTTCTCCCTGCACAGTCCGAGATCACTCAGCATCCCTGGCCCTCCCTTCCCCATCAGTTTTCCCGATTCAGTCAGCCAGGATCTCCTGCATGCTCATTGTCCGGATATGCCACTGTCCGCTCTCCCTCACCAGGGTCACCTGGTATCTCGCACTCTGCCAGGCCGGAGGATATACGGCTTCGGAACCGTAGAGAATCACAGCCTGCTCCGCCTTGTCCCCCCTGATCCGCCCGTCGATGCGGGGAATTCTCTCCGTCACGGTGACACGGCAGGTATCATCCCAGGGCCAGACCCAGACAAAGCCCATCTCAATCCTGTGGTCAATGCCGCGGATATTGTAATCCTGATAGGCGGACTCTCCCCGCTGCAGGGCGAGAAGGGCGGCATCCGAAGCCAGAAAGCCCGTCTGGAAATAGCTGGTCAGATCCCCCGCCTCAGCCATGCCCATGATCACCTGGGCCCGCCTGGCCATTCCGTCCTTGATAATGATCTGCATGTTGGACAGGTTCATCGCATAATAAAATGAGACAATGCACAGGCTTGTCAGGAGAACCAGAACAAAGAGCCTGGAGGTCAGATACATGATCAGTCTCCGGATATATTTCAAAGGCTCTCCCCCTTCCCGTGATCATTCCCCGGCATCCAGTGTCTGCATGCCCTCCCGGACCTGGCTCTCCGTGCGGGCCATCGCCGCCAGAGTCCTTTCCAGCAGCGTGTCCAGCTCCCAGCCCAGCATATCGGCACCCTGCCGGATGACCTCCCGGGAGCATCCGGCTGCAAATTTTCTGTCCTTGTACTTTTTTTTCAGGCTTCCCAACTCCATGTCCGTGCAGGACCGGCTGGGACGCATTCTGGCTGCGGCCCCCACCAGTCCGGTGAGTTCGTCCACGGCAAAGAGCACTTTTTCCATGACGCAGTCCGGTTCCACATCCGAACAGGCCCCGTAGCCATGGCTGCATACCGCATGGATCAGTTCCGGTGTCGCCCCGGCATCCTCCAGGATTCCCACGCACTTCCTGCAGTGTTCCTCCGGATACTTTTCAAAGTCAATATCGTGCAGGAGACCGGCCATACCCCAGAAGTCCACATGTTCAGGATCCATCTGCAGGGCAAAATCCCGCATGACAGCCTCCACCGTCAGGGCATGCTGGCAGTGAAAGGGCTCCTGATTCCATTTTCTGAGCAGTTCCAGTCCCTCTTCCCGTGTCAATCCCGCGTTCATCGTCCACCTCACAGCAGTTTGACCAGCATAGTCTTCTGCTCGTCCATTTCCACTTCCACCAGATGATCCTTTTCCAGCTGCTTCATGACATCCGAAAAACGCTTGAAACCGATGGTCCGCTCGTTGAAATCCGGATAGGTGGTGAGAATATCCGCCTTAAGGATGGAGGGATTGATCCGGTCAAATCCGCCTTCCTTATAGGCCTGCAGCTGAGCTTCAAAGGCTTCCTTCCAGTTGTCCCGGGTCAGCTGGGGCATCGGCTCCTGTGAATCCTCCTGATGATTCTACAGGTAGACGATGACGTTATAGTTATCGTTCTTGACATGCAGGTCGCCGAATTTCTGGCTCAGTTTGCTCAAAAGCTTGTAGAAGGTGGCGCACCCGTAATTCTTCTCATTGAAGTCAGGCCTGAGACGCACCACGACGCCCTTGAGCTCGGAGGCATACATTTCTCCGCTGTCCGAGTGTTCCTCGCACACACTGACGATGAGTTTGTTCAGTTCGCTCAGGTCCTTCATCTCATCGCTCTGAGGAACCTGTTTTTTCCTGCTGGAGGCGTTGGCCGTGGGCACCTTCCGCCCGCCCATGCTTTCCAGAAACTGAAATTCATTGCAGGCGTTGATGAAAATATTGCTGGCAGCTTCCGACCTGGAAATCCCCAGCACATACTTTCCCATGGCCTTCAGACGTCCCACCAGAGGCATGTAATCGCTGTCGCCTGACACGATGCAAAAGGAATCGATCAGGGGATTGGTATAGGCAACCTCCAGGGCATCCACCACCAGCTGGATGTCCGCATTGTTTTTCTGGGCAATTCCATAGCGGATGGAGGGCACCACGGAAAAGGTGTTGCTCAGAAGAATCTCCTTCAGGTCGGAAAACCTGTCCGTATACCCGTAGACTCTGCCCAGCAGCACGTCACCCCGGATTTTGACCTTCTCAAGAATACTGTTCAGCGTCGCCACCTTGGCGCCGCAGTTCTCAAGGTCCACAAAAACCGCATACCTGCTCAATCATTCAAATCCTTTCTGTCAGAGGGGAAGGCGAACATCCAGTGTCCGCGTCTTCCTCTCCCGTTCCTTATCCCGCGGAAAGTCAGAAGATGCCCGGTCCGGACAGAAAAACAACGTTCCGGACAACGATACGGCTCACGTGAAAGGCAGCCGGCGGGCTTTCCTCCCGTGCCTGTCCTGCCCTGTCCCATCCATGGTTTCCATGTATGATCATGAATCCCGCCCCGGAAGGGGCGGGGAACAGAGCCGGAATATCGTCATCCCGAACCGTCCGCGCCGGATTCAGCGGTGAAAAAGGGACAGATCTTCTGCAGGGTGTATCTCCGCAGGATACAGGCGGAGTATACCACAGGGTGTGCCAAAATGCCATGGAATCATGGTCTCCCTGCCGCCTGGTTGTCCCATTCCCCGCTTCGTACTATAATGAGGGGCATTTCAGGCTTTCCTGTATGGAAGGAGCTCATCATGATTGAAGATCCCCGCGTCAGTGCCTGCATGGTCCTGTACAACTCCGGCGCCTGCGTGGGCGAAGCCCTGCGCTGTCTGGCCCGTTCCCGTGAGAAGGTTGAACTGTATGTTGTGGACAATCGGCCCTCATCCCCGGATGCCGGGTTTCTCAGGGTTGAGTTTCCCTCCGCTCACTATTACCCCCAGAAGCGGAACATCGGTTTCGGCCGGGGAAACAACGTGGTGCTGCCCCATCTGCACTCCCGCTACCACCTCCTTCTGAATCCCGACGTTTCCTTTGATCCGGAGCTGATTCATTCCATGTGCGATTATCTGGATCACCACTCGGACGTGGTGATTCTGTCCCCGAAGGTGCTCAACCAGGACGGAAGCGAACAGTTTCTTCCCAGACGACGCCCCACGGTCCGGTACCTCCTGGGCGGGCGACTGGAAAAACATGGGCGGATCTTTGAGCGATGGCGGCGGGAATACACCATGGCGGATGAGTCCGTGACAAAGCCCATTGACGTGGAATTCGCCACCGGCTGCTTCCTGATGATCCGCACCCATGCCTTCCGGAAGATCCGGGGATTCGATCCCCGCTTTTTCCTCTACCAGGAGGACAGTGATCTGGCTCTGAAGGCCCTGCAGCTGGGACGTGTGGTCTACCATCCGGACATGTGCATCACCCATGCCTGGCGGAGGGACAGCGCCCGCAGGCTGCGCCTGACGTTCAGACACATGTGGTCCACGGCACAGTTTTTCTGGAAATGGGGGCTGAGGTGGTAATGCTTACCCTGCTTCTGGCCGTATACAACGGCATGCCTTATCTGGAAGAAATGACCACTTCCCTGCAAAGGCAGACTTTCCCGGATTTCCAGGTACTCGTCCGGGACGACGGTTCCCGCGACGGCAGCATTGACTTTCTTGAAAAACTTGTCTGCGCAGACTCCAGATTCCATCTGATCCGGGACAGCGTCTCCCGCCTGGGACCTGCCGGCAACTTCATGGTCCTCCTCCGAAAAGCCCGGGGAAATGTGGCTTTCTGTGATCAGGATGATGTCTGGGCCCCGGACCGTCTGGAATGCGGCCTGGAAACCCTCCGGAAAGCGGAAGCGACTTTCGGAAAAAGCATGCCCCTTCTGGTCCACTCGGATCTGCGGGTCATTGACGGGGAGGGACGGCTTCTGTATCCCAGCTTCGTCCGGCATCAGGGATGGGATCTGATGACCACGGACCTGAGGACACTTCTGGTCACCAACCACGTAACAGGCTCCACCATGCTGATCAATGAGCCGCTCCGTTCCCTCGGTGCCATGGCACCCCAGGATATTTTCATGCACGACTGGTGGCTGGCCAAGGTGTGCGCCGCCACGGGCCGTCTTGTCCCCATTCCCAAGTGCCTGGTGGATTACCGGCAGCATGGAGGCAACGCAGTGGGCGCCAGTCAGAGCAATCCTGTCTCGAGGATTTTCAGGGAAGTGCGTAATCCGGGAAAAATCCGCCGGCGGGTGACGGAAACCTTTCAGGAAGCCTCCGCCATGCTTGACACCTACGGGGATATCCTTCCCGAAGACGCACGAAGGGTTCTCAGAACCTATGCCGGGATTCCCTCGCTCCCCCGCGCCCGGCGTTTCGCGGCACTCCGACGGGGGGGATTTCTCGCCGCCAATCCCGGCATGCGTCTGGCACAGCTCCTTTATTCCTGACGTTCCCAAAGAAAACAGGCAGCCGAAGATGATCCTTCTCCGGCTGCCTGTTCCGTGCAGGCTTCCTTTTCCATGATCCCGGTTTCCATGAGAGCATCCTGCAGGGTGGAAACGGGCACGATCTCCAGCTGCGAAAGCGTTTCCTCCGGCACGTCCCGGAGCTCCTCCTCGTTTTCCCTGGGAATCAGCACTTTCCTGACGCCACCCCGGACAGCTGCCATGAGTTTCTCAGGCAGCCCGCCAATGGCGGTCACATCCCCCCGCAGGGACATCTCTCCGGTCATGGCCAGGTAGGGAGGCACCGGTTTCCCTGTGAGAAGGGAAGACAGGGCTACGGCCATGGTGATGCCGGCGGAAGGTCCGTCCTTGGGCACTGCGCCTTCCGGAACATGAATATGGATATGCTGCTTTTCCAGTTCCTCCGCTTCCTTTGGGAAAGCTCCGCAGGCCACGCTCAGGGCAATCTGGGCACTTTCCTTCATGACATCCCCCAGCTGTCCCGTCAGAGTCATATTGCCGCTGCCCGGATTCCGCCTCGTTTCAATGAACAGAAGCTCGCCGCCTGCGGAAGTCCAGGCAAGTCCCGTCACAATCCCGGGCCGGGCACTGGGGAGAATCTTACCGTGACGCGCGGGATGCCCGTCCACAAAATCCCGGAGGTTATCCTCTGTCACCCGGACCTTCTGACGGCCTGTCCGGACGATCTTTACCGCGGCCTGACGGCACAGGCTGTCCAGGCGCTTCTTCAGACCCCGCACACCCGCTTCCATGGTATAGCGCTCAATGATGGCATGCAGAGCCGCGTCCTCCACTTCCAGATCCTCCCCGCAGACACCCATGGCATTCATGGCTCTGGGCAGGAGATGGCGGCGGGCAATCTCATATTTCTCCGTGGCCGTGTATCCTTTAAAGTGAATGACCTCCATGCGGTTCAGAAGCGGCTCCGGAATGGTATCCTCCGTATTGGCCGTGCAGATGAACAGAACAGAGGACAGATCATAGGGAACATTCATGTAATGATCCGTAAAGGTGCTGTTCTGCTCCGGGTCCAGAACCTCCAGCAGTGCACTGGCCGGGTCCCCGTTGTAGGAGGAGGACAGCTTGTCCACCTCATCCAGCACAACCACCGGGTTGGATACGCCGCTTTTCTGAATGCCGTCCATAATCCGCCCGGGCATGGCCCCGATGTAGGTTCTCCGGTGTCCGCGGATATCCGCTTCATCCCGCACGCCTCCGAGTGAAACCCGCACATACCGTCTGCCCACCGCCTGGGCAATCGCCTGTCCGATGCTGGTCTTGCCTGTACCCGGAGCACCCACAAACAGGAGAATGGATCCGGACTGCTCATGCCTCAGGTTCATCACCGCAATCTGCTGAATGATCCGGTCCTTCACATCCTTAAGGCCGAAATGATCCTCATCCAGAATCTTTTCCGCCCGGTCCAGGTCAATTTCCTCCGCAGGCTGCTTTTTCCACTGCAGGGAAGTGACAAAATCCAGATAATCATACAGCATGCCGGTTTCCGGACTGTTCTGGTTTTCCTGCTTCATGCGGTTGAGCACCTTCCGGGCCTCCCGCTCGGCGGTTTCGTTCATCCCGCTTTCCTGGATTTTCTTTTCAAAGCGCCTCACATCCGAAACATTCTCCGGATGCATTTCATCCAGTTCCTTCTGCAGATACTCCATCTGGTGCCGGATCGCATTCTCCCGGTAAGCCTTTCTGTAATCCTCTGACCGCTCATTCGCCCCTTCCGTGGAGAGCTTCATCATCTGCACCTGCTCATAGAGCATTTTTTCCACATGCTCCATGCGCTTTCTGAGGCTGTCCTCTGCCAGTATTTCATAGCGTTCCTCTGCGCTGACGGACATCCAGAAGGTCATCAGGCAGGCCACGTCCGCCATGGTGCAGTTCTGTGCACTCATGAACATGTTCATGGCAGACTCAAAGCGGCTGTCCGTCACCAGGGAGGCAATCTCCTGCTTGATCAGTTCGAACCGCTTTTCTTCCTCCGCCGCGTCCAGGTCCTGAATATCCGGCCTGACTTCCCCCGCAGCGATTACTGTTCCGTCCCCCATGACCATGGGATCCAGCACATTCACCCGATTGCCCGTCCTGACAGACAGAACGCCCTGGATCATGCCTTCCGTTACTTCCCCCTCCACGCCGATGGGATAGAAGTGTTCCGGACTCAAAGCCGTTCTGGACACCTGCTTCTTCAGGGCAACCAGAATCAGCTTGTCGCCTATGAGCAGTTCCTTGCCTGTCTGATTCTTCAGGCCTTCCGGTTCAAGATAGACAGTGGAATTCGGCAGCAGCATGACGTTGTATACAGGTATAACGAGCATGATATCCTCCGTATATGACTGATTTTCTCAGCCGATTCTGATACACCCGTTCAGGAAAGGAACAGTGCCTTGACAACTGTCAGTGTATCTGGTAGGATCTTACTGTCAACTCTGACATTTGTCAAGTCTGTTTCGATTTTCTTCTCAGGAGGCCGATGCCATGTACTCGGGCTGTAACCGGATCGCCCTGGAATCTCAGCATCATATTGCGGATGCCCTGCTTCTCCTTCTGGAAGACACGCCCTTTGAGCAGATCAGCGTAACCCGTCTGTGCAGGGAGGCCGGCGTGTCCAGGCAAACCTTCTACACGCTGTTTGACTCCAGGGAGGATGTGGTGATCTTCCAGCTGAAATCCGCCTGCTGCTGCAAATCCCGGCTTCATTCCGCTCTCCATTCCAGAGACGGTTTTCTCTTTTCCATGGCAGACTACATGGTAACCAACCGCGGACTGCTCACCCTGCTGTACCAGAATCATCTCATGCACTGTTTTTATGACAGCCAGTATGAGGGCTTCATGGAATGCAGTTCCGCCGGCCCGGGCCTTTCCCAGAGGGATCAGGCATATATGGCAGATTTTCTGGCTTCTGCTCTGACCAGCTGCGCCAGAACCTACGTCAGCCGGGGCGGGCAGGAAAGCGTGGATGAACTGACCCATATCATCCGGGACCTGATGATGGGGATCTGTTTCTGCAGCCTGTTTCCCACCTGAGGACACCCTGACGGACAAAAACCCCGGCTCCTCCATCTGACGCGGAATCAGACGGAGAAACCGGGGCTGTTTTTGTTTATGAGATTCAGATCACACGTTTCACGCAGTCTTCCAGCAGCCGGAGCGTGCCTTCCATCCCCTCCACGTGGGTCCTTTCATAGGCATGACTGGCATAGACGCCCATGCCCACACAGGCAAAGCGGGCATCCAGACCGGCGCGGAGCGCCGTTGCCGTGTCTGATGAGTATCCGGGATAGATGTCCGTGGTGAAGGGAATCCCCAGTGTTTCACACCTGCGCACCATTTCCGTGGTCAGATCATAGTCGTATGGTCCGACTGCATCCTTCGCGCAGATGGAAACCCACTCTTCCCTGCCCTCCAGGTCATCTCCCACGCATCCCATATCCACGGCGATCATATCCTCGCAGGGGACGCTGAAAAGACTTGAAGCGCCGTGCCCGATCTCCTCATACACCGTGAACGCCAGCGTAACGCCCCGTTCGGGTTGAAGCGTTCCCTCCTGTACACGCCTGGCCATTTCAAGCAGGATCGCAGCACTGGCCTTGTCGTCCAGGAACCGGCTCTTGATGTATCCGGAGGGAGTCACCTGAAAGCGGGGTTCAAAGGCGATCATATCCCCTGCACGGATTCCCAGTGCCTTCGTGGTCTCCGCGCTCCGGGTCCTTTCGTCCAGAACAATCTCCAGCGTTTCATCCGAGCGCTTTTCATCCGATGTGTCCCGCCAGACATGTCTGGAAGCGTGAACGGACTGCACCGTGGCGGTATAGACTTTGCCGTCCCGGGTGTAGACCCTCACATTCTCATTCTCGATGGCGTTGGGATTCCAGCCGCCCAGGGGTGAAAAGCGCAGGCATCCGTTGCTCTTTACGGAGCGGACCACAGCTCCGAGCGTGTCCAGATGGGCCGTGATAAGAAGCGGATGATCCCCTTCCTTCACAGAGCAGATCACGGTTCCCTTCCGCTCGTGTCCGGGCTGAAATCCCATGGACTTCAGCTGATCCATCACATACATCTCGCACGCCCGGGTCATGCCCGTGGGACTGTCAATGGCCATCAGTTCCCGGAGTGTTTCCAGCATTCTCTGCATATGAATGCCTCCTTTACTTCAGCAGGGCTTCCGCGGATTCCCGGAGCTGTTCGTTGAGCGCCTCAGCTTCCTTCTTGTCGGGGGCGTTGCTGTTGACATACAGTTTGATCTTCGGTTCCGTGCCGGAGGGACGGACGCAAACCCAGTTGCCCTTTTCCAGTTCATAATACAGAACATCGGAGGAAGGAAGACCCGTGGGGCTGCTTTCGCCGTTTTCCGTGCGGAGACCGGAAAGATAGTCCCGGACTGCCGTCACCTTCAGACCGGCCAGTTCCACAGGGGGATTCTCCCGAAGATTCTTCATGATCTCCTTCATCCTGCTCAGACCGTCCATGCCGGGCAGCGTCTTGGAAACCACTTTTTCCACGTAGTATCCATAGGTACTGAAAATCTCCTGCATCCGGTCATACAGTGTCTTTCCCTCTGCCTCGCAGGCTGCAGCGGCTTCGGAAATCAGCAGGGATGCATTGACGCCGTCCTTATCCCGGACGAAGGTGGAGGAGAGGAATCCATAACTTTCCTCAAAGCCGAACAGGAACGTGTGGCTTCCGCTGTCCTGGAACTGCTGGATCTTTTCGCCGATGAACTTGAAGCCTGTGAGGGTCTCAAACATGGTAACACCATAATGCTCACAGATCCGGTTGGCCAGGGAGGTGGATACAATGGATTTCACGGCGGCGCCGTTTTCAGGCAGCCGGTTCTGCTTCTTCATCGTGGAGAGAATGTATTCCAGAAGCAGACAGCCGATCTGGTTTCCTGTCAGAAGATGGAACACCCCGTCGTGTCCCCGCACGGCAACCCCCAGCCGGTCACAGTCGGGATCCGTGGCGAAAATCACATTGGCGTGTTTCTCGTCCGCCAGTTTTTCTGCCAGCACAAAGGCAGCGGGGTCTTCCGGATTGGGCACCTTCAGGGTGGAGAAGTTGGGATCGGGAAGCTCCTGTTCCTTCACGACGGACACCTGCGTGATCCCGATTTCACGGAGCATGCGGCGGACAGGCACATTGCCGGAGCCGTGCAGGGGGGTATACACGATGGAAAGTCTGGAACCTTCCTTCTCAAGGAGATCCGGCTGAATGCACAGGGTTTTGATATCCTTCATGTAATCGTCGTCCACTTCCCGGTCTCCGATGATCTTCAGCAGTCCCTTGGCCCTGGCTTCCGCCTCGTCCATAATCTCGGCTTCCGTATAGCTGAGCCTGCTGATAAAGGACGTCACCTTATCCGCCGCTTCCGGTCCCAGCTGCGCGCCGTCCTCCCCGTATACCTTATAACCGTTGTACTGCGGAGGATTGTGGCTGGCCGTGATCACCACGCCCGCGATTGCGCCAAGATGACGCACGGCGTAGGACAGGATGGGAACAGGCCGAAGGGCGTCGAAAAGGTAGGCAGGCACGCCTTCCCTGCAGAGAACCAGGGCTGTATCCAGAGCAAACTCCCTGGAATACCGGCGGCTGTCATAGGCGATCACCACGCCGCGTCCTGCCGTCTCGGGACTTTCCAGAAGGTACCGGGCAAGTCCTTTTGTGGCACGGCGTACGTTATAGCGGTTCATCCGGTTGGTGCCGGCACCCAGAACGCCCCGCATGCCGGCGGTGCCGAAGGACAGCCCCGTATAGAAGCGGTCCTGGATTTCGTTCTCGTTTCCGGCAATGCTTTTCAGGTCTTCACAGGTTTCCGGATCGTTCTGAAAATCTCTGAGCCACTCTTCGTACAGCTTATGCACATCCACCATGTTCATCGTCTCCCTTCATATTGATCACCGTTCCCCGTCAGGGGGAAGGTCACCTTTACTGATACCGTCCGTGACAGATCGCATACAGCTTCCCGGATCCGCACGGACACAGGCCCCGGGGAAGTGAAGTTCCGGCTTTCCCGGGCAGACGGCCCCATATGGGAATGCTTCCTGCTCTCTCCTCCGCCCTGGTATGTCCCCGCAGACTCCACACGGGAAGATGATCCAGCAGCGCCTCTATCAGTTCATCCCGTTTTTCCTCCTCCTGTCCGTCCTCCAGGGGAAAATGTTTCAGAATACGGACATTTTCGGAAGGATCGTGACTCATCATCACATCGGTTGTCACTTTTTTCAGGATATGAAGCAGCATCCGCGCTCTTCTGCTCTTCCTGGGACTGTGGGAAAGACAATAGTTCTTCAGTTCGGCAAATCCTTTCTCCCCCACGTCCGGATCAAAGATCAATCCCCATCTTCCCTCTGCGGAACAAAGATACTCCGCAAGTTCCGCGTATTCCTTCACCTCGGGCACATACCCTACCAGTCCCCGGAAAATGGCATGCTGCCAGGGAACCACCTTCGGGCGGATCTGCACCCAGTCCATGCGGGAAGGAAAAGAATCCTGCGCCAGGGGATGTCTGAACTGTCCGGGGGAAGCTCCTCCCCATTCCGTCGTCATCCCGAACCTGCGGCACGCTGAAAGCATGACGATATCCACACAGTTGTCCAGTATGCTGACATGATGCAGGGCAAAGGGCTTCTCCGGTCTGGCATAAAGACTGTCATGCAATTGGTCGGGCAGGACAATACCCGAATAATCAGCCAGCCCCAGACCGATGAGCACGCAGCGGTCAGCGCTTTCCTGCTCCATTTTCTCCTCTTTGGAATATCCGGCAAGTTTCTTCCGCACCAGAGCAGAAACCCGCACCCCGGCACGGCCGTCCCAGTCAGCCAGTCCGCACTTTCTCAGAAAGGTGAAGCTGCACTTGCCCAGCCGTGAACCCTTCAGACTGTTTGCGGAGAGCACAGCGTCCTCCGTGTTCCGTTTAAAAGCCTTCCGGAGCCAGAGAACCGTATCCATATCGAGAAACGCTCTGAACTCCTCGGGAGGGCACTGGTCAATGGACCGGATCAGAAGTTCCGCTTTTTCCTCTTTCGTCGTCCCACCTGCATCCGGTGGTTTGACACCAAAGCGTTCCAGCGTCTCAAGGATGTCTGCTTCACTTTCAGAAAGAAGCATCTCTTTCTGGTTCACGATACCCTCTCACCTCACTTCATCGTCTGTTCCATTCGACGGGACTTCCCGGAATCCTTCCCCGGGGTTCTCTCTTTCTGGTTCATTGAGATATGATCCGGATTATGATATCATATTTTTCATTCAAGGGCATCAGCCGGCACCCTTCGGACCTGGAAAGGAGAATGAGGCAGCCAGACATTGAGGCAAAAAGGCAGAACCCATCATCTGAAACCGACCGTTCTTTGCCGGAAACGAAGACCCGGAACCCTCTCCGGGGCGGGATTCCGTCCCTGCGCCAAAGGACTCACTGAAGACGACGGCTCAGGAAACGATCTTCAAATCATACAGGTTCAACGCCGGGACAGCCTTCAATCCGTCCCATACCCGTCAGTGCGTCATGCTTCCCCATCCTGACGGATTGACCATCCCGCGCTCCGGCAGGTGAAGGCGCCGGAGCTCCCCTGGAGGAAAGAAACAGCGAATCCTTCCGGTCCGCTGAAACGTCCTCTGACCCGCCGGCAAGTGCAGGGGCATTCCCTGCTTCCCCGGTCGCTTCCGTCAGAGGAGCGCGGCAAAGGATCTCCCTGCGCAGGCTGTCACTGCCGGAATTCACTGCTCTGCAGTCTTTTTCCGGATCGTCTTTCCATCCCTGCCGTGTCCCGGGTTCGCTTTCCACCCTCCGCCCGACTCTTTTCCGCGGCGGAAACGGGAAGGATTCTGCCACTGCCGGTAAGAGCAGGGACCGGATCACTGCACTGTTCATGAACCTGTCATACAGGAACCTTTCTCCGCCCCTGTACACCTTCGGACCCGCAGCGGGCTTCGTCAGGCCGGAATCCGCCCGGCCGGCCATGAAAAACACAATCCGTTCCGCAGTTTCCCACGAATCTGAATGCCATGGGGCAAAGAGAGCGTGTGCGTTCCCTGGGACGGTTACGGCGTCCTGGAACCGTTTCCGGCCAATGAAGTCTGTAGCATGTTCATCTCTTCCCCCATCCAAAACACAAACCATTTAGTCAGGATACACGGATGAAATTCAATGCAGAAGCGGTTCAGGCTCATCGCAGATTGCCTGGGCGTTTCTGAGACCAAGCTCATCGAAAAGGAGGGAAGGCAGCCCTGTCCGGCTGCCGCGCTATGAATATCGGAATCCGTCTTCACGACTGCCAGGGAAATACTCTGGAGGATCGGCTGAGCCATGCCCGGGAGCAGGGATTCAGCTGCGCGCATGTGGCTTTGTCAAAAACCATCCCGGGATTCCAGATGTCCCAGGCTCCTTCTCTGCTGAAGGAGGACCTGGCACACCGGGTCCGTTCCGCCATGGATGCCCACAGGATGCAGATCGCTGTCCTGGGATGCTACCTGAATGTGGCTGTTCCGGATGAAAAAGTCTGGCAGGAAACACTGGAAATCTACAGGGCGCATCTGGCTTTCGCTTCCGAGATCGGCGCGCTGTGCGTCGGCACGGAAACAGGAGCGCCCAACATGGAGTATGCCACAGAGCCGGCCTGCTGGACAGAGGAAGCTCTGGACCTGTTTGTCCGGCGCTTCGAACCGATTGTACGGTACGCGGAGGAGTACCATACATTGATCTGCCTGGAACCGGTGTGCCGCCACATCGTCTCCACTCCGGAAAGGACGGAAAAGGTCCTGAAGCGGCTGGACAGTCCGCACCTGAAAGTCATTCTTGACTGGGTCAATCTGCTGACTCCCGAAAACTTCAGCCGGTCTCAGGAAGTCCTGGAAGAATGTATTCAACGCTTCGGAGACCGGATTGTCGTGCTTCACATGAAGGACTGTGTGACAGAGCCCGGCGCTGAGGACCTGGGACATCTGTCGCGCGCCTGCGGCACTGGCAGCCTCAGTTATGACCGAATCCTCCGGTTCGCCCTCAGTCGGGAGGGAATCCCCATGACGCTGGAGGACACCACACCGATTAACGCCGAAAAAGCCCGCGTTTTTCTTGAGAACACGGCACTCACCCTGTGAAACAGCCTGATCTCCGGCTACTGAAAACAGGTACGGATTCCCGTCCGTACCTGTTTTTTCAGATATGATCGCCCGCCGCGGAATCCGGCTCCGGTGTTTCCGTGACAAACACTTCCAGATGTGTTCCTTCGTCGTAGGGAGTGTAGTCACCCTCATCATCCGAGCCGTCCTGAATCCTCTCCACACGGGTGTTCGGCGGCGGTGTTGTCAGGCCGCCGGACATATCCACCTGCCGCGGGAAGATCAGGGTCATCACCAGGTAATTGACCTGATCCCCCCAGGGATTGATTTCATATGCGTAATACACTCTCGCCCTGTCGCCCTTTTCCGAAACCACCCTGTCCGAAAAGGAAGTCAGGGGATCGTTCAGAGCGCGCCTGACCGGAACTTCCGCATTTTTCAGAAGCGCAGGCAGTTCGTCCTCCATGGCGCCGGCACAGGCTTCCAGTGCGGCGCACAGGGGCGCGAAGGCTGAGAAATCCGAGCATCTGAGTTCCAGGCTGTCCAGTTCTCCGCTTTCCATGTTCACGGAAAGTTCCACATTCTCTGGGACATCCGAATCCGAATATCCAATCACGGCAAAGGAACTGTAGCACTCAAACACCTGGTCCAGCGGGCGGGCAGAGAGCCTTCCCAGACAGACATTGACCCGTTCCAGATAGGTTTTCAGCATGCTTACGGATTCAAAGGGAGATGACGGGAAAGCCAGCTCCGCCTGACAGAAAGCGATGGAGACAGTCAGGAGCACCGAAAGCACGAGGCATATCCATCTGTGCTTCATGCATTCCCCCGCAGGACCTTTTCCCGAATCTCAATATAGGACACGATCAGATCCACCGTTCCGTCATATCCAACCTTTCCCGTATCCAGGCAGATGTCGTAATTATTCACATCACCCCAGGTGAACGTGGAATAATAGTTATAGTACGCGGCGCGCTGCTTGTCATATTTCCTGACCGCTTCCTCTGCCCTGGAGGGATCCGCTCCCCGTTCAATCGCCCGTTCCACCCGGTGCTCCATGTCAGCCTTCAGGAACACGCTGACCACGTTTTTCTGATCCTTCAGCACATAATCCGCGCAGCGTCCCACGACAATGCAGGGACCCTGGCCCGCCAGACGCCGGATTGCGTCGAACTGCGCAAGGAAGATGCGATGGTTCAGCGGCATGTCCATATAGGATGACGCGGGATTCCCATGAGCCTGGGTCCCGGCCATGAGGGAATAAAGGAAAGACCTCTGCGGCTTTTCGTCATGGGTCTCGAACAGTTCCTCACAGATTCCGCTGTCCTTGGAGGCTTCGGCAAGCAATTCCTTGTCATAATAGGGTATTTCCAGCCTCGCGGCCAGACGTCTGCCGATTTCTCTCCCTCCCGATCCATACTGCCTGCCAATGGTAATCACCATTCCAGTCTTCTCCATGATGGACCTCCCTTTCTGCTCTGTCACGTTCAACGGTCACAGTCTGTGCGCTGATTCTAGCATATGCCAGACAATTCCGCAAACACCCCGGATGTTTCCCGCACGCATTGCATATTCCCCGCAGCATCCCTTCCGAATCTCTGCCGTCCTTGATCCGGGCGGCGGAAAACGCGTCCATCCCTGATGCCATATCCGATCAGTGGCTGATCCCGCAGATTGCTGTGGGCATCACTGCCCGAAGACAGCATCTCCCCCGGATTCCTGATGGGAGTATATCCTGCACGGCAGCGAACTCACATGTTCCCATCGCCGATTCACCTCCCGTCCGGCTGATCGTCCCCATCTTTTTTTCATGAATCTGATCGGTCCCGTCCGCGTCATCCATGTCTTTTCCGGTCTCATCCGTTCAGAAATATCTTCCTTCACCGGATTCACCGCAGTTTCCTCACATGGGTCATTCTGTGCAGGAGACCGGACCCGACAAGTTATTCCCTGCTTCTCCGGAACCCGCACGGTTTCCTCTTTTCTCCGGGTCCATTTTCGTCCGGACCCGTGAGGATCAGTCCATGCAAAGACACGATTTGCAAAAAGTTTCTGTTCATGGTATCATGGCCGCGTTTCCTGTGTTCCGGATGAATTGTATCCGTATTCCATCGGATCATGCCATCTGTCGGTAGACACCGGCCGTTTCTCCGGAGTAAAAAATCCTTGTGTGGAGCGGTATCGAAGTGGTCATAACGGCCCTGACTCGAAATCAGGTGTACGGAAACGTACCGTGGGTTCGAATCCCACCCGCTCCGCCACAAAAGGGCGCTGATATCGATACGGTGTCAGCGCCCTTCCTTTTGATTGAAAATCCCCGGAAACAGAAGGTCTCCGGCCATCCGGCTCCCGTGAAAGGAAGTCCCGGAGGCCGTTTTTCGCCCGGCTGCAGGCCGTGTATTCTTACACGACTGCCCTTCGGAATCCTGTGAATTCTCACCGTTTCAGCCTGGAGGCATGTATCTCAGCACGATTCTTCCATGTTCTGTGCAGCTGCCTTTTTCACGGACAAACTCAGCTGAGAGCATCAGACACCGCGCCTTGGATCTCTTCATCGTCTTCCCTGCACGTATCCCTGCCGCACACAGCAGGCGGCGTTCCCCTGTTCGGACTGTTTCCCTTTCCGCGGAATCGGTTCTGTTCACCGGAAATTTCAAAGGGATATCATTCCCGGGGCTGCAGCGATCAGCATGATCGCGAATTTCAGGCCTTCGATCCATGGCAGGCGGTCTGACAGGCGCCATATCGTCCATATTCTCCGTAAAGCCCGGGAATGGGATCGCTTCAAATCATCCTGCGCTGCCGTCCCTCAAGTCTGTTCCCTTATTTCGCATACCGCCTGTAGCACCATGTCACGATTTCCGCGATCAGCTCCCCCGGCAGAGGTTTGTTGTACGGCAGTCGGATCGTTCCCTTGCTTACATCATAATCCGCCAGTTTCCCGGCAAAAACCGTTGTCGCTTCATCGCCCGGATACAGTCCCAGATGCTTTTTCGAGGCCGCGAAATGGACGATATTTCTCCCCTTCCAGTATGTCGGCATACTCCAGGAGATTTTCTCCTGCGCTTCGGGAATCGCTTCGCGGATCATCCGGCGGATTTCAATCAGATACGGCTTTGCTTCCTCTGCCTGTTCCCGGATATACTGATCCACCGTTTCTATTTTGCCGCAGTAATGGCCCTGTCCTTCACGGCTGAAGTTCCGGCCGCATTTCGGGCATTTCCACATGTTCACTTTCCTCCGTAAACCGTTTCTCACTTTTCAGACGCAAACACGTATGCATCCCTGATCCACGAAAACAATTCCTGATCAAGTTCCTCCGGCCTTCTGACAACGATATGATGCGTCCATCTTCCGGGACAGGGTTCTGTCTTCGCGGCAACACGTTCCGAATCCAGAGGTGCAGGGAGGCCGAGCGTAACCACCATGGAACCGATTGGCTGATCAGCTTTCCGTTTCACACGTGCAAAGGAGATGCAGGCAAAGACATGCCGGGAAGAAAAGGTGATCTGCGTCTTCTGAACACGTTTGTTCACAGAGGGAAAGGAATCGAAGAGACGTTCCTCAAAAAACAGGTACATCGGAAGCACATCCCGATGGGCATCAA
The DNA here is from genome assembly GCA_902774025.1 of uncultured Eubacteriales bacterium. Taxonomy (GTDB): domain Bacteria; phylum Bacillota; class Clostridia; order Christensenellales; family Aristaeellaceae; genus UBA2943. The sequence goes on from CACYGY010000020.1 coordinate 20,633, forward strand.
AGAACATCAGGGTATCCGGATCAGACTTCTGCATCCCGCATCTCCCCCGTATCGACCACCACATGAATCGTGTCCCCGTCATGCTTGTCCAGCCTGGCGCGTATCGCTTTCAGCACGCCGATGATATAGCATACCGAACCGTCTGAATTCTTCACGCCCATACTGACGATACTGCCATCGTAGGGAATTCCGTCGAACTGCACATGAACCTTTACACGGCCTTTTCCGAATTTCCGGCGTATATCCCATGGAAAAATGACGTAGGCCCCGCCATTATCCGCCATCTCATGAAGGACTGCGTCGTACTCGTATCGATTCAGATCATTCATCGCAGCACCTTCTCCATGGGTCTGCCCTTAGCCAGTTCATCTGCCAGTTTGTCCAGCCACCGAACTCTCTGCATCATGGGATCTTCGATGGTTTCCACCTGTACTCCGCATATTTTTCCCTTGATCAGCCCTGCCCTCGGATTCATAGCGGGTGCATTCTCAAAGAATTCTCCGTAGGTCATTTCCTGATCAACCTGGTTCATGTCATACCCGGTCAGCCATTGGATCACCGTATCCAGTTCTTCCTTCGAACGGCCCTTGCGCTCCACCTTGTGAAGCAGCAACGGATAGACCCTGGAGACTTTCATCTCAAAAATACTCTGTCCTGACATGTTCTGACCTCACAGTTCCCGATGCTGAGACAGCCATTCCCTTTTCAGAACGGCGTACTGCATTGTGTTCTCGTATCGCGGCGTCCCGTCAGGATTGCTGACAAAGGAGACAAACTCAACAAACAGTCCTTCCCTTCGCATCCCGAGCTTTTCGCACAGGCGCTGGCTCGGTATGTTGTAATCATCCGTATAGGCGTATATCCTTCTTGCGCCCTTTTCCCTGAAGAGATAGTCAAAGAAGGCATAAGCGGCTTCATAGGCATATCCTTTTCCCTGATACGCCCTGTTCAGCATCCAGCACGGACTGAAGGTATCCTGCGGGGCATTCCCGTCGCCATGCGGGTCACTGCTTTCCGGGTATGCTTCGATTTCTCCGATCACCCTGCCCGTTTCTTTATGAACAATGGCAAAGGAATACTCAGCCCCGCTGATCCGTTTCCTCATCTCCGCCTGTGCTTCCTCAAGGTTCTTCAGCTTCATGCAGGCAAAGCAGTTGACGGCCGGCTCTGCCAGATACTCAAGTACGTCTGCCGCGTCCCTTTCCAGAAACGGACGCAGCACCAGCCTTTCAGTTTCAATATTCATAACAATCCGCCTTTGCTGATTCGATAATGACAGCCTGCCGGCTGCGGCAATCATACCAGAATCTGGGCATGACCGAAAGGCACCGGTCGTGAGAAAACCGTTGGTAATGCGGGACAGCAGGCGTGTTCGCTGCTCCCGTCCATTGGGATGGTGCATTCTCCATGCAACAGGGACAGCGGATCACTGTCTGCTCTGTCGTTCAGCAGCATTTCTCTGTCCCATCTCAATTCGCCCGGCCTCCGGTCCGGTATGATCCTCCTGCTGATGCCGCTCTCCGGGAAGGCACTCTGGACAGTCCGCGCGATCATCCCGGTGCCGCGCGGCGCAGGCTTTTCCGATTTTCAGGAGTCAGCAGGAACCGGAGCAGGAAAGCCGATTCGCTGTGCACAGCAGTTCCCTTTGCCCCTGCAAACCATGCATCGTTTTTTGGCCGGCTGGGATTCGGCCGGTTCCATGAGGAAACAGGCCATTGATCAGGCACATTGACTGGTATGAAGATCAATCCGGTTCAGGACCACCCTGGTTCATGAAATATTGGAAACGACAGGAGGTAACATGCATGAAACAGTATCCTTTCCATCCGCCGGTATATTATTGCCGCAAGGTTCATATGCCGCTCACTCTCGACGGGCACCTCGACAAGCCTTTCTGGGCTGATATTCCCTTTACTGAGCCTTTCGTGGACATCGAGGGGGCGGAGAAGGGGAAGCCGCCGCGTTTCCCAACGCGGGCCAAGGCTGCGTGGGACGACAGTGCGCTTTATCTGGCTGCGGAAATCACGGGAGACGAGATATGGGCTCACGTCACCGAAAGGGACGATGTCATATTCCGCGACAACGATTTTGAGGTTTTCATCGACCCGGATTCAGACACCCAGAGGTACATCGAGCTTGAAATGAATGCGATGAATACTGTATGGGACCTGCTTCTGACCAAAGCATACCGGGACGGGGGCAAACCCATCGATTCCTTTGACATCAAGGGACTTGAGACCGCCGTATACATCGACGGAAAGCTGAATGACCCCGGCGCGGACAACCGGAAATGGAGCGTGGAGATCAAACTGCCCATGCGTTCCCTGAAGGAGGTCTCTGACCGTGTTCCAAAGCCCGGAGACTACTGGCGGCTAAATTTCTCAAGAGTACAGTGGACTTGCGAGATCCGGGACGGGGAATACAGAAAAGTCCTCGGAGCCGACGGCAAACCGCTCCCTGAAGACAACTGGGTATGGGCTCCCACTGGCGTGATCGACATACACCGGCCGCAGTACTGGGGCTTTCTCTTCTTCACTGAGAACGGTGAGGTATACCCGATCCCGGAGGACGAACGGCGGCGCTTTGATCTGTACAGATTGTTTGAGGAACAGCGCATATATTACCGTGAGCATGGGCACTACAGCACAGATGTGGACGCGCTCTGCGCGGCAGCCGGAGTTGAAACTCGCCCTGTGATCGAGACCACAGCGCACTTTTTCGAAATGCGCGTGGATCGGGCAGACGGAAGAGGAGAAATCCATTTATTCGCCGACGGAAGAAGCGAAATAACCTGAAAAACGAATTGGGCAGACCGGACATTGATCAGAGATGCCGCAAAGCCGATGATTTCTGCAGCGAAGCCGGAAGAACATCTTCTGTGCGGAGGTTACAGCACAAAGTTCAAGGTTTCTTCAATTCCCGATGAGACATGCAGGGATATTGGGTAAAGGCAGCCGTAAGCACAATCGGAATCAAATCAATCATCCGCTTCCGATATAAAGTGAAACGGGAATGAGGAATCACCGGCCCGCCATTCCATTCGGTCCCAATCCCGTCCGGAGCAGCACAAGAAAGAGAGATTGAAGCTGATCCCCAGCATGCATCGCAGAAATCCGTATCCGGGAATCTTCGGGGTGCAGCGCCGGGAAAATACATCCCCCGCAATGACCGTATGTCGCTGTCGATTCCTGGCATCTGATCCGGAACAAAGCGCCTGTTTCAGGAAACAAACGGAGAACACAATGAATCAGGAAATTCTGGATATGTTGATGAAGACCTGCCGGATTCGCTGAATATGATCAGTTATCTGTCAGAAAGAAGCAACCACTGATGGCACTGTAACTTTTGAGTTATATGGCGATCGACAAATCGGAATTTGTGGAGGTATGACTATGACAAAAGTGTTTTTTGTCCGGCATGCTGAGCCTAACTATAATAATCATGACGACTCCCAGCGTGAATTAAGTCTTCAGGGACTGGCAAACAGAAAACTTGTTACACAGTTTTTGGCTGACAAACAAATAGATATTGTGATTTCAAGTCCATTCAAGAGGGCTGTTGATACAGTTGCAGACTTTGCAGAAAACAATGGTTTAGCTATCGAAATAGTAGATGCATTTAGAGAAAGGAAAGTTGATAGTTGCTGGATTGAGAATTTCTCAGAATTTACAAAACGGCAATGGAACGATTTCACCTATAAATTATCGGATGGCGAGTGCTTAAAAGAAGTACAGGAAAGAAATATCTGTGCATTAGAGGCCATGTTAAAGAAGTATCCGGGCAAAAACATCGCAATATGCAGTCACGGGACAGCTCTGAGTACAGTGATCAACTATTTTGATAAGTCCTTTGGATATGATGATTTTGAAAAGATAAAGCGTATTATGCCTTGGATTGTTGAATTTGTTTTTGATGAAAATGCAAAATGCACAGGGATAAACAAATATAATGTGATATAACAAATTCCGGTTTGGCGGAAAGGATTCACGCTTTTCGTTTTCCATCCGCGGTATAACTCAGATACCAGGATTTCCGGTCCGGTATGAACCTCGTACCAAAGACGAAAGGACATCACCCGGGTTCCAATTTCATCCTGAAAGGAAAAGCATGGTGGAAAAAATCGCCGGCTCATCAAAGAGCCGGTGAAAAAATCATGTGCACACGCAGTAAGCGGAGCATCTTCCCGAAAATCCGGCTCCTTCGGAAAACACACACCGGACATCATTCCTTTGCACATCGCTCATCCACCCTGGTGTTTTCCCGAATGGCCGTTTGCCCTAACGCCTGATGTATCCGCAAAGACTTTGATGACCGTCATGCTGACCATACCGCCGCGGATAGCGATTCGCACATCATCCGCAAGCCTGATCAGAACAGACTGTTCATATCTGTCCCACTCCCGATTCGTGTCCTGCCCTTTGGACATGTTGTCGGTCATCGTAAAGATAACGTTCTCCGCATCGGAAACCATTGCCCTTTCAAAAATATCCCTGAGTCGGCCAAGGAAACTGTTCCCGGCGTCATTCTTTCTGGATGTCGTGGAGGCGATCAGCATCTCCCTCTTTTTCTTGTCCATGACCGTACGGGTCGTCAAATGGAGTTCGAACTGATTTCCCTCCTTTTCCACCCAGAAAGTACCTTCGATATCTCCGGTTACGGCATGAATCATGCTCAGCATTTCTTCTGCAAACAGCTGCAGTCGCAGACTATCCTTATAATTCAGGTTGCTGAGCGCGGCCATATGCATCGCTTCATCCACGGCATCCGCATATCCGTTCTCATGATTGTCAACCAGAACCGCCTCTGACTTAATTCTCTTGTCTTCCTCCTTCATCAGGCTCGTTTTCAACGCCTCGATCGCCTGCAGATAGGGCATCTTCACCCGTACCGAAAACGTGTTTTCAACCTGCAGATACACAAGTCGGTACAGAAGAAACAGCACCATCTGCCTTGACGATTCATCAAGACGGTCATCCTTCCGTCCAGCCCCTCCCCGATTTCTCTTATTCCTCTCAAAAAGAGAAAACACAGTATTGACGAAGGTTTCTCTCTGTTCCCTGCTGCAGTAATTCAGCCATTCGTGCAGCGTCTGATCCAGCACCTGTGAACGCACAGACACCTTTTCCCGGAATACAAACTTTTTTCCTCTGACCAGCCATGAGAAAGGTTCATGCTGCAGAAGTGACATGGTCGTTGACTCCACCACCCTGTAATTAGGATGGTAATTCATCAGCAGGCCTACCACAGAACCTGAGGGAATCACCGAGTGGATTTTTTCAGCGATCCTCAGGTATTCCTGAGACTGCATGGTACCGTCATCCAATCCCGGTCCGTCAAAAGAACAGATTCTCTGTATTCTGTCCTGAATCTCCGTCTCCACATGCGAGGCGGCATAAACTGCCAGATTCCCACCCTTGCTGTGTCCCGAAAGATACATCGGGCCGCTTGTCTGAGCCGACACACGCTGCAGATACTCCACAGCGGACGACTGTGCCGGAACCGGCGTCTCATAACTCATCATGAAGTCTTCTTTCCATCCTGTCACATTCATGGATGTCCCCCGGAAACCGATGACGATTCCCATTCCGGGTACTTCCAGTGTGACGGCGGAAAACTGGATGTCTCTTTCCGGATCCACATCATTAACCTGATCCAGGATGCGGATCTTTTTGAACCGCTCGCTGACCGACAGGAGTTCAAAAAGCTCTGTCCTGCTTTTCCCGCCCATGAAAACCGGGTCCTGAGGATACCGGGCAAGAATATCAAATGCATACAAATCACCAAGTGTCAGGCGCTGTGGATTTCCGAACACACGCTCATTCTCACCAAAGTTCGAGTAGCAGATCAAGGATATGATCAGACTGTCCATGTCGTTCCACGGATCACTTGCAAATGACAGATCGCCCCGCCAGGTCACATAATCCAGAATACTCCCGACTCTGCTGGGAAATGTGCTTGTCATAAACTATCCCTCATTTTTTATTGTGTCTCATCCTGGTACGCTGTCCTTGAAGACTTCTGCATTCGGAGGCAGACCCCGCCCGCACGTGATGATCTTCCATTCCCCAAGGGACCGAGGTGAATCGGGCCGGCACGGACCCAGGGTATTTCGCTTATCCTTTATCCTCTGCCCTTTCCGGTCAGGATGGACAACATCGTCCTTCTCACCATGATCTCTCTGATACGGGTTGTTTCTCACGTGAATGGCTTCCTCTTCCTTCATCCGGAGGGCACGGCTTGTTCCGGTGTTCCATGCCACCGGTCTGTTCTCCGAAGAAATTCGTTTCCATGAAGCGAACAGTCTTCGAATGAAAGGAGCTGCGCAGCAATGCTCCCAGTGGGAAAAACGATCACCGCCCCATGGGATGATTCATGCTCCGACAAAACTGCTTCAGAGGGAACACAAGGCAGATGCCTGCCTGATCTCTCCGACAGAGAGGAAGACCTGCCCATCTGCGCAATCTTCGGGAAGCAGATTGGCTTCGCAGGTCCTCTCATCCGACAGAGTACTTTCAGGTTCAGGTCAAACAATTATCCCGGACCAAAATCATCATTCTTACTGGCGAAATAATCAAGCAGACTATCTATCATCTGACGACTCTTTTCATCGATTCCTCTATATTTTCTTAACAGGTTTTCTTCTCTGGCTGTCAGTTCATTGTCACTCGTTTTTTCTCCGGTAACCAAATAGGATGGTGAAACATTAAGGAACTCTGCAATTCTGTCCAGATAATGCAGATAAGAGTTTCCCTGTATTTCCAATTTGTGAATATACTCGCTGATATCCCCAGATAATCAGCCAGTTTCTTTTGTTTAATATTTTTCTTTTCCATCAAATCAAGAATGCGCTGCAATGTCAAGTTCGAATTTATTTCCTTATCGCTTGTACGCATTTCATTCATTCTTCTTAAAAATCGTCAAGTCCATTTGCATTTGGCTGCAAAGGCTATCTGCTGTCTCATTCTCAAAAAGGATTGATTCAATCTATCCCAAAGCGACTTCAGAGCCCGACGTTTTCCATAGTGTATAAAGCGCCAAGGAACTATGATTCAATTTCCTGTGCATTGTGGATCATTCTCATTGCCTGAAAACTAGTGAACACCCGGCAGGATCGTATAATTCCGCTCACTATGGAATTCGTCACGGAGAATGCGCAGCTTTGACATCGTATCATCATCGACCTTGACCCCTGCCAGATATTCCCGAATGTCAAGCGGGCAACCGACTCTCAATCCAGTCTTTGTTGTTGTGTTCTCTATCAGTTTAACAATCGTCAGGCAGGAATCCAATAGCTTATTCCCCCAGCTCTTTGTGATCTGACTGAACAGCTGCTGTTCTATCCTGTTCCATTCAGAAGTGCCTGGAGGAAAGTGAGACACCTGAACAGCAAAGCCCAGCTCATCAGCAAACTTCTGATGTTCCAATTTTTAAAGCCTGTTCCCGGTACCATTGCTGCCCCTGCCATCACAAAGAATATGCAGGCAGCTTCAGGATACCGTGCTTTTCCCATATGATACCACCATTCACGGAGCGAATTTACCGCGAATTCCGCCTTGTCTGAACGGACTCCAACATCAACATATCCCTCGTAGTCTGCAATGTCAGATACTCCAAATGGAGCTGCTTTCTCCTTTTCCAGTCATGATCTTTCGTCTTGATCGGAGTATACTTTTCCTGCCATTCCCGGCCGCTGTCGGAATCGTTTCCAACAGTCTCTTTCTTCCTGCAATCCATTGACACGACAGGCTGTTGATCTTCCATATACAGTAAACATGCTGCATTGATGTTCCTAAACTGAGCATCCCTGTCCGGATGATCATCTCCATCCTTCAGCATCTTGCGGTTTCCCTGAAGATGATATCCCATTTCTTCCAGCAGCTGTCCCACCGTTACATAGCTTACTATGATATCCTGTCTTTTCAGTTCATCCGATATATTCCGCAGACTCTTTGTCGTCCACTTTAATGGGTTCATCGGATTTCCGCAGGTTTCTTTTCCCACAATTGCTTCGATTGCCTCAATAACCTGTGGGTATTTCTCCTTAACGGTCTTCCGTCCCTGGGTACCGGCCCTGATGCTGCAGACAGCATCTGCAAATGTGACATACCGTGTTTCAAAGCCATCTGTATTGATTTCACTGATGCCATTGCTGATTGTGTTGCGATGTACTCCGTTGATCTCTGACAGTTCTTTGACACCCCCCTCTTCCAATGAGGTCAGCTCCAATGGCCAAAAACCAACGTTTCTGTGCTTCATTGAGCATAGGGAGTGTTTTCTGTACCCATGCCCTGGCGGCGGCATCAAGCATGGATATATTATACCATAAAGTCAGGAAAGTTCAGTCTGTTATGCATATTGGTTTTTAACAGTTTCAAATTGCTCCGCTGACTGATTCACACCCTGTCCCCGCTGTCTGCCGTTTTTTTCAGTCAGCTTCACCCGACATCAGGTTCAACGATCGGAACCTGGAACACATCACCGGTCCTGAGGGCAACAAGGTACAGTTCTTCAACACGCATCCCGGTCAGCTGCTCCGCAGCCTTCCGATACCAGTTCAGCTGTTTCGAGTGTCTCTGAATCAGACCTTCCCGGCTGGCATCATGGTCTGTCTTGTAATCAAGAATAACAAGGTGATCCTCTTCTGTAAAGAGAACATCAATGATTCCCTGAACCACGGTCGCGCCCTGATCCCGGAACCTGAGTGAAAAACCCCATTCCCTGCGCACATGCGGCGATTGCAGCATTCTGTGCGACAATTCCGACGTGAAAAAACATGCCATGGGGTTCAATTCAAGAGCATCCGCTTCCTCTGCGCTGATCTTCCCTTCCTGCAGCAGACGTTCCTTCTGATGCTCAAGTTCTTCAGGAACATTCTCCGCCTTAGCAATCGCAGAAAGATCAAGAATGCGCAGGAAATGGTGATGGGCTGTGCCTCGTTCTGCGGCCTCCATGGACTTTTCTGCCATGAATTCGGGAACAGGGGGATCCTTATCCAGCAAAAAAGCAGGCATGCGCATGACGGGAAGGCTCTTGTTCACCCTGCTTTCCTTCATGTCACCTTCACTGACAAACCGTATTTTCATGGCCTCATTCCGAACCAGGGAAGAAACGCTGGTCTTTACACTCTGCGGTTCACCCGGAGCGTTCTCCCATGCTCTCCTCATTTCTTCCCAGTCCTCGGTGGCCTCCGCCCGTGCGATCCTCCGCCTGATTTCCTCCTCAGGCTCACTGAATTCTGCTTCCTGCACCGCGTGAGGAAGCGACATTTCCACCCGCCACGGCATCTTTTCGGCACATACGCCTTCCCGGAGTTCAAGGTCCGGGAAGGTATGCATCACAGCGGGCATGATCAGATCCAGCATGGAACCGCTGGCCCAGATCCTGTTCTCTTTCTGCCTGCCCGACCACACTTCTCTGTCTTTTTCCTTATATGTCCCAATCAGTACCAGCTTCTCCATGGCCCGGGTCATGGCCACGTACAGAAGACGGGTTCCCTCCGCAAGATCGTTTTTCTTTGTTCTGTACTGAAACGCGGTTTTTCCGCAGGTGTTCCGCTTCGTATGCCTGCGCTGATTGACCGCAGGGAGGTACACACCAAGCGGTTTCTGGTTCTGTGCCGTGCTCATGTCGATACAGATCTTTTCCGGTTTTCCGCCTCTGACCGACAATCCCTTCCCCAGATCCATCAGAATGACGACGGGAAATTCAAGTCCCTTGGAGCCATGCATTGTCATGATCCGGACTTCATTATCCGCACCTCCGGAACTTCTCAGGATCACTCCGCCGTCTTCCCCCGACCGGATCAGGCGGATTTCCGTCAGCGCGTCTCTCAGCTTCAGGATTCCCCTTTTCTGCATGTCCAGGACTTTCTGGTACAGGGTATCCAGATTGCACTGCCTGAGACGTCCGTCCGGATACGCTCCGCAGATCGCGTAAAAACCCGTTTCCCGCATAAGATGCCACAGGAAATCCGCGGGCATCTGAACGGAAGCACGGAGCTGCCATGCCTCAATCTGTCTCAGAAAATCCCGGCACTTCAGACCCAGCGGATCCGAGTCGAGCTCAGCGCACAGCCGGACTGCCGCGGCAAAAGAGACGTTTTTTTCCGGATGCCTCGTTCTGATACGGGCCATTTCCTCATCTGTCATGGAAAAGGGCACATGTTTCAGTGCCGTAATCAGTTCCACATCCTGATCGTAATTATCAATCACATTCAGGAGAGAAAGGAAAATGCTGACCTCATTCAGCCCGAAATACTCCTGTGCGCCGTCATAACGGCACGGAATATGCATCCGCTTGAAATAGTCCACTGCCTTGGGGGCGCTTGTCTTCGCTGAACGCATCAGAATGCAGATGTCACTGAACCGATAGGCCCTGCCTTCCCTGCCTTCCACAAGTGCCCTGATTTTTTCGGATGCTGCAAAACACTGCGCCTCCAGATCATCATCGGTTTCCGGTTCTTCCACATCTTCAGGAATGAGCAGCAAATCCACAGGGCCGAACGCCCCCCGCACATTGGGGCGGAGACGGTCCCCTTCCTCATAATCAAGCTCATTGACATCCCTGGACATGCTGTGCTCAAAAACCTGGTTTACCGCATCCACAACGGGCTCCGCGCTGCGATAATTATCCCTGAAGAAGATTCTTCGCCGAGGAGCGTCCTCCGCATCCTGATAAGTATCCCGGTATTCCATGAACAAAGCCGGCTCAGCGTGGCGAAAGCGGTAGATGGACTGCTTGATATCACCCACCATAAACAGCTGAGTCCCCTCACCGTGAAGCGACTGTATGATGGCGTCCTGAATCGCTGATACATCCTGGCATTCGTCCACATAGATGGCTTTGTATCTTTCCAGCATGCTGAGCCGTACTTCCGGATGCTCCGAATCCGTCATAAGCTGATATGTCATCTGCTCCATATCGGAGAAATCAATGACGTTGGCAGCTTTTTTCTCACTTCGAAAGCATTTTTCAATTTCTTCCAGAAGGATGCCGACGGCTTCCAGTTCCCGACGGATCCGGATATGATCCTCTGCCGTCTGCGGGCTTTCCATCCTGTCAAGTTCATCCAGGCATTTCTGGAGTAAACCTTCTTTCAGAAAGATCTTTTTTCTGACCTTGTCAAAGCGTTCGCACAGCTCTGCAGCCTCATCCGAAAGCGTCCTGCTTCTTCTGCTGATGCTGTGTTTTCCATCACCGATTGTCCGTATGAGAAGACTCCGAAGATCCCCGAGACTGATTTCGTTCCCTTTTGCTTCCAGTTCCGTGCTGAGTCTGTCCAGCCCATCCCGCTCCCGCTCCACAAAATCCCGGACCGCATCAGGACACTCCGCCTGACCGGCCAGAGAGACCATTTTCTCAACCAGTTCGGGCAGGATCATGAGGTCACGCACCTTGGAAAGAACAACCTCCCGGACCCATGGATGCTGCTCAGGCGGCAAAGTCACCTGTTCAATCGCTTTCTTCAGGTGTTCAAGAGGATTCGGGATTCCCATCAGAACGGTATGCAGTTCCCTGACAATGGTCTGGATATCCTTCTGGGAGAAATCAGCCATCAGTTCCCGGACGCAGTGACGCTTTTCACAGTCAGACGCCCCGCCGTCCGAATGCAGGACATTCTCCACTGCCTGGAAATAGGCTTTGTCAAAGAGCCTGTCCGATTCGTTTCCCTCACACACCCTTGCCTGCGCGTCCACGTCCACAACGTGGAATCCTTCCTGAATCACCTGTCTGCAGAAGGCGTGGATTGTTGAAATCTGGGCAGTTTCCATCTCTTCCAGTGCAAGGGCTGCCTCCGGGTTACCCCCGGAAGCAGCCTTTATCAGCCCTTCTTCCAGCTTGCGCTTCATGCTTCGCGCCGCGTCCCGGGTAAATGTAATCACCAGCATGTTGGAAATGCGCAAATCCTTCTGATGAATCAGAGACTGGATAATCCTTTCCACCATCACCGTGGTCTTCCCGGAACCTGCGGCTGCACTGATCAGAAGATCCGGATTCGTCGCCTGAATCGCCTGAAGCTGATCTGGATTGAATTCTGGCATCGTCCCTACACTCCTCGCCCGAAAAGATCTCTCCAGGCAGCCTATGCCGCCTCTGCCCTATGAGAATCTCGTCAGTTGTCTCATCTGCTTCATATTATAGCCTGATTCCCTCCGATTCTCAAACACCCTCACTCAAAGAAGGAATCATTATCTCTTCAGAAATCTCCGCAGAAGCATCAGAAACAGGCTGACCAGCAGCAGCGAGGCACCGACAATCTCAAAGATCCGTGTACCCATGCCGCCTGTGGTGGGAAGCTCGATACCGGGAAAACTTGTCAGGGTCAGAATGTATACCGAACTGGCAGCCCCGCCGGACTGGGTAAGGGTGATCGGAAGATATGCCTTTGTAGTGTCTACAAATTCAGATGTTTCCTCAAGAGGCTGGAACAGAGCCCTCAGCTGCCCTTCCGACTCCACATACTGAACCGAAAAATAACCGTATCCGTTCACTCTGTTGTATCCGGGCGGAGGCTGTGATTCTGAGATTCTGTAAAATCCTCTGGATAAGCCGGGCACCGAATGATTTCCGGGAAGCGCGGTGTCTTCCTCGATGTTCCCGACCGTTACATATTCATTTGTACTGAGATCGCACTTCTCCAGAAGAAAGACGGATCCGCTCAGGGGTTCCTCATTCTGATTCATGTTTCGGACAATGAGCATGGAAGTATAAACCGTTGCGGTATCCGTCGCTGTCTTCCCCATGCGCGTCGTGTCCGGACCGGCCAGATACTCCATATATGCCTGATTCTCATTGCCTCCGTTTCCCGTATTCATGCTTTCGCTGAACACGGCTTCAAACGTAACCTGAAAGTGCGATAAAATCCCCAGATCCGTTGTCGGACCCAAAATGCCGTTCGGGTCCTCGAAAATACTGAAGGAAATCTGCACGTCAAGAAATCTGTCATCCCCGTCGTCGTCCGGGGAAATATCAATCACGCTGTTGCTCTCAGTGACCTGCTGCCTGGTCTGCAATGTGGAACCATTCTGCAGTACTGTGTAGATTTCCACTGAATCCGGAACTATCACCATGCCTTTGGGCAATGAGTCATGAATGACCACACTGTAATGTGTGTAATCCTGTAAAAGATCTGACGGCATTGAGGCGAGCAGTTTGAATCTGATGGTATCATCCTTTCCCTTCACGCACTGCTTGACCCATTCTTCGTCATCCTGCACCTGATTCGTCAAAACCGGAAGGCTCAGTTTGGGCTGAATTGTCTCCTGCCCGGTTACCTCCAGCATCAGGATCTGCGGTGCGTCCCACATCAGGCTTTCCGTCGGTGTTTCCGTTCCCTGTCCTGTCCCCGTGATTTCATCGAAGATGACGTAATAGCCTGGATTGAGGCCCGAAATCACGTAGTTTCCGTTCTCCTGTCTGTATTCGGAAACAGCATTCACATACGTGAATCCACTCTGAGTGAGAATGTCCTTCACAACAAGCCGTGCAACAGACGGATCGTTGCAGACTGATTTCCAGACAGTCAGCGTCTCACTCAGGCAACTCGTTCCCGTCTTATTCTTCTTAAGGGCAATTCCCTCATCTGTCCGAAGAACACTCGCCGGTGCAAATGCAACAAGGCTAGTCTTCACCTTCGACGGAAGAATGCCCGTCCCCCAGTCCGGGTCCGTCAGCAGTTTTTTTCCATCCACTTCCCCTACGCCACCGGAAAACATCTGATAGGCAGTATAGACATGTCCCGGGACAGATACGTTGATGGTCAGTGAAATCGAATCCTCTTCTGCCTCTGACACGTGAAACAGGCATCCGACAATGAGCAAAAGCAGGTAAGCAAAGTATCTTTTTCTGTTCATGACCGCACCGCCTTCAATTCATTTATTTATTCATCAACATACAACAGATGGATCCCAATGCAGGAAGAGAGACCTGACCGGATATGCTGTATGGCCGGTTTTTCATTTGCGTATTGAAAACAGTCCAGCAGGATCCGCATATTCTGATGAATATCCTTTCAGCATCTCTGAGTACGTGTTCTCTTCCCGCAGGAGGTTCTGTGTGTATGAATGAAAACAACCCGTTTGATATGAAAAATCAGAGGAATGAGTCGGTCGAATGAGCTGTCAGTTTCCGGTTTTTTTCGTAAATATGTCTTTTTGATTGCGTTTTCTGGTCTGATTATACATTTTTGTAATATTTTTGTAAATAGCTGTCTGATTTTTTTGTTATGATTCCGTAATATGTTATTCTTAATGTTGTAGAAATTTTAATTTCATCCAGTTTCCTTCAATCCAGGCAGAACATTTGCCTGGGTTCCGGTCCGTACATCAGTATCGGCTGCAGATTTCGTCCCTTCTTCTGCCGCTGTCTGCAATCCTCCCGTGATTCTCCCCCGTTCTGAGCAGAAAAAAAGCCGGCTGCTCATCTGCATGCCGGCTGTCTCCAATACCGCCGAAGATCCTTATGCCGCTCAGGCAATCCCAACACTCACACTGTTCTGAATCTGGTTCATACGCGCGTAACTTCCTCCCAGTTTCACAAGGTCCTCGTGGGTTCCGCTCTCTGTCACATATCCGTTCTCGATGACAAGAATCCAGTCTGCGTTCCGGATCGTGGACAGACGGTGAGCGATCGCGATGATGGTCCTCGTTCCAGCAATGCCAGCGATCGCTTTCTGAATCTGCTGTTCCGTCTCCACATCCACAGACGCCGTCGCCTCGTCCAGAATAATGATGGGAGATCGTCTGAGAATCGCCCTGGCAATGGCGACACGCTGCTTCTGTCCACCGGACAGTCTGACGCCGCGTTCGCCCACCTGCGTCTCATATCCGTCCGGCATCGCCATGATATCCGCGTGGATATTAGCCGCCTTGGCCGCCTCCTCAATCTGCTCCCGTGTGCTCTCCGGGGCCGCATACCCTATGTTTTCCGCGATCGTACCATTGAACAGAAAGGTATCCTGCAGAACGGGAGAGATATTCTGGCGCAGGCTTTCGATGGTGACGTCCTGAAGGTCCTGACCGTCAATCAGGATTCGTCCGGAAGAGGGCTCGTAAAATCTGGAGATCAGCTGTGTCAGCGTCGTCTTTCCCACGCCCGTCGGGCCCACCAGTGCCAGCATCTTCCCGCTCTCACACCGGAAGGATACATCCTTCAGCACAGGTTTGCCCGTTTTGTAGGAGAAACAGACATGATCAAACTCGATCTCTCCCTTCACATTTTCAAGCTTTCTGGCATGAGGACGATCCTGGATCTCACAGGGGGCATCCAGGACCGCCAGGACTCTTTCCGCGCCTGCCATGGACTGCTGCATGCTTTCCAGAAGGTTGGCAAGGCCTGTTACAGGTCCGTAGAAAAGACTGAGATACAGCAGAAACGCGACAATATCCTCCACGCTCAGGCCTTCCCTGTATGCCAGATAACCTCCGAAGCCCACCACCAGAATGGTTCCCAGGGAAGAGATAAACTCCACACTGGGATGGAACACCGCGCTGATCTTCAGCGCCTGAAGCATGGCACGAATATGCTCAAAATTCTTCTGATCCACCCGTTCCGTTTCATAGCTTTCCCGGCCGAAGGACTGAATTTCATGAATCCCCGACAGATTATCCTGGAGTTTTCCGTTCAGTTCACCCATTTTTTTCTGGGAAATCCGGAAATAAGGCCGCACCTTTTTTGAGAACACAATCCCTGACACAAGAATCAGGGGAATCGGCGCGCACGTAATCAGCGCGAGCTTCCAGTTAATGCTCAGCAGAACAATGAGCACGCCTGCAAACGTCACAAAGTTCGTGATCGTTTCCGGAATCATATGAGCGTACAGCAGTTCAAAATCCCGGCTGTCATTGACCACCCGACTCATGAGGTCACCCGTCTGCTGGTCGTGAAAGTAACCCATGTGCATTCTTTCCAGTTTATCATAGGTGCGGGTGCGCAGATCTCCCACCAGATACCAGGCAGCCTTGTGGGCCAGGTAATTGCTCAGAAATCTCAGCAGAACCCGGAACAGATACAGTCCCACGAGAATTCCGGTAAGAATCCCGATCTGCCGCATTCCACCGTCGTCCACTCCCTTCTCCACAATCCCCGTCATGGAGGAAAGGACCTTGGGCGCTGCAAGATTCACCGCTGTCAGTCCGAGGGTGGAAAGAATCGCGATCACATACAGTGATCTGTATCGAATGGCTTCCCGGCTCAGCCGCCACAACATCTTCATCAGTTTTTCCCTCCGTACCATGTCACCGGTTTCTCCAGTCCGTGTGTTCTTTCTGTGTTTTATCCACACCCTGCAGGACTGCTCTGATTTGCGACGAATGATCTGCAGGGGGACCCGCTGTCGGCCCGCTTTCTTCTATATCCTTATAAGAAAAGCCGGTTTCTGTCAATGCTTTCTTTCGGCCAGCCCTGAAAAATCAAAGGAAGAACAATCAGATATTCTGTATTCTGGGATGACTTTATAACCAGTTGAAAGGGAGGAATTCCAGTGAATTCAACCATGCTCTCTGTCCTGAACACGCCTGCTCCCTATGGCACCGCGGTTCTGTGGTGGCTGGGGCAGATGGGTCTGATGGTCCGCCTTGGAGACAGTCTGTTCTGTCTGGATTATTATGCATCGCCGGACCCCGCCCGTCAGACACCGCCTCCCATTCCCCGGGAAGACGTGCGGAATGTCACGTGCTTCCTGGGCTCCCATAACCATCTTGATCATATGGACCATGAATCCTGGCGCGTTTTCGCCCGGAACTGCCCGGCTGCCCGTTTTGTTTTCCCATCGCCTCACCTCCGTCAGGTACTGGAGGACGGCGTTTCCCCGGAAAACTGCTGCGGTCTGGATGACGGAAAGCAGGTCCGTCTGGGGGATGTGACCATTCACGCCCTGGCTGCTGCTCACGAGTTTCTGGATCCGGACCCCGAAACGCATCAGTACCCCTGCCTGCAGTACATTCTGGAAGGTAACGGAGTGCGCATCTATCACGCGGGAGACACACTCCGGTATGAAGGAATGATCGGAAAACTGGCTGCGTTCGGTCAGATGGACGCGGTTCTCCTCCCCATCAACGGCCGCGACAGTGCCCGTTACCGCCGCGGATGCATCGGGAATATGACATTCCAGGAAGCCGTCGATCTGGCAGGTGAGCTCCGCCCGCGCCTGGCTATTCCCGGGCACTGGGACATGTTCAGGGACAACTCGGCGGATCCCCATGCCTTTGCGGAATACATGGACGCGAAGTACGGCGATCTGGTTCCGTGCCGGATTCCTCAGTTGATGAATCCCATCGTCATTCACGCCGGGCATTGACCTCCCGACAGAAAGAAGCAGGATCTGCCGTCAGGCATTTCCTGCTTCTCTCTTTTTCCGGGCTGCTCACGCTTCCCGGCATTGTGATGTTATGGGATTCCGCATTCCGGCCAGGTCAGCATCAGGACTGGTGATCATCGGGATTCTGCTGACTCTGCTGGCGTCTGCGTTCCATCCGTCCGCCGCTGCGCACGGGAGGGGTCGCTTCACCGGAAGCCGCACCGGAAGACGGCTGAGCCGGACGCTGGAAAACACTGTCTCCGGAATTCTGGTCTTTTCCGGTCTCCGCAGATCCCGGCGTCTGATTAACCGGACGGACATAACGACTGTTATCCATCACAGTCTCGCCACGGGTGGAGGCGGATCCGGATGAAAGGGGATTCCTTCCGTCACCCTCAGGCCTCTGATTCAGCGGTTTGTTCTGTGCAGGCCTCTGAGCACCGTCCGGCATGCCTGTCGGTCTCTGGGCACTCGTCGGTCTCTGCATGCCGCCATTGACGTTTCCGGGACGCTGGGCATTCTGTGTACCCGCGCTCCGCTGCGTGTTCTGGGCACTTCCCGGCCGCTGCTGCGGCTGACCCTGCTGCGTATATGTACCCGTGGAGGCTGTTCTCTGCCCCTGGACACCGCTCTGCTGGCTCCGCATCGCCTGCGCTCTCCGCTGTGCGGCTCTCTGTGCTGACATGCGCTGATTTCTGCGGTGCAGGAAATAGACAACGCCCACACCTGCCGCCAGCAGAACACCGACCAGAATCAGAATCCATCCGGAAGAACGGTGCTCCTCAGGCTCCACAACATCCATCGTGGACACAGGCTCCATGGAGGCAAGGGGATTCTGGGACGGACTTACGGAAGGACTCGCCAGGGCAGAGGATGTGGGGGACGCGGAAGGAGAAACGGAGGGGGAAACCGTTGCCGGACCTGCCGCTGGCGACGGGGTCACAATCGGCGCTACGGTGGCAATGGGCACCCAGGTGGCATAGGTAACGTTATACTCGTTGGCGGGATCCCTCCAGTTGGAAACATTCTTCTCCTCCTGTGAGATCACAGGCGCCGCGGTCACCGTGACCCCGGCTGAATTTGTGGCATTGTTGGTCAGACCCTGCTGATATTCAGGAGAATCAATGAAGGATTCCAGTTCGGCAAGCGTCATCTGCTTGAAGTACTCTCCGGCCACATATCCTGTTACGCCTTCGTACTGAATCTGATACCAGATCCTTCCGCCGGTGTTCTGTGATCCCAAAATCAGACAGCAGGCATAGTTCTTCAGCTTTTTCAGTGTGGTGGAACCCGTGCTGGGTGCCTGGCGCATATTCACCACGCCGCCGTTTCTGGCATAGACATACCCATAGCTGGAAAGCCCATTGGGATCATACGGACGAGCCGTAATCTGCGGAGCAGGCGTGGGGGCGTGGGTGGCAAAAGAGTTCAGATAAGCCGCTTCCTCGGAAGCATTCATCATCCTCAGCATGTCGCTGCGCACATAACCCCAGGTACCATCATACATAATGACATGCCAGGGCCACCCATCCTCTGTATCGTAGTCCTGTCCGGCCACATACACAGGTGTGTTCCTGGAAAGTACGGAGATAATAACGCTTCTGTCAGAGGCCATGTTTCTGAAGGGCACATCGTCTCCAATAGAGTAGGCGTAACCTCTGATCTGTACCGGGTCATTCGCGGCCGCAGACACCGGGGTGGGAGCGGGGGTCGCGGTGGCATGAACCTGATTCCACTGCTGGATATAGTATTGCGCTTCCTGATTGTTGATCCGCCTCAGACTGGTATCCAGAACAAAATCTTCGTCTTTGGGAAT